>JAUXFT010000211.1 GCA_030622755.1 Aestuariirhabdus sp. | reverse complement strand
GGCCTCCGACTTCTTATTCAAAACGGCTGAAATCTGCAGGGCGCTTTTGCAGGAATGCCTGAAAGGCCTCCTGGGCTTCTTCAGATGTGAGGCGTTTGCCAAATTCAACCGCTTCAGTACTGATGACATCGGTGACCTGCTGAGCCTGGTTTTCTTTCATGAGTCGTTTAGTTAAACGTACAGATGATGGCGCTAATTTAGCGATTTTTTGTGCTGCCTCAAGAGCCGTAGGCAAACATTGATCTGAGCTAACAACACGATTAATAAAGCCGAGTTCGCAAGCAGTTTTCGCATCCATTTTCTCGCCTAAAAGCAGCAATTCAGCGGCTTTTCGCTGTCCGATCATTTGTGGTACCAGTAAGCTGGATGCAGCCTCAGGGCATAGTGCCAGATTCACAAATGGCATCTGTAGCATAGCGTTGTCGCCAGCATACGCCAGATCGCAATGCAGTAGCATGGTTGTGCCGATACCGACCGCAGGGCCATTGACCGCTGCAATAATGGGTTTCTGCGCAGTAGATATCAGTCTGAGCAGGCGAAATACCGGAGCGTCTTCTCCTGATGGCGGATTTTCCATGAAGTCCATGACATCGTTGCCACTGGTAAAGCACTCGTCGCTTCCTGAAATCAGGGTGACCCGAATGTCGGCTGCATTGTCAGCCTGTTCGATGGCATCTGCCATGAGACTGTACATTTCGTGGGTCAGTGCGTTTTTTTTCTCTGGACGGTTCATGCGTATATGCATGATGCCGTCTTCAGTGGTGCAAAGAATTGGATTGTTCACTGTCAGGTCTCCTCGTTTTTCCAGAGAGTATGAATAATTAGTGGATAGGTCAATTAAAAAATTTGTGTGATCCGTTGCTGTTGCTCTATCTAATAAATGGGCTGAAGCTATCGGCAAGAATTTTAGTTTCCGGGACACTATTCTCTAACAGGAGCTGGTTCACATTTTGCACCAGCGAGGGGGATCCACAGATAAAAGCCTGCATGCGCAGACTATCGGGTTTGGTTAATGTCGAATTGATTGCTTCCTGAAGGTTGTTGTCATCACCGATTATGGGCCGGTAGCTGAAGTTGTTATGCCTGGAGGCCAGCTGCTTTAGTTCCTGTTGCAGATAGAGTTCTTGATCTGTATTGCCACGATGGAACAGCACGATCGGTGCCTTATGCTGCTGTCCCAATGCATCTCGGAGTATCCCGTAAAGAGGCCCCAGTCCAGATCTTGACCCGATAAGTAACAGTGGGCGACGACCAAATGAGGGGTGGTAGAAACAGTCACCTTGTGGCGCCGAAATTTTAATAATGTCACCAACTCGAGCGCTGTGATGAGCCCATTCACTGAACTGACCGCCTTTTAGTAACTGGATGTGCAGGTGCAGCTCCGAGTCGATACCGGGGACGCTGGCAAGTGAATAGCGGCGTTGAATATCAGACCCGCGCCATCCCCCGATGTGTTGACCTGCGTGGTAGCGAACAGGTGTCTGTGGAGAAAGTTGCAACTCCATGATGTCCGGGTTCAGGGCTTTCAGGCTGCATATTACCGCATCGGTTTTGCTGTGCTCTTTGAGGGGGCGACGGATCTCCATATCCCCATCGGGCTGACATTGGCAGGCGAGAAGCAGTCGCTGTTTACGCTGGGATTCCGTTAACCCTGTTTGTGCGTTTGCCGGTATGGATCCAGAAATACTTTGAAGAAGGCAGCTATGACACAGCCCTGCTCGACAGGAGTATGGAGGTTTTGAGTTGGCGCGAATCAGGCATTTCAGCAAGTTTTCGTTGGGTTTATGGAGAATTGATTGACCTTCAAAGGTGATTTGCGACATATAGAAATTAGTTGTGCCAGTAGTTTTGGGATTAGTGTACTGCATGTAGTATGCAGTAACCGAGAAAGCGCTTTGAAAACACTGGTTCGAGGCAGAGTGCGCTCATATAAAGGCGCTAAAGGTGTTATAGTGCGGCTCAAATATAATCAAAAACCCGTTGCCACAAGGCGTTATTCTCATAGATGTTTATAACGCTTGCGGTCAGCCATTGCACTCTGGTTTATATCTGGTTTATATCTGGTTTATATCTGGTTTATATCTGGTTTATATCTGGTTTGTACCCGATTTGTAATTTAAGGAGCTCGTGATCATGACAGTGATTCGCCAAGATGATTTTGTAGATAGTGTTGCTGATGCTTTGCAATTTATCTCCTATTACCACCCGTTAGATTTTATTCATGCGGTTCATGCAGCCTATGAACGAGAGGAGTCCAAAGCGGCCAAGGATGCGATGGCGCAGATTCTGATCAACTCACGGATGTGTGCGGAGGGTCATTGGCCGATCTGTCAGGATACCGGTATCGTCACGGTATTTTTGAAAATCGGTATGGATGTACGCTGGGATTCTGAATTGACTGTGAACGAAATGATTAACGAGGGCGTGCGTCGTGCTTATACGCACCCGGATAATGTGTTGCGAGCGTCTATTTTGGCAGATCCTGCCGGCGCAAGAACAAACACCAAAGATAATACACCTGCGGTCATTCATATCGAGCTGGTGGCTGGCAATAAAGTGGATGTGCAGATTGCCGCGAAGGGTGGTGGTTCTGAAAATAAATCGAAAATGGTCATGTTGAACCCGAGTGACAGTATTGTTGATTGGGTCGTTAAAACGGTTCCTACCATGGGAGCAGGTTGGTGCCCGCCGGGAATGCTGGGTCTTGGTATCGGCGGTACTGCTGAAAAATCTGCGATATTAGCTAAAGAATCATTAATGGACCCGGTAGATATTCATGAACTGCGTGAGCGTGGACCAAGCAACCGCATTGAAGAGCTGCGACTCGAGATTATGGATAAAGTGAATGATCTGGGTATCGGAGCTCAAGGTCTGGGTGGATTAACCACGGTGCTTGACGTAAAGATCAGGGATTACCCGACCCATGCAGCGTCTTTGCCGGTGACCATGATTCCAAACTGCGCCGCGACGCGTCATGCGCATTTTGAACTCGATGGTTCAGGACCGTCGTTGCAGAAAGCCCCGAGTCTGGACGAATGGCCAGAGATAACCTGGGATGCAGGGCCAACCGCACGCACTGTTAACCTTGATACGGTAACTCGGGAAGAGATGGCGCAATGGCAGCCTGGTGAAACCTTGCTACTACGTGGCAAAATGCTGACTGGGCGAGATGCTGCTCATAAGCGCATGACAGATATGTTGTCCAAAGGCGAGGAGTTACCGGTAAGCCTGCGCGATCGTTTCATTTATTATGTTGGACCGGTTGATCCTGTGCGAGATGAAGTTATGGGGCCAGCCGGACCGACTACAGCGACACGAATGGATAAGTTTACGCGGGCAATGCTGGAGCAGACGGGCTTAATGGGCATGATCGGGAAATCGGAACGTGGACCCGTCGCCATAGAAGCCATTAAAGATTTTAAGGCGACTTATTTAATGGCTGTGGGTGGAGCCGCCTATCTGGTGGCTAAATCAATCAAGCATGCCGAGGTGGTTGCTTTCCCAGAGTTGGGTATGGAGGCGATCTATGAATTTGACGTGCAGGATATGCCGGTAACCGTAGCTGTTGATGTTAACGGTACTTCGGTCCATGAAACGGGTCCGAAGGAATGGAAAGCGAAAATAGCGGCCGCAGCAAAAACCGTCGACGTTAACGTCCAGTAATTATTGGCTGATTGGCTGATTGACAAGGCACAAATCAAACGATGTTTGTTTGTGCCTTGTTTGTTTGGTTTTTTTCCGGGCAAGAAATTCGTTATTTTAAAGCGTCTCCTTTAGTTTGCTTCCTTTAGCTTCCTTTCGTTAAATTGCTTTTTTTAACTTGAAAGGCCCGGCTGTTTTGTGACGACAAAGTCCACCGCATAATTGACGGCATTTTCGACTTTTTCGTTCATCTCCAGTTTTTCTTCCGGTGACATGTAATACGCCATATCAATATCAAAATGGATATAACGCGGCGGCAAGTGGTTGAGTGCGACACAGGCTATATCTGTAAATAAGGTCGCAAGCTCCGCTTGATCAGCAAAGCGATGCTGCAAGTCATTTACCACCAGCTGCTCGTAGTAATTATGGAACCCCTCCCCGATAGCCATTGAGCATCTCCCTTGATAACGGCGGTTTCGGATAATAAGTTGAGTTTAGCCGATCATTATGGAGCGTGATTTTGTCATTGTTGCTATTTAGAGAATTAATTCTTTCTGCTCAGATTTTTATCACATAAGACTAAAGTCGAATATTGCTAAAAGTAAGTAAAGGGTGTTTTTTTTGACAGCTATTGCTCTACTAGCAAAGCACCGTTGTTTTGTAGAAATGCCATATGAATCAATGGATTAAATTTCTTAATGGTGATTAAGTTTTCGAAAAACAGGAGAAAAAATAGTCATGTACAAGCAGTTTATGGAAGGGGTTCATGCCGTTTTAAGTAATTGGCGCCCTGCGTTTTCTTGTCAGGAGCCTGTCTGACATAGGTGCTCGTTACGAGAGAAAGACCGTTTTGAGGCAGTTTTTAGACTCTTTTGAGGCGAATAGTCATTCTATTAAACACTCTATTTAACAAAAGAGAGCATAGAAAATGACCAAATCCGGATTTTTCGCAGTAGGGCAACCCTAAGTCCGACAGACTCCTGATATGGTCGAGAGAAGCCCCAAAAAACAGGTACAGATTATGAGCAACCTACTCCTTCGTTATTTGTTGGTTCGTTATCTCGGTTATCCGGGTATCTATGCATTGGTTGCTACCGCGGCCTGGCAGTTTGGTAGTCTCATTGGCAATCATGTAGTGAGCTTTCTGGTCAGTGCCTGGTTTGGTATTGGCTTAGGGTATCTGGAGCAGCATTGTAATTTGCACCCAAGACCGTTTAATTATTCCGACTGGGGAAAGCTGGTATGGATTGGTATTCTATGGCCGCTGGTTATTCAGCCTAGGTAGTGATGGAGGAGCGTGGGCCATCAATTGATGCCTGATGGCCTGATTGTGTCCTCTACGGCTGGAGCGCTTTCCTGCCGGGTACTCAGCCAGAGAGTTATATCGTGTTCTGGCTAGCTATTCCGGGTGGGGTTTTTCACAAGTATTTCATCGATTATGAGAGGGTTTATTTTTCTGCTGTAGAGAAGTTATACGATTTCTTGTTGTGAATTTTATGCGTGCCTCATTTTCCTGATTCAAGTTCCTGTTTGTAGCTTCTGATTAAAAGTTCCTGAACTAAGCT
>JAUXFT010000038.1 GCA_030622755.1 Aestuariirhabdus sp. | reverse complement strand
TTGTCTTCCTAAGACCGCTTGGCCTCCGACTTCATCTTCCACTAACCGGGGTTTCTGGCTGAGCGCTGCAGTACCACAAACGCCTTTCCCAAGATCAATTCGAACACAGGCTGGCTTTCCCTGAAATGGACCGACTACCCGTTGTTCATCGCGCAACAGATGAAAACCAGCCCAATTTAAAAATTCAATCTCCATAAATAACAGCGCAGAAAGGTTAGACATATTCGCGACGGCATCACGCTCATCGCCTAATAGATCATCTACTTGCTGCAACAAACGACCATAAAATTGCTCTTTCTTAACTGTAGTAACCATAAGACTCCGTTCGATGAGTCATTACTCTTTACCGGAATATTTACTGAAATAGCTCAGGAAAATGTTTACGTTATATATTTCATGCACATAAAAGCATAGAGCCACAAAGGGTAAACTATTTTGATAAACGCTATCATCCAGATGCCGTAAATATAGCGTCTATTTATTTATATCTATAACCCCAATTATCTTCTAACCATTGACGAGACCGTGATAGTCTTGTACTCAGAATCAGAACACGCCGGGGATATTTTAGCGTCCACCCAGCTATGGAATGCAATATATGTGGGAACAAAAAATTTACCGAATCATCATGTTAACCGCCGTGTTAGCAAGCTCTAACGCGATCGCAGAACAGTGCCAGCAAATCACACTTTCCGGCCACCCCAACCTGCCACCAGTAGTATGGGGGGACTACCTTTCTATCCTGGGTTCTGCGCCTGACCTTATTAGTGAAATGCTGGCTGAACATAACATCACGGTTATCTCCGATTTCAAAGGAGGCAACAATCGCGTTATTCGTGATTTTCGGCTAGGCAAATTCCATATAAACCCTGCTATGGCACGAACACCTGCTGCTGAAGAGTATACCGACTTTATTGAACCGGCCATTTACACCCAAACCTATGACCTCATTACTCGCAAACGCAGTAAACTCAACATCACCCAATGGGATGACCTGATCAAGCTGAAGGGCGTTGCATCTAAAGATACCTATCTGGGTGCAGAGTTCGAAGCCTTCTCCGAACAACGTCTCGACCTTGTTCGCATTCAGAATGCCCAACAAGGGCTAAAAATGCTCAATGTAGGTCGGGTTGATTATGCTATCTTTCCGCAAATACAGGATGACCTGTTTGTTTCCCTGTTTAATATGGAAGGTGTCTTCGAAAAGATGCCCGTGGACATAGCCACTTTTGAACTGTTCGTTGGCATATCAAAAGCCAATACTTGCACGTTGCCACTTGAAGCAATGAGTCAATGGATCAGCGATTCATTGGAAAACGGCCATTCTGAACATGTTATGAACGACAATTTGTACAAATGGATGGGCTACGGCCTCAATAGAAAGCCCTGACATCCTCAACACTTTCCGCGGCTGAGTCTGCGTATAAACGGCTCAGCTTTCAGCACGCGCGTTTTACTAATCATATTACTTGCTCATAGCGCCTACTGACTTCGGCAATCTTTCAGGGTTTCTGCAATCAGGAATGCCAGTTCCAGCGCCTGATCCGCATTCAATCGAGGATCACAATGTGTGTGATATCGATCCCCCAGACTGTCCTCAGTAATGGAACCACTGCCTCCAATACACTCGGTAACGTTCTGGCCCGTCATCTCGAAATGCAAACCACCCGCGTAACTTCCTTCCGCCTGATGCACATCAAAAAAGCCCCGAACTTCCTGCAAGATTCGATCAAAAGGCCGGGTTTTATAACCATTGCCCGCCTTGACGGTATTGCCATGCATGGGGTCACTGCTCCACACCACTTTAGCGCCCTCCCGTTGTACAGCCCTGAGTAAAGGAGGAAAAAGTTCACCGATGTTATCGGCGCCCATACGCACTATCAGGTTCAGGCGGCCGGCTTCATTATGGGGATTTAACCGAGCAATTAACTGCAACAGTTCATCTTCGCTAATGGAAGGCCCCACTTTTACTCCGACAGGGTTATGCACCCCACTGAGAAATTCCACGTGCGCTGAATCAAGTTGACGGGTCCGGTCGCCAACCCACAGCATATGCGCAGAACAGTCATACCAGTCACCACTTAAACTATCCCGGCGCGTGAAAGCTTGTTCGTAGTTGAGTAGCAGAGCTTCGTGAGAGGTATAAAGCGTTGTCTCACGAATCGCTTTGGTGTTGTCTGCCGTCATTCCGCAGGCAGCCATGAACCCGAGTGTTTCATCGATACGATCTGCCAGGCTCTGATAGCGCTCACTCAATGCACGATTATGAATAAAATCAAGATTCCAGCGATGCACCTGATGCAGATCGGCCATACCGCCTTTGGAAAAAGCACGCAATAAATTCAGGGTAGCAGCAGACTGATTACAGGCTTGTAGCAGGCGTTGAGGGTCAGGAGTGCGAGACACAGCATCAAAGCCAATGCTGTTGACAATATCACCACGATAACTCGGTAGTTCAACTCCGTTAATGGTTTCAGTATCAGCAGACCGAGGCTTGGCAAACTGCCCCGCCATACGCCCCACTTTGACTACAGGACAACTGGCACCAAACGTCAGAACAACGGCCATCTGCAACATCACTTTGAACGTATCGCGAATGTTATTGGAGTTAAACTCTGCAAAACTCTCCGCACAGTCGCCGCCCTGCAACAAAAAAGCCCGCCCCTCGGCCACTTCCGCTAACTGGCTTTTAAGATCACGAGCTTCACCCGCAAAGACCAGCGGCGGAAACACTTTGAGTTGATCTTCAACCGATTGCAGCGCTGCAGCATCAGGATACTTCGGTTGCTGTTTAATGGCGCAGGATCTCCAACTGGACGGGCTCCATGAGTGACTCATGTATTTTCCTCAAAACTGTTATTCGTGATGGATGCGTGAATTACGCCTGTAGTTTTTTGCCGAAGGTGGGAGCAATTGGCATCAGGGCCAGTACACAATTACAGGATCTTAATTACCGGCCATCAACATCGTTCGCGCAGGTAAGTAACAACCTGCTCATAACTGCCACGATACTCTATACGTTGTTGCTTCTGCGACAGCTGATACTCATACATAGGATCGTAATATTGTTCCAGCACCTGAGCAATGGTATCTCTATAGATACCCGATACGGACGACATCTGATGACTCGCCAGGGCGGTTTGCAAGGCACCGCGCACCTGCTGGTGACGCTCACCTCCCAGGCGGCGGCGAATACCATCAATCGCATCGAGCAAATAGGTGGCAAACTGCTCATAGCCTGTTATTTCACCCGCATGAGCCAGATAGGCTTCGAGCATGTCATCGACATACTCTTTTTGCAGTCGTTCAATCCGTTCATCCAACGATGCTTCTATCACCACGACCTGGGCAGCTGACATCGCCTTCTGTAAAGAATCTGGCAAGCCACATTGGCCAACCATGCGGCTTTCATCTTCCACTACCATTTGCTCAAAACCCGCCGCGCGTAATTTGAGCATCCGAATAGCCAGACTATTTTCGAAATTAATCTGGGTCGGCTGACCACCAATTTGCTTACCAAAACTTGAACCTTTGTGATTTGCCAAACATTCCAGGTCAATACTGTTATCAACTTCTTGTAATAACGGTGTCTTGCCGGTGCCAGTATAACCACCGACCACAATAAAACTGGCAGTAGCTGAAACGTCATCGATACTGTCAATCAGGAAGCGGCGCATCGCCTTATAGCCCCCTTCAATATACGGCACACTACAACCCGCTTCAGCCAACCACTGTTGGGTAATACGCGATCGAAGACCACCACGAAAGCAGTAAAGATATGCCTGCGGATTGGCCTCAACGAACTGCTTCCAACTTGCCAGCCGGGCCGCTCGAATTTCATCCGTAGCTAATGAGTTGCCAAGGGCAACCGCCGCGTCTTCGCCCCCCTCTTTATAGCGGGTGCCGATGAGTTCGCGCTGTTTATCATCAAGTAATGGAAGGTTGCTGGCGTTAGGAAATGCACCCTGAGCAAATTCCACAGGAGCTCGAGCATCCATCATGGGCGTATCGGTGAGGAACAGGCTGAGGTAATCCGCTGTACTTTCCCTGGAAACAGATGCCTTGGAAACAGATGCCCTGGAACCTGCTAGCCCGGAGCCTGACGATCTCGAGCCTGATGGCTTGCTAGAATGTTGGCTCATAGACTTTTTACCTCGACCCGAAACCCGGTTTTATAGGCTGACAGCTCACCAAATGCCTCTAGCTGTAAGCCATGGCGAACGGCAACCTCATGAACATCTGCATCAGCATGAGGTTCCACCGCCACCAGTAATCCTCCGCTGGTTTGCGGGTCACACAAAATTTCCAGTTCATCCTTCGCCAGTTCAGCCACCTGCTTACCGTAACTGTCGTAGTTACGCAGAGTACCGCCGGGCACGCAATCCTGTTGGCGATATTGTTCCGCCTCAGCGATTACAGGTACTTTACTCATATCGATACAGGCGGACAGATTGCTGCCTTCACACAATTCCAGCAGATGTCCGAGCAAACCAAAGCCGGTAACGTCGGTCATCGCCGAAACCCCGTTAATGACTGACAGTTCAGCGCCAATCGTATTCAACTGGCACATGCTATCCCGGGCGATTGTTTCGTGCTCAGGTTGCAGCAGCTTTTTCTTTTGCGCTGTTGTCAGAATACCCACCCCTAAAGGTTTAGTAAGGTAGAGTTTGCTGCCTGCAGTCGCGGTATCATTTTGCTTAAGCTGATCGAGCGGCACCGACCCGGTCACAGCAAGCCCGAAGATCGGTTCTGGCGCATCAATGCTATGGCCGCCAGCCAGTAAAATACCCGCGTCTTTGCATGCCTGACGACCACCCTCAACCACTTGCCGAGCAACTTCCGCATCGAGCAGATTGATCGGCCACCCGAGAATGGCAATTGCCATCAATGGTTTGCCACCCATAGCGTAGACATCACTGATCGCATTGGTGGCTGCAATTCGGCCAAAATCAAAGGGATCATCCACAATGGGCATAAAGAAATCAGTGGTACTGATGACCCCAACGCCATTACCCATATCGTAAACTGCCGCATCATCTTTAGAACTATTACCCACCAGCAACCTGTCATCTTCAGGCAACGCTAAATCACTCTTCAGAATGCGATCCAGCACACCGGGAGCGATCTTGCAGCCACAGCCAGCGCCGTGACTGTATTCGGTGAGTTTAACGGGTTTGCTCATGGGGTAATCCTGATGCGAGAAAAATCGAGCCTACGTTAGCAGCTTTATGGAAAGATGCAATTTACAAGCACACTATCCAAGGTCACAAGCTATATAAGGACAAGGTCACAAGCTATATAAGGCCGTCAACTATAAACACTGCCGCCAATCCATATTATGGAAAACGCAAAGCATGGGGTAAAACATGAGAAAAACACCTGAGACCAGGAACTGATTTCGGGCTACACGCCGGGTTGTATACAGCGAGCATTGGAGGCTACTAATGGTAACATTCAACAAAACGCTGTTTACTCGCCTGGTTGTGATCTTCACTAATGACCTTCACTCTTCTCCTTAACTAATGACCTTAACTTTTTTGTTTAACTGAAGTCCTTAACTCTTTTCTTAAATGAAGCCCTTCACTCTTTCCCTTCACTCTTTCCCTTCACTAAAAGCAGCATGCCTGGATTTTCGCAGGTACTCGATTCGCCATAGCCCTGCGGCCATGAAAGCGGTTGCAAAAAGCACCACTAAAGAGGCTACAACTACGCCTGACCAACCATTCGAGCGCCAAAAAGGTTCGAGATAAAAGCTGCCACCGCTCGCGCCGACGTAATAAAAAACCAGGTACAGTGAAGAAGCACTGCCACGTGCAACACATGCATTGTGGCTTACCCAGGAGCTTGCCATTGAATGACAAAAGAAGAACCCAAAACTGTTGATCAATAGTCCGAGCAAAATCATCCAGATGCCGGGAATCAAAGTAACCAATGTTCCTGCCATGAGTAATCCGATACCCATCAGCATACACAGCGGTTGCATCAAATAGCGCGCTACATTACCTGATAGCGCCGAAGCAAAAGTGCCACTCAGGTAACACAGAAACAGCATGCCTAAAAAACTTGCGGACAGTAAATATGGCTCTTCGCTGAGCAAAAAAGTCACGTAGCTGAACTGGTTAATAAAAATAAAGAAATTGAATCCACCAATCAGGTAGGCCAGCAGCAAGATCGGATTACGGATATGAATCCCCATATCATTCAATACCGCACCCAGACGCAGTGGCTTTGGAGTAAAATGTCGGGGTTGTGGCAATAGCCATATTATCGCCGATAAACACAACAAACTGATCACAGCCATTAACCAGAAAGCACTCTGCCAACCGGCTAAATCGGTCATGAATCCTCCAATCAATCGGCCACCGATGCCCCCAAGAGTATTTCCACTGATATAGAGTCCGACGGCCACACCCAGCGCTGGCCTACTGTATTCGTCACCCATATAGGCGATCGCTATTGCAGGGAGTCCACCCAGTAGAAAGCCTTGCAGAACACGCAACAGTAATAAAAATTGAAATTCCTGAACGAGCCCCAGAGACAGAGTGACCATTAACACGCCACAGAGTGACCAGATCATTAACTTGCGACGACCGAGTGCGTCAGACAGGGGACCATATATCAACAGCGAAGCCGCTAATGCCAGCGTCGTTAACGATAAACTCCAGCTTGCCTTCAAAGGTGAGATAGCAAATTCGCGACTGAACAGTGGCAACATCGGCTGAGTAATGTACACATTCGCGAAGACCATAAAAGATCCCAGACTTAATGCCAGGGTGGCTCGCCAAAACTCCGGGGTTCTTGCCTCGATCATCGTTTCTATCTCAGCCTGCCCGCCTGCGCGCGCAATGACAATTCATGAGAGAAACGATAGCACCAGACAAATCATAACTAAAATAGTTAATTATTATTGTTTTGATACTTAAAACTGATCGCTATACAGGACAACGTCTCTGCAAGTACTGAGCTGGAGTACGTGGAAATAGAAAGCGTGGAAATAGAAAGCGTGGGCTTAGAATGCGTGGAAACAGAGTTCACTGTGGCAAAATCACCTCAAACAAAAAGTACCATTTCAGAATTTGCCATCCGGGAATGCTACCCCATGGTATTGTCTGTTTTGGAAACAGAGCTATCATTATGCTTCCCATCGTCGAATGATCCATCTCTTGATGTGACTACGATTTTGGCTGTTTATGCGACATTTCTGGCATAGCAGGCATGATTGGCATAGACGAACTCGTCATTTGATTAAGCACATCCATCGATAGTTTATCGAACCCTATAATCTCTCCACCATTCGATTCAACAAAACTTTTAGCATCTGCTTCATCCATAAAACTGGCCAGGGAAGGTCCCATAGCGCCAAGCTTGCTGGAATTAATCACATACCAGGCATCACGTGCGTTCACAAAATGCTCATCATCAGGATACTCCCAGGGTACCTTAGCCATGTCATGAACCCAGATCCCCTGAACACTGGCACGATGTTCAGGATCCAGCGCATACGCAAACAGGTCTCTCGTAGAACAAAACTTTTTAACCTGCTGGTTACCCTGCTGAATTAACTCTCCTTTAGGTCCGGGAAAACGGGTGATTAACATGCCGCACAAATGGCACTCATCGGAACTTTCGATGGCGACTGCACGCTGAGCAACTCCCTCAACCTCGTGCTCACTGCAACCCAACAGAGCGATAGTCAGTACCAATACAAAAAATCTGGCAACATACTTCATCAAATTGATCTCCCTTTAAACAACCAGACAGCCCCCGCCGTTAGCAACATCAACCAGCCCACTAAAACACTCAGTAAAAAACCGGTAGAAAATCCTGCACTGCCTACCGTCGCCATCAATCCGTTAACCACTACCCCATCACTCATAAAACGCAAATTTAATAACCGAAATACATCCGTAGGATTTAGCAACAATAACCAGGGAAACAGTTCCTGGTTAATACGCCCTTCGGTGGCCACCAGCACTCCCAGCAGCCCCAGATCAAACACCAGCACAAACAACAACCACAGCAACAGTGCCATCCCCGCTGCCTTTGATTTCTCCGCAACACGGGCGCTCAACATATACCCCATGGCAATAAATACCCACCCCAATAAACAGGTAGAAAGAATCAATATGGAGAACGCCGGAATCACCTCTTGCCAGCTGGCCTTCGAGGCAAACAACCCCATAACAAGCGCTGCTGAACCAAAGCCGGCCAGCGTAGCCAGCACCAGAATCCCACCCTGCCCCAACCATTTACCCAGTAACAATTGAGTCCGGGTCAGTGGATAGGTCAGCAGCAGTAGCAAGGTGCCGTTTTCCGCTTCTCCGACCAAAGAATCATACGATAGCAACAAGGCAATGAGCGGAATCACCACGACAGCGAGGCTGGCCAGACTGGCGACTGTAGTAGACACCGAGGTAAAACCAACAAACCCGGAAGCGGCCGCACCAAAGTAGGAAAGGCCAATCGCCATTAGCGCTAAAGCGACCGCAATCGCAATAATCCAGCGGTTACGTACACCATCGAGAAACTCCTTACTGGCAACGATTAAGATACTGCGCATGATGACTCCTCCTGCCTGCAGAAGTGGTTATAAAGATCTTCCAGGGAAGGCAACCGCCACTGAAAATCTTCAAGTCCCTCTATCGATACCGCCTGCTTCCACAGCGTCAGTTTCTCCTCAAGTCCCGCCTGGATAACCACCCTGCCAGCTTCCTGATGACTGATCAGTGCTCGCAGTGCTTCCGGTAAAGCATTTTCAATGCCGCTACCCTGCAAAACCAATTCCAGCGGCAGATTAGCCTGATTACGTAACTGTTCGATATCGCCCTGGGCAAGCAACTGTCCGTGGCCCAGTATTGCCGCCCGATCAATATATTGCTCAACACCCGGTAAGGCATGAGAGCACAAAACCACCGTACAACCACGCTCCTTCAGGCGCTGTACCGACTGATAAAAGGCACGAGTCGCTACCGGATCCAGCCCCACCGTTGGCTCATCAAGCAACAACAATTTCGGGTTACCCAGCATCGCCTGCGCCAACCCCAGTCGCTGCCGCATGCCCTTGGAATAGGTGCGCACTTTTCGATAGCAGGCATGATCCAGCCCCAACTCTTCCAGCAGGCTTTGGCACTGTTTGTTATCAACACCTTTCAGTCGAGCAAAATAACGCAGCACTTCATAACCCGTTAACTGATCGTAAAAACTGACATTTTCCTGCAAAAAACCAATCTGCTGACGAGCGCTCCGAAACTCTTTACTGGCAGGATCCATACCTAAAACACGAACGCTGCCTTTACAGGGTTTCAGCAAACCCAGAATTAACTTGATGGTGGTGGTTTTACCCGCGCCATTGTGTCCAAACAACCCCAGCACCTCACCTTCACCCAGCGTTAACGAGATACCCTTTAATACATGAAGCTTTTCAAACCGCATCTCTGCACGATCCAGACTGATAATACTCATAGGGTTTGTTTCTCCTTCTGCTCTCTCATCAGTTCATTAGCGGATGGCACTTCAGCTTTATTTCGAGTACGTCTCACCACAGCCTGGTCACTATCCGGGTCATCGATAGCGCCGGATTCAAAGGGAACAGGGTTGGCCATCAAGGGGTAACTATCACGTACTCCCTGGGCCTTAAACACGGGAAACTCTCGCTGCACCCAGCGCAACAACTCAATCGCCGGTGCATTTATCAATACCCTGGCAAACGGGTAACGCCACAACACCTGATCCATACTGTCATTGGGCTCATAGGGAATATCACCCAAACCGTCACCATTCATGTCCCAACCCAGATAATCACTCCAGTAATTACCGTATCCCTGCTCTGACCACTCCTGCTCCCGACTGGCTACGTATTTAACCTGGGTTCTATTTCCAACAAAAGCGTTCAGGGTAATCTGATTATCTTCGGAACCAGCCGTCAAATGGACGCCCAGATCACTATCGGCAAACAGGTTGCTACGAATGTCATTAAACAGCGAGTTGTACACAAACAGCGCCTTGCCATCAACCCCATTGATATTACTACCACCCGCTGAATTAGAATGAATATCCCGATTTGCCTGTACGCCAACAACACGATTATTGCTCACTTTTGAATAAGTAATGAAATTAAGTAATATCCCATAGTTTTTATCACTACGTGAGACATTATCAGTTACTGTCAAACCGGTTGATTGCATTAAGGCATAACCGGTACGAGTGCGCTCAGTGACATTGCCGATCACACTATTATTATTGGAATACATGTAATGCACGCCAAAACGAAGATCGTGCAGGTAATTCCTTTCCAGCCGATTGTTGTTACTGGTGAGAATGTAGAGTCCGTCCCGGGTATGCCACACCTCGTTATCCAGAATCTCTGCGTTTTTAGTGCTGGACAGATGAATACCATTACCGCGATCTGCTGATCGCAACTCCGGATTACCCTCAATCCGATTGCCTATAACACGGCTGGATACAGAATTACCCAGCCAAACGCCAAAAGCGTTACCTTTCAGGGTATTGCCGGTTATCAGGGTATTCGTTACTCGATCAACAAAGATACCCGCGTTGGTATCGGTCAGATCATCACCCCAGTTACGAATCTGCAGCTTTTCAATAGTGACATTATTTGCCAACACTCTAATGGCATCATATTCGCCGTTACCATCGATAATGACGCCATCCTTACCGATCAACGATACTTCACGGTTTATTTGGAAATTGCCCCGATACAGGCCTGCGGCCAATTCGAGACGATCGCCGTCCTGAGCAGCATCCAGTGCCGCCTGCAAACCTTGCTCAGGAGATACCAGTGAAACCTTTGCCTGCGCCCATGGGCTCAGCAAAAGTGCAAAAAATAATAATATCAGGTTCATTCGAATCATCGCTCACCTGCCCTCGGGACAGGAACGAGCGCACAGAGTTATAAACTCCGCCGCAAGTTTGAGAAATATTGCATTAAGAAGTATAGCGAGCCCTCTTCAGGGAGCTCGCTACAGACCGAAAGCTTAAGCTTTCTCTACCAGCATCCGACCGCGCATCTCCATATGCAGCGCATGGCAGAACCAGTGGCAGTAGTACCAGAAAACTCCCGGTTTATCCGCCATGAAAGTGATCGAAGAGGTTTGCTGTGGTGAGATCTCCATAGTGACACCATGGTCGCTCATACAGAAACCATGAGATACATCTTCGACTTTATCGAGGTTGGTGACGGTGACCGTCACTTCATCACCCTGCTTGACTCGAAATTCATTCAAGCCATAAGCCGGTGCCATGGAAGTCATGTAGACACGAACCTTGTTGCCATCACGGATTACCTTACTATCCTCCTCAAGATTAATACCATCTTTCTTGGCCATCGCCACAGTTTCAGCAAATATTGGATCATCACGTGTCCACAGTTTGGCGGGTTTCACCTTGCTGCGATGCACAATAATACAATCGTGCGGCTCAGCGAAAGCAGGTCCATCGTGTACCAGCTTCATCTCCTCACCGGAGATATCAATCAACTGATCGTTTTCCGGACGCAATGGACCGACAGGCAGGAAACGATCCTTGGAGAACTTACACAGTGAAACTAACCACTTGCCATCGGCGTCGCGTGTTTCCCCCTGGGATGTATGGTTATGACCTGGCTGGTAATGCACATCCAGCTTCTGGCGAATATAGTTCACCTTCTCACCGTTATGAGCCTTGATCGCATCTTCAACGTTCCATTTTACGATCTGGCTATCAATGAATACCGTGGTGTAGGCATTGCCACGATTATCGAACGCGGTGTGCAAAGGTCCTAATCCCAACTCTGGCTCAGCAAGAATGGTATCCCGAGGCTCGATTTTATCGTCAAACAACGCATCAAGTTTCTCTATGGAGATAATTGATACAGTAGGAGAGAGCTTACCGGCAGCCACAAAATACTTGCCTTCCGGTGAAGTATTGATACCGTGTGGACTCTTGGGTATCGGAATATAACGAGTCAACTCGGACCCCTTACGGCCATCCACAACAGGTACCTTGGAGTCACCAATATTTTGGAACTCGCCCGCTTTAACAGCGGCCTCAATTCTCGGCAAATTAAACACTACAACCCAGTCACGCTCGGAAGTGATCATCTCAGGAAGCGTCGTGCCCTTTTCAGAGTTATAACAGGTGGAAGCAAAATATTTGCCTTGGTAATCCGCATCGGTATTATCCAGATTACCGTCAACAATCACCTGAGCAAAAACTTCCATTTTTTCGGCATCGATAATATTGAACATCGAGAAATATTTGGTTGGATCATCCAGGTCGCGACCATCGTTTGGCAGCGGGATTTCATACTCACCATTGCAGAAAAAGTACTTGGTATACGGTACTTTTTGCACGCGCAAACCATGTATGGCCTGCACATTGGGCACGGTCAGCATCTTATCTACTTTCATGACATCACAACGAATACGAGCGACACGGGTGTTCGCCTTATCGTTAATAAAGACATACTTACCATCATAGGAACCGTCGGTCATACTCATGTGGGGATGGTGTGAATCGCCATTAAGATACTTGTTACTGTCACCCATAATGCGCTTACTTTCGTTGGTGAAACCCCAACCGGTGGCGCTATCATAGTTAAACACAGGAATACGCATCAATTCACGCATAGAAGGAACGCCATATATGCGCACCTCACCCGACTGCCCACCACTCCAGAATCCGTAATACTCATCCAGTTCACCCGGACCAACGCTAGCCTTGGAATCTCCAGCGGCGAGTGCTTGCGCGGGCATCAGGCTGCCACCAATACCGGTAGCCGCTGCGCCTGCCAAGGCGGCGGAACCACCCAGAAACAGCCGCCGACTCAGTCGGACATGTTCACTGACACTTTGATCTTCGGCATCGATACCGAGATTTTTTTTATCGTCTTTCATTTTGATTTTCTCCATGCACGGTTATCATCATTTACCACGTACTGCACGCGCGGTCTGTATCTATTAACGGCTTACGCCAATCTGAGTTCCACCTGTTAGTCGGGGATACTCAGGCCTGAACCCGCTAAAGCTGGGTTACCGGTATTCCTTCAACCTTTGGCTCCTTCTTCTTTTTCTTACGATATTTAAGAATTAATGGGGGACATTTATCCTTGTCGAAATAAGTCACCTGACAATCCAGGCAGTGATGACACTCATTGACATTGATTTCACCGTTAGGATGAATCGCCTGAATCTCACACTCGTTGGCGCACACCTGACAAGGGCGTCCGCACTGGGGTCGACGTTTCA
Organism: Aestuariirhabdus sp.; assembly: GCA_030622755.1. Classification (GTDB taxonomy): domain Bacteria; phylum Pseudomonadota; class Gammaproteobacteria; order Pseudomonadales; family Aestuariirhabdaceae; genus Aestuariirhabdus. The sequence continues at coordinate 8,058 of JAUXFT010000038.1, read as the reverse complement.
GCCAATTGAAAATACGATGACGCCCGGGAATCGATAGCGCCGCACCCAGCGGGCAGATATAACGGCAAAACACTTTACGAGTGAACAAGCTAATAACAAGCCAGACGGCCGCATAGAGGACAAACCCCCACTCTCGGGCAAATTTCAACATTATTGCGGTTTTAAAGGGTTCCACCTCGGCAAATCGTTCTGCTGTGGCCATAGAGTCCAGCGAGATGCCAAACAAACCGAGCAAAATAAGATACTTGATTGCCCAGAGACGCTCGTGAATTACAAACGGCAATTCATATTGCTTTACGCCAAGCTTGCGCCCCAGCTCGTTGATCAACTCCTGCATCGCGCCATAAGGGCACAACCAACCGCAAAATACGCCCCGCCCCCATAACAACAGGGACGCCGCAACAAAACCCCACAAGATAAAAATGGTGGGATCCAGCAAGAAAGTATCCCAACGAAAATCACCCTTTAATGAATAGATAAAGGTAAACACATTAACGATTGACAACTGACCCAAAGCATACCAACCGATAAAACCAACGGTGTAAATTAAAAATGAGACTCGTAAAATTTTGAGGAAACGTGGTCTCTGCACCAGGAAGTCCTGGAAAAAAAGAATCAGGGAAAGCACTACCAAACCCGCCACCAACACGCTGGACTGGAAGGCTTTTTCCTGCCACACCGTTATCCAGAGTGGCTCTTCCTCCTCTTCCACTACCGGTTCAGGAATAATCCGGTAGACGTCCGGCATCATATATTCGCCGTAGAAGCTGACAAACTCACTCTGCAAGGCGCCTATCTGGCGACGCACCAGCAGCTCCAGCTGCCAGGGCTCTGCAGAGTTAAACTCACCTTCAGATCGGGCAATAAAAATTGCCATCTCTTTAAAGCCAGGAAACCCTTCTATATAAACATCACTCAAACGATGGTAATCAAGGTCTCTGAAACTGATAATTTTGCCTTGTTGTAACAGCTGGATACGATCAAAAATCCCCCCTCGAACGTAACCATTCCCCTTAAAGGAATAACGCCCGTTGGCCATAATAACGATGGTCTGATCGCCCTCTTTGAGCTCTGCCATCAACCACTCGTATTGATCGTCCCCCAATAGATTACGACCGATGGCAGGAGCATTTACCGGTGCAAAATAGAGATCAATGAAATTATCAGCGCGTTTGTCATCAGGTGCTTCCGCTATACCCTCAGCGGGGGTACCTTTAAAACGCTCATCGACATCCCCACGATTGATGTTGATACGACGGATACTGCCATCACCAATCAATGTTTCCCAATTCGCGCTCTGCATGAACTCCATATTGATACTTGCTGCGGCGGATAAATTCTCACCCAAGCCAGCTATTTTATGCAGTTTGGCTACCCTGCGCGCTGCGCGCATCAGAGACTGATTGACGACCATCACCGTCACCGTTGCACCGGTCACGCTGTCGACGGTAATCATATTTTCCTTTTCACCGGAACCGACCCGAACCCGATCAGATACGGAAAGATTCTGGTATTGATCGACAAAGTCAGTGAGGGCTTTTTCCGGAATCCCAACCAGGAGGATGGGTTCGTTATGATCGAGCACCCGCGTCCATAAAAACTTTCCATCGACACCCATCACGACCAGCATATCCACCGGCTTGCCCGAGTACGCAGGTATATGAACAATGGGGTCCGTGGCGAAAGCATACGCGAACACCTCGTCTCCCCTGGATAGAGTCCACAGAGGGTAAGGATCTTTGGTATAGGAGATTTGCGCCTTAGGGTATTTTTCTTGCAGCAACTGCCCGGGGTCGATATCTGGCCCCATAGGATAAGCATGGGCCATCGAAAAGCCCAACAACAACCATAAAGCCAATATGCAACGAACCAGATATCGACCAACAACATAATCCTTCATGCCTGCTTCCTGCCTGGATTCATTTCTCAAACTGAATACTTGGCGCATTATCATAGCAGGTTAAAAATCAGGCATTGATACTTATCAAGACTATTTCAATCATTTCGATATCTCGACACCAGAAAATGAATGAACTTCGATAATGCAAGGTTGCTTATATGCAAAAAAGTCGCTTTTTCGAGCAGTCTCTTATTAACAAACGCTATTGTAAGAAAATTTGACGAAAGGCTCTATTTCAGGTGTTTAAGGGCTATTTCCAAGCGCAGATACACAATTATTCAACAATAAAAGTCAGCATAATTTACACAATAATATCTTGAGAAATTCACGCCAGTTTAACAAACAAACCTTAACAGAGAAGATAAGATTTCATAACAGGGAATATGGCAAATTTTACCCATCCCATCTAATTACCCAAGCGGCCTGTTTCCCGACAAAGTTCGATTCCAAACACCAGGCCGATCTAACCTTATTAGTATCTATAGCTAAGGCACAGCAGTAGCAACAGGCTCTGCCATCTCTACCGCCTGATCAAGCCAGCCACCGCCCATGGATTTATACACGTTAATCAGAGAGCTGTAATGTTCGATATGTGCGCTTACCGTGTCGAGTTCGGCCTGGAACAATTCTGTTTGGGCATACAACACTTCCAGATAGCTTGCCGCACCATTTTCAAAGCGCATGTCGGCTAACCTTGCGTAGCTGCGCAAAGCATTCACCCGCAGTGTTAATGCTTTGAAATTTTGATTGGTTTTATCCGTCGACACCAAAGAATCATTCACTTCCTTTAACGCCCTGAGAATCGTTAAACGATAAGTTTCCTCTGCTTGCCGTTTTGCCGCTTCCGCAGACTGCACCTGGCCTTCAATACGGCCAAAGGTAAAAATGGGGGCGGTTAATGAAGTACCGAGATCCCACAATCTGGCATTAGCATCCAGCAGATCCCCTAGGTCTTCACTGGCCAGCCCTAATGAGCCGGTTATCGATAGATCGGGATAATAAAGTGATTCTGCCACACCGACTCGTGCATTCGCTGCAATCAAATTTTGTTCTGCCTGCTGAATATCCGGGCGCCGGATCAACAACGTCGATGGCAGTGCTCCCGGTACACCGACTTTCTGTAAATCATCCAATGATTTACCGCGTGGTATATCCCCCGGCTGGTGGCCCAGTAAAATAGAAATCAAATTTTCCTGTGCAGAAATTTGCGCCTCGATCAAGGGGATTGCAGCCTGGGCCAGGCGATACTGGGATTCAACCTGGTCTACTTCCAGTTTGGCGACCGTGCCATAGCGATGCCTGAGTTTGAACAGCACAAACGACTTTTTGTAGTTAAAGGCGGTTTCGTGGGCTATTTCCAGCTGACGATCGAATCCTCGAAGTGAAATATAGGAGGTGGCAACACCGGTCACCACCGACAAAATAACCCCGCGGCGCCCCTGCTCTGAAGCATAAACTTCCGCCTGTGCCGATTCAGTCTGGCGCTGGACCCGACCAAACAGATCCAGCTGCCAACTCGCGCCAAATCCAACCTCGTATTGGGTGTAATAGGGATCATTATTCCCGGACCGTAAACCCGACGCCGTTTCTTCAGACAAACGATTACGACTAAGGCCTCCACTGGTCCCCACTTGCGGGAAGAACTCGGCACGGGTGGTACTCAAGCGGCCAAGGAATTGATCGATCCTGCTGACTGCAATTCGGATATCCAGGTTTTCCTGCAGCGCAGTTTCGATTAACCCATCAAGCACCGGATCATCAAACTGCTTCCACCACTTTGCATTGGAAAGCTCTTTCGCTGTTTGATAATCAACCCGCCAATCTTCTGGCATCACTACGTCAGGCTGTTCATAATCCGGACCCACGACACAACCGGTCACCAGGGTTCCACACAAGGCAATAAAAGAGATGACACGGCGAGCATTCATAATCGCTCCCCCTTACTATCGGGTGCACCAGGGCTATCGGATGCAGCAGAGCTATCAGAAGACCCAGAAAGCTCATCTACAGCGTTGTTTCCAGAAACACCCTCTTTTTCTCCAGCATGCTTCTTTCCAAACCATCCACTTGCTGTTTCTACAATCACGAAAAACATCGGCACAAAAAATGAAGAGACCAGCGTTGAAGCCAGCATGCCTCCGATCACCCCGGTGCCGATAGCATGCAAACTGTTAGCTCCGGGTCCCGAGGCAATCGCCATAGGAACACAACCCAGAATAAAGGCCAGCGAGGTCATCACGATAGGACGCAAACGCAGCCGTGCGGCTTCCGCTGCTGCATCGGCCAATGACATACCATTACGACGATTCTCTACCGCGAACTCGGTAATCAAAATAGCGTTCTTCGCCGACAAACCGACCAGCGTCACCAGGCCGACCTGAAAATAGACATCATTCTCCAGACCACGCCCCCAGGTCATCGCCAACGCGCCCAGAATAGCAAAGGGTACCGCCATCATTACGCCAATCGGTAATGACCACATCTCATACTGGGCAGCCAGAATTAAAAATACCATAATCAAGCCAAAAGCAAAGGCGATAACCGCAGTATTCCCCGCCATCTTTTCCTGAAAAGCCTGTCCCGCCCAGGCAAAGCCATAGCCTTCCGGTAATATTTCTCTGGCCACTTCCTCCATGGTTGCAATGGCTTGCCCTGAGCTATAACCATCAGCAGGTGAACCAGTTACCTTGGCCGCAGGAAAGCCATTGAAACGAGGCAGCATGTTAGGGCCGGAAGCATAGTGATAGGTCGCTACGGCAGATAAAGGGATCTGCTTACCCGTTTTTGACTTGATATAGATTTTACTAAAATCACCGGGATCATCCCGGTACACACCTTCAGCCTGAATAATCACTTGCCAGATGCGGCCAAAATCAGTGAACTGCGAAACAAAGAGAGATCCAAAATAGGCTTGCAATGTCTGGTAAATATCCTCTACCGGTAGTTGCATCAACTCCGCACGAGAACGGTCCACATCAAGGTAGAGTTGTCGCTCTTCGGGTAGAAACGAGGTTTGAATTCCGGAAAGTTCCGGACGCTTGCGCACCGCATCTAAATACTTATTTACGTTTTCACCCAGCTCCAGTGGCCCTCTACCTGCCATATCCTGAATATAGAATTCAAAGCCACCGGTACTGCCGAGACCCGGAATTGAGGGAGGACTAACCAGTTTCGAGACACCATCATCCAGATTTGATAAATTTTTCCGGGATCTTGCTAATACATCAAACGAGCTCATGCCCTCTTCATTTCGTTCTTCGAATGGCTTTAATGGAAGAAATAATAATCCGCTGTTGGTACGGTACTGCTGATCGACAATGCTGTAGCCATCCATCTGAGCGACAGCAAAAACAGCAGGATCTTTGCGCATAATCTCGACCACCTGATCATCGAATGCAGAAGTGCGCTGCAAACTCGATGCATCCGGCTGCATACTGATACCAAACAGGTATCCCTGATCCTCTTCGGGTACAAAACTCGATGGCAATATGCGAAACAACATCACCAAGCCGACAACGACCGCAGCAAACAGCATCATACCAATAAACTGGTGATTGATAAGAAAACGAACCCCTTTGATGTAACCATCAGTAATCGCTTCGAAGGTATTATCGAACCACAGAAAAAACCCTTTTTTCTTCTCGGTTTTCGGTTTCAGAACAATCGCCGATAGCGCCGGAGAAAGGGTCAACGCAACGATTCCGGATATCACCATGGCGATAGCAATAGTTACCGCAAACTGTTTATAGAGCGTACCTGTCATACCGCCAAGAAAAGCGATCGGTAAAAATACCGCCGACAACACCAGTACAATCGATACCAGCGCACCGGTCAGTTCTGACATCGCTTCCTTGGCTGCGGCCTTGGGGGATAAGCCCTTGGTTTCCATCTTATGTTCAACGGCTTCCACCACAATTATGGCGTCATCTACCACCAGGCCAATCGCCAGAATCATGCCAAACAGAGTGAGCATATTGGTCGAAAAACCCAACATATAGATACCGATGTAGGCACCAACAATAGCGACCGGTACCGCAAGAATGGGAACCAGCGTGGAGCGAAAACTCTGCAGAAACAGAAACACCACCGCTACAACCAATAACACCGCTTCAAAAAAGGTATGAACAACCTTCTCTATAGAAGCCGCCGTAAATTTACTGGTATCCAATACGATGCTGTAATCCACACTTCCAGGAAACGTTGGTTTTAACTCCTCCAGTAGCGCCCTGACCCTGGCAGAGGTCGCAAGTGCGTTTGAGCCGGGCTGCTGATAGACCACCAATAACGGTGAAGTCTGACCGTTGGTTTTTGCATTTACAGAATAACTCTTGGCTCCTAGCTCACTATGCCCGACATCGATTACCCGTACGATTGCAGCATCATCCTCGGTACTGGCTCGCAAGATAATCTGGTCAAACTCATCCGGCTTAACCAACATTCCCTGACTGGTAATCGGGAAGTTTTGCAAGGTGCCTTGAGGCGCCGGGGATTGCCCTATCTGACCAATACCGAACGCCTGGTTTTGGCCCGCTATCGCATTACTCACCTCGGCAATTGTAATCCCCATTTGAGCCAGTAGATCAGGGCGAAGCCAGATACGCATCGCCACATCGGGGATCGGGAACATAGTTGCCAGGTTAGCACCCTCAACGCGTTTGACCGCATCCCAAACATGCAAATTAACGAAATTGTTAAGTTCAACCGCGCTCATCTGGTCTCCCTCACTGGTAAAACTGATCACCATCATGAAAGACTGGGAAACCTTTTGCGTAGTAACACCCTGCAAGGTTACAGCGCTGGGCAGCTGCGCCATCGCCTGGCTCACCCGGTTCTGGGTATTCACCTGGGCAATGTCAGGATCGGTTCCGGGAGCAAAGGTAACCGTCAGCGACATATCACCCGATGATGAGCTGGTCGAACTCATATAGATCATGTCATCAATGCCGTTGACTTGCTGTTCAATAGGCGCAGCTACGGTGTTCGCTACCACCTCTGCTGTTGCTCCTGGATAACGCGTGGTAACAGTAACCGTAGGTGGGGCTATTTCCGGAAACTGAGCGACGGGCGTAACCATCATTGCCGTAGCACCAGCCAACACAATGATGATCGAGATAACGGCAGCAAAAATCGGACGATCAATAAAAAAACCGGGTCCCATGATAATTCCTCAGTTAACAGCCAGATTTTCAGATAAGCTATTAACCATGTGCATCTCACTATGATTGCCGACGTTAGTTTTATCTTCGCTCAAATACGGGATGGTATTAGAACCCCCGGATTTCAGATGCCATGAAGTAGTTGTAACGCTTTTATCCTTCTCGCTTTTTCCCTCACCACTTTTATCTTTGTCGTTTTTTTTCATATCCGGTTTAGGAGCAGCATCCCTGGCTTTGTTATTCCTGGTTTTTTTATTCTTAGGAATGTAATGCAGCGCTTTGACCGTGACACCGGGACGGATTTTCTTGAAGCCATCAACAATCAGGGTTTCCCCCCCAACCAGCCCACTTTCGATAACCCATTGATCTTTTATCCATTCAGCACTCACCACCGGCCTCGCTTCGACCTGGTTCTTATCATTCACTAACAATACCATCTGCCCATTGCCTTGCTGCTGCACCGCTTGTTGCGGTACCAACACGGCATCCGGACGTTTACCTCCAATTAAATTGGTGCTGACAAACATTCCGGGCCTTAGTAGAAAATCTGGATTGGGTACCACCGCCCTGAGAGAGAAAGTTCCAGTGCGAGAGTCAAAGGTTGGTGAAGCAAAATCAAGATCACCCTTATGTGGGTACACTGAGCCATCGGTAAGTACTATTTCAAATTTGTAACGGGATTTTTCCGGTGCTATAAACAACCCTTTCAGGGCTTTTTGACGGAAAAGCTCTACCTCATTTTGGGAAACAGAAAAATTCACCCAAATGGGATCAATTTGCGCAACGTATGACAGGTGAGCCGATTGACTCGTCGAATTCAGGTAAGACCCCTCACGCTGCAGTGCAGCGCCCGATAGCCCGGTTACCGGTGCATGCAGCGTTGTGTAACTAAGATCAAGCTCTGCGTTGGCCAGCTTGGCTTGTGCTGCAAATACCCCTGCCTTGGCTGCGCGCTGCGTCCCCACGGCTTCATCCAGATCGCTTTGACTCATGGCGTCAGCT
>JAUXFT010000232.1 GCA_030622755.1 Aestuariirhabdus sp. | reverse complement strand
TCTGCCGGAACCTGCTGCATCCGTGCAAGCGTTACCAAGCAGTGGCAGCCTGTATCTATATTATCACTCATTGCACTCCCTAAACATCAGGCTAGCAATCCATGTACATCTGATCTAGATTTCATCTTATAATTTTTAAAAACGATAACTTCTTTTATTCACACAGGCTTACTAATAGCTACAATACTGAGAAATTAATCACAATATATTGATGGACTCTTGGCAAAGTCACTCAACCCTAAATGTTTATAAAAAATAATTATTGTGTGATTGTTCACGTTCTGTATGAAATTAATTACAAAAAATATGTACCAACAACAAAACTTTTAATGATTTTATAAATTCCAAATGACTATTAATCATGTATATATTTATCATATTATCAAAAGACCAAGCAGAAATAATTAGGAGTCAAGAGCAAAGCTGCTGCAGCTTACAACCATAAACTCCCTTGGCTTACTCTTACACCGACATTAAGTTTATAAGCACTAAAAGTTCAGGGGGCACACTAAGCCTCCCGTAGCACGCGAATCAGCTTGCTCATAACTTACGCACTGAAACCACAAACAAACAATGAGAAGCGCTATCAAGTTACGTATCAACTTTCACAAGAAAGCCAACAATAACGAACACGTATGCTCTTTGAGTAATGCGATGGATATACGAGGGATATATACAGGGATGAATTGAATTATCCGAGATCTATTACAAACTACTTCAATCTAATACTTCATTGATCAGATCAAACCCAAACCCGCGATATTGAAAAAAACGAATTCTTTTCGCTTTTTCAGCCATATTTTCAATGGGTTGATCACCGTATTTACGATGACTCAGTTCATCAAGCAGAGCCAGCCAATCAACAGGCTGTTCGACTAACAACTGCTCAAACAGATGCTCATCTACGCCTTTTAGTTTGAGCTCATTTCGAATTCTGGAAGGGCCCTGGAATTTGGCAAGGCGGCTGCGAACAAAACTCTCGACAAAGCGACTATCACTTTGGAGGTTTTCTTCGACAAGGAGGGAAATTTGTTCAGCAATCAAGTCAGGGGAGAACCGGCGAGCCAGTTTTTCCCTGAGTTCATGCTGTGAGTGTTCACGTCGTGCCAGCAGGTTTATTGCTGCACGACGTATTTCTTTTGCTTCACTCATTTTGATCGACAGTTAAACGCTAGCCGTTTTGCTCTTCTTAACTTTAACCTTCTCTTCTAGCACTTCTTTACTACCCTCCACTCCATGCACTGCAGAAGTAGGTGCAATATCGAAATGCAGTCGAATCTGGCCTTCGATCTCTTTAGCGATCTTAGGATTATCTGTCAGGTACTGTGCTGAGTTACTCTTACCCTGACCGATCTTGTCTCCTTTATAGGAGTACCAGGCGCCGGCCTTATCTACCAGCCCAAGCTTTACACCAAGATCAATCACTTCTCCCATATGATATATACCCCGATCATACAAAATCTGGAATTCGGCCTGCTTGAACGGTGGTGCTATCTTGTTCTTAACAACCTTGACTCGAGTTTCGTTGCCGATCACTTCGTCGCCCTGCTTAACCGCACCCGTACGGCGTATATCCAATCGTACGGATGAGTAAAACTTGAGCGCATTACCACCAGTTGTGGTTTCAGGGTTACCGAACATAACGCCTATTTTGATACGAATCTGGTTGATGAATATCACCAGACAGTTAGCATTTTTAATGTTACCAGTAATTTTACGAAGCGCCTGAGACATAAGACGAGCCTGCAGCCCTACGTGATGGTCACCCATATCACCTTCGATCTCGGCTTTAGGTGTTAGTGCTGCGACGGAGTCGATGATAATCACATCGACAGCGTTAGAACGAACCAACATATCGGTGATTTCAAGTGCCTGTTCGCCGGTATCTGGCTGGGATACATAGAGATCATCGACATTAACGCCCAACTTCTCGGCATAACCTGGATCAAGCGCATGCTCAGCATCAACAAAAGCACAGGTTGAACCCATTTTCTGTGCCTCGGCAATCACCTGTAGAGTCAACGTTGTTTTACCAGAAGACTCAGGGCCATAGATTTCGACGATTCTACCTTTGGGCAGGCCACCTATGCCCAAAGCAATATCCAGCGAAAGCGAACCGGTTGAAATGACAGGAATCGCTTCCCGCTCATGATCGCCCATGCGCATTATCGCGCCCTTACCAAACTGACGTTCAATTTGGCCTAGCGCAGCACTCAACGCCTTCTGTTTATTCTGATCCATTATGGCACCTCATCACTCGGGGTTTCAAAAACTACTGTATGCTTGAACAGTATTAAAGCACACTAATTCCTGCCTGCATAGCCCTTCATAACTACAGACATCAGCTAATGAAAATTTAGTTTTGTAGACGCCCCTGTATCCCTTTCAACGCAGCGACTACCGCCTGCTGCCTGACACTTTGACGATCACCGGCAAAGGCAAACAGCCGCGTAATCGTCTCTCTGCCTCTTACCGCCCACGCCATCCACACCGTGCCTACCGGCTTATCTTCACTTCCACCATCAGGCCCTGCGACGCCGCTTACAGATACAGACATATTCGCCCTGGATCGAACCAATGCACCCTCCGCCATCTGGATGGCAACCTGTTCGCTAACGGCTCCATGCTCTTCCAGTGTTGGCGTTAACACCCCCAGCATCGAGACCTTCGCCTCGTTAGAGTAGGTAACGAAACCCGCCTCCAACCAGGTCGAGCTTCCTGCAATCTCGGTTATTGCAGCGGCTATGCCTCCCCCGGTGCAAGATTCTGCTGTCACCAAACGCATTTCGCTGTGTAACAACACCTGCCCTACATCCTGCGATAGCTTCAGCAATTCTCGATCCATGTCACTCATATTTTCCATCCACTTCCATCAATTAGATAGGCTCAATCCTGAAGCAGCCATTGTCTCTACATCCACTAACAAACTATAACAGCACATCATCTCAATAGAATGTACCAACTCCTACCAGGCGCGCTCAAGTAACACACTAATAAAACTCAAGCCCGACGCCTATACGCTAGTCATAAGCACGCAATACCGCTTTATTTCGACAAAGGTTCAATGCTCTCAGGTGCTTTATATCAACACCAGCATCTGCATCAACATCAACATCAACACCGCATCTCACCTTGTTGCTAAGCGCACTGAATGGCTGCTAACCAGATCTCTACAATAATAATTATCTTTTGTCTGGCTTATCTTCTTTCTGGCTTCTTTTTGCCAAATAATGCTCAGACACGTTGTTTTTCAGGGGCTTCCCAATGTTTGCTAAGCGCTTTCGCATTCGCTTGCTGTTTAATGCCAATAAAGTGTTTGATCGCCAGGTTATCGCTGAAATCGGCGATTATTTACAAGCTTCCCAATGTGACTGGGACATTTTTCTAGAAGAGGACTTTCGTAGCCGGCTTGACCGTCTTAATGAATGGGATGGTGATGGCATCATCGCCGACTATGATGACCCTCAAGTGGAAGCAAGCCTTCTGAATACCGAAATACCGGTAGTGGCCGTTGGTGGTTCCTATCAGGACAGCGATCATTATCCCAAACGCCCCTATGTCGCTTCCGATAATTTCGCGCTAGTTGAGATGGCCTACAAACACTTAAAAAGTAAAGGCCTGCAGCACTTCGCCTATTATGGATTGCCGCAACAGCCAGGAAATCGCTGGGCTCAGGAACGCGAACTGGCATTTAAAACCTTATTGAACAAGGATAATTTCGAGACATACATCTACCAGGGGCACAGCACTGCCCCCGAAACCTGGTCTGATGCCATGGAGGAGTTATCCATCTGGCTTAAAACCTTGCCGCAACCCATCGGTATCATTGCTGTCACCGACTCCCGTGCACGTCATCTGCTACAAAGTTGCGATCACCTGGATATCAAAGTGCCGGATCAAACCGCAATTATCGGCATCGACAATGAAAAAATGGCGCGCTATTTAAACCGTGTTTCACTCAGCTCTATCGGGCAAGGTTGCCACCGAATGGGATACGAAGCAGCCCATAAGCTGCATCGTT
>JAUXFT010000113.1 GCA_030622755.1 Aestuariirhabdus sp. | reverse complement strand
GCGAATATTGATCATTTACTAGCAGAGCCGGAAGTGGCGTTAATTGCTTTACCTGATATGTAGCGGCTACCAGAGGCCGATGCCTACCACTTACTAGTCAGGGCTGCTGCTCAAGCTGATGTATCTCTGGATCGTCAAATTGTCGCTACACTACCACCTGACCAGTTAGGTGTAGAACAGGCCCGTCAATGGGTGCAGTTGCGTCGGCAACAACTTAGCGCGGGTAACAGCGCACGTTCGATTGTTGTCTATCAGCCCTGGTTAGAGGTAAAAAATCCATTAGGTGGAGTAATTGAACCTCTGCGCCGGATTCCACCGGTGGGTCACGTTGCAGGATTGATCAGTCGTCTGGATCGGGAGCGCGGTGCCCATCACACACCGGCTAATGCAGAGTTATATGATGCTGTTGATGCCAGCCGGACTTACGACGCCTTGGAGCAAGGAGATTTGGTTAATATCGGATTGAACCCATTACGTTGTAGGCAAGGCAGTGGTTTGCAAGTCTGGGGCGGACGTACGCTGGCGGATAAACAAACCGATCCGGAGGGCCTCTATTTAGCGCACCGCCGGTTAATACACCGATTGGTACGCGCCATTCGACGTGTGGCTGCACCATTGGTATTCAGCAGTAACGGCCCACAACTGTGGTTAGTGCTGGTACGTGCCATTACCACCGTTTTATTACAAGCCTATCGTGCTGGTGCGCTCAAAGGAGCAAGACCTGAACAGGCGTTCCGCGTGATCTGTGATGAATCCAACAATCCTCCAAATATACAGGATCTCGGGCAAGTATATTGCAGTATTCAGTTAGCGCCAGCCGTACCAATGGAATTTATTACCCTGCGTATTGCTATGAGTAGCGAAGGCCGCCTGGAGGTAATCAGCGCATGACAGACTTATTACCTGCATTCAGATTTATTGTCACTCTGGATAATGCCGATGCATATTTACCGCCACAGCAGGCGCGCTTGTTACCAGAAGTTGCTGCCGGAGCTTTTCAGGAGGCCAATGGCTTAGGTGGAAGTTTGGAAATTACCGCTTATTCAGAAGGTGGAGTTAATGATTTTCAGCATCAGTTGCCGGTGCGTCACAGTTGGACCAACATCACCTTAAAGCAAGGTTTTATTCGCGACCCAATTCTTTGGCAGTGGTACCAAATTGGCTTGAGCCAATCATTGGGTGCGCGGCGCGACGGTTCGATTATATTACTTGATCATCAAGGTGAACGAGTGATGGCTTGGGAATTTCGCGGTGGTCTTGCCGCCAAATGGACAGGCCCGGAATTTAACGCCATGACGGACGGAGTCGTTGTAGAGAGTCTGGAAATAGCACATCAGGGGCTGACACTGGCAGGTGGAACTTTTGATATTGGAGATGCAATAGACACAGTTGCGGGGTTATTCAGCTAATGGTAACTATCGAGAACTTAGAAGTGCAATTTGATGTAACCGATGACGGCGATGAAAAAGTGTTTGCGCAATATTTTACGCGCTTTATTGATGAATGGGCACAGGCACAGGAGCAGGAGCAAATGCTGCAACGACGTTTGCGTCAAGATCAGATGTTAGGCGATGATCAAACAGGGAGTGATTTCTGATGTTGATTCCTAGTAACAGTGCAGGGCAAGGTGCTGGTAAAGCAATACTGGAAATTTTAGTGCCCAGTGGAGACGAAGATCCAATTATTCCATTGCATTTCAATCCAACTGAATACCAAGTACAGAAATCTAATACTTTTGCCGAAATTGCAATTCCCGGATTGGAAACACCACCCATTCAATATATTCGCGGCGCATCTGAAAAGCTGACAGCAGAATTGATGGTGGATACTTCAGACACACTGGATGATGTGCGCAAGCGATACACTAATAAGTTACGTAACTTAATGAATATCAAGAGCGAAACTCATGCGCCGCCAATAGTAGGTTTAACCTGGGACGGTGAAATTTTCAGAGGTGTGGTAGAAAGTTTAAATATCACCTATGTGCTGTTTACACCTGAAGGCGTTCCCATTCGCGCAAAATTGAATTTGGTTTTAAAGGAATACCGCACTGTTGAAGAGCAGGTTGCGGACTCACCAAAGTTTTCACCAGATGTTGAGAAAATACATGTGGTGCGTCGGGGAGACACTCTTGCCAGTATCGCGGCTTTAGCTTATAACGACGTAACCCAGTGGCGTGAAATCGCCCATAACAACGATATCGAAGACCCTCGTAATCTGCAACCAGGACAGGTGCTAAACCTGCCGCGATTAAGGTAAGGCAATGCAAACGTCAATCCAACAATCAGGATTACCTCACACCGAATACTATGCGCCAGGATTTCGTGTCGAGATAGATGGGAAGCAACTGTCCCCTAAAACCAATGGCGATGTGCTGAGTATCAAAGTAAAGATGGATATGGACAATATGACCAGCTTTGATATTGCAATTGCTAATTGGGATGATGAAGCGATTGGTTTTAAATACAGCGACAGCAGTACCCTTGACATGGGGAGGCAAGTACATATCAAAATGGGATATGCAGACCGGCTCGTGTCCATGATTACCGGACAAATCACTAGTATGGCACCCAAGTTTCCACAACAGGGATCCTCTACAGTGACCATCAGCGGCCTGGATGGAATGTTTCGGTTAAAAAATCGCCGTCCAGAAGAAGGTGAAGAAACCAAGTACGTCAATAAAACCGATTGGCAGATAGCGGAAATTATTGCGGCGCGTAACAACCTGCTGGTTGAGGTGACCAAGGAGGGTGAAACACATGATGAAGTTGTGCAAAAAAATCAAGATGATGCCCAGTTTCTAATGGAACGGGCCAAACGCATCGATTTTGATTGTTTTCTATTGACTAATTCTGAGTCCTCCGAAACCACCTTGTATTTTATTCGACCCACAGATGGTAGAGATAGCAGCCGAGTCAGGAGTTTTGCTTTGCATTGGGGTGAAAATCTGATGAGTTTTATGCCCACAATAAATGTTTCTGAGCAAGTAGGTAAAGTGAGTGTCCGTGGTTGGGATCCAGCCACCAAGCAGGCAATTATCGCAACTGCGAGTTCCAGTGATCTGCCGCAAAGTTCCAGTGGCGGTAACAGTGGCCCCCAGGCTTCACAACAGTCTCAACAAAAAAGTGACGTTATAGTGGATGCACCGATTACTAGTAATCAGGAGGCTTTTGAATTAGCAAAAAGCCTATTGCTAGAACGCGCATATCGCTATATCACAGCCACAGGACAAATTATAGGTTTGCCAGACTTGCGGCCTGGGGATAATTTATCATTAACAGGTTTGGGTTCACGTTTTAACGGGGATTACTATGTAAAAAAAGTGGAACACAGCTTAGATGGCAGTGGTTATAAAACTCAATTTGAGGTGCGGCGTATGTATGAAGGTACTCTTACAGGTAGTACAGTATTATGAGTCAACCACGATCTCGTAGTACTGATAAACGTTATTATGGCGTAGCGGAAGCACTGGTAACGGATGTTCGCAATGACGGTATGGTTAAAGTGACTTACCCCTGGTTTAACGATCAGATGGAAAGTGAGTGGTGCCGTGTGATGCAGTTTTTTGCCGGGCCTGGTCATGGCGCTTTTTTTATTCCGAAAATTGGCAGTGAAGTATTGGTTTCTTTCATTCACGGCGACATGCGCTTGCCAGTGGTCTTGGGTGGGCTCTTCAACGGTGTGGATCAACCGCCTGGTACTGGAAGTGACCTGGATACTCATGTGCGGCATTATCGTATACAAAGCCCTACCGGACACCACATAAGTATGTTGGATCCAGAAGAACCAGGCGCAGTAGGTGCTGTTGTGGTGGAAAATTCCAACGGTGATTCCATCACTATGTCCACTAATGGCACTTTGTGCATTGAAACCAGTGGTGTATTAAAACTGAAAGCTTCGATCATCACTATTAATGGGCGGGTAGTGGCACCCAATAGTAATTCGATTTAGCAAAGCTAGCTGAGAATGATATGGCTAAAGTAGATATAAAGGTACCAGAGAAATTGCGCGAGGCCTTGAGTGCGCCCAAGTGTATTGACCTTAGTTTGCCTGAACCAGAAAAGTTCACCTTGACTTTACCGACAGGAGGAACTCTGTCTGCATTATCTAATGCGGGCCAGAATATCCCCAACGATTGTTCACTGACTTTTAGCCTAATGTTACAAATAGCACCACTAATGGCCAGTATGGATTGTGTACTGAAAATACTCAAACTTGTAAAACCTCTAAGTGATGTAATTACAAGTCCGCCACCTACACCAGCAGTAATCAAAGAAATTGCAGAAGCGGTTGTTGATCTTGCTCCCTGTTTTTTAATGCTCACCCCGGCCGGCATGCTTCCGTTTGTCAGAGACTTGCTTTGTTTAATTCTGAAAGCCTTGAATTGTTTAATTGATGCGCTGAAAACATCGCTGGAATTTATGAATGGTCTTAACATTAAACTGGAAAAAGCACAGGCAAATGAAAACCCGGATCAGGAATTAATTGCATCACTTGAATGTGCCCAACAAAATGTAGTGACTTCCATAGGTCATTTAATGCAGGGCATGGAACCGATAACCGCCATTATGGATCTGGCCGGGCCTTTTATGAGCATTGCCGGGGTTGAAGCCATCCAGTTACCCGCTTTAGGTAATGCGGAAGATACCGAAGCACTGACTCAGACAGTGACCACACTTGAAGACACAGTAGCAACGATCCAGCAAGTTGTTGATGTTTTGGGGGGATGTCCGGCATGAGTGCAAGTTTTCTTGGTCGTGGTTTTGCTTTTCCTATCCAGCCGAACGGAACTGGCGGCTTGAGTTATGTAGAGGGAGAAGTTCATGTTGAACAATCGCTAAAAATATTATTGATGACCGCTTTGGGGGAAAGAGTGATGCGGCCAGGTTTGGGATGCAAAGCCCCCAGCCTGGTGTTTGCGCCTGGTAGTGTGCAATACCTGCGGTTATTGGAAACCAGTGTTCGTGAAGCGGTACGAGACTGGGAACCAAGAGTTGAATTGACAGATGTTCAGGCCGAGGCAACGGTCGGGAGTGAAAATTACATAGTGGTTAATATCGCTTACAAAATTCGCGGCAGCAATGCTCGTGGAAATTTGGTCTTCCCATTTTATCTCGGTATTGAATTTGATGCTGGGGAGGGACAGCCGTGAGTTTACAGTCTTTACAACTTGATGATCTCAATTGGACGGAAATGGTCGATGCTATACGTACGCGTATCGCGGCTAATTCCAACGGCGAGTGGACTATGCACGGTCCTCTCGATCCTGGCGTTACCTTACTTGAACTGTTCGCTTACCTTTTCGAACAACGTCTGTATTGGCTTGATCAGGTGCCGGAACCTTTAGTGCGGGCAATGTTGGCACTACTCGATGAAGTACCGCTAACCACTGCATCTGCAAACACACTGTTGGCATTTCGTTCCCTGCAAGAAAGTTTACCGCAACAGGTTTTCGCCGGTACGGTTTTTGATCCTCGAGATCCGGAATTGTTACTACCCTACACCATTCTGGAATCCGTCACTATACTACCGGTTAATTATGTCGGCGGTTTACACCCAAAGTTTGACCTTATAACAACAGATCAGGATTACAGCGCCGATTTAAGTGCAGGGCGATTAGTGCCTTTATTACATGCAGACGGCAATGCTGCCGAACTGCAAATAACCATCTGGCTGGATCGTGAGCTGGTGATAGATGAAAGGCAAGGTGAATTTAATTTATTGTTTGATTTGGATTGCGATCCTGCAATTGCGCCGGAATGGGTCAGTCTTCCCAGTGATATTCAATGGTTTGATCGAACCACCGGACAAGGTTACCCACATCGGACTGTTGACTCCAATAATCTGATTACTGACAGTGGTCATCTGCCATGTGTCCCTGAAGATTCCATAAGCACTGCACTACCGCTGGCTGATTCATCAATTGCGATTAATGATTTTATTGCACCCGACTGGAATTACCGCCATCAGCAGATTGCGCCACCCGCCAAACTCAAATGGCATTACAGTACTGGCGTGGGTACCAAAAAACAATTTAGCGGCGATCAAATTACTGATGCCACCGGCGGTTTGCGTCGCTCCGGTTTGGTGCGTATAAACATCCCCCCAGACTGGAAGCCTGCCGCTGCCCCGGTTGATGGTTTAGTGCCCTATGCTATTTCGATAAGCTGTGCTTCTTGCACTTTTTCCTCACCACCAAGGCTGCGTCGCCTGATACCCAATACCGTGATTGCTCAACATCGACAATTTGTCGAGGTTGACTGGTTAGCAATAAAATCTCAGGTGGCTGAATGGCTGCGGTTGCCAGGTCAAGAACTGCAACTACCTGTTGAACAACCGGAACCGCTTGAAAAATCCGTGCATTTACATTTTTTCGAAAATGACGGGTTGTGGTATGAGTGGCAACCCACCGATCATTTTTATCATCATGGGCCTGAAGATCGGGTGTTCGTTGTCGACAGACCTCGTAAGCGACTATTGTTCGGTAACGGCTTAACGGGTCGCATACCCGTATTGCATACAGGATCAGAACCATTAACAAAACTTTGTTACTTTGCCGGCGGCGGTAATCTGGGAAATATCGGTGAATTAGTATGGACGTCAAAAGCAACGGATATCCAGCCGGTTAACCCTGTGCCTGGAATAGGGGGTACTGAAGCTGAAACAATGACCGAGGCCAAAGCTCGGGTGGGTGCAAACCTGACAAGACGAGAACGCGCGGTAACCGCTGAAGATTTCGAGTGGCTCGCAATAAACACACCGGGTATAGCCATTGCCCGAGCCTATGCGGCGGTAGGTTATCACCCTGGTTTTCCTTGCCATCCAGTCGCTGGTGCAATAACTGTATTTGTTGTACCGGAAGTACCTCGGGAGTCTGGTTTATTTGAATCTGGCGATGTGGTGTTAGCACCTAAGACGGACCCTGGTGCCTTAGCTGAAGTGACCCGACGGATCGACGCTCGGCGACTAATTACTTCAGAAGTATATATTCGTTCTGTGCCCTATCGTGCGGTTCATTTGGAGATTGAATTACAGGGCATTTTTGCCTACGAAGACAGTTTGCAAACGGATATTTCTCTATCTCTTACCCAATATTTGGATCCGTTGGTAGGTGGCAATGAGGGTGACGGCTGGCCGTTTGGCGGAACACTTCGTCCATCCAGTTTAATTAAACAGATACAACTACATATTGATGACGGTGTAATCGTCAAGCGTGTGGCAATAGCCTTGGATTCAAGCAATGTATTTGAAGATTGTAATGATGTTGTAATTGGCAAATATGAATTGGTTTTTTTGCAGGGGATATCATTAAGCATTGATCGTAAAATAGCAACACAAGGAAGTTTGCGATGAACTCAGTATGGTGGGGAAAAGAGTCGATTGATAAAACCTTGCCAGGCTCAGTGGAACCCCCTTTATTATTGAGAGGCGGACGCCTGTTTATCAGGCAGGACGTGGCATCCAGGGTGCCGGGCTTTGCGTCAGAATGGAGTAATGTTAGGGAAGGTGATGCTGGATTTGCGTTATTAAAACTCCATGCGGAACTGGCTGAACCCTTGGTACAGCGGCTAAATCGGCTTCCGGAAAAAACCTTAATTGAATACCTGCGTGTTGCTGCAATTGTGCCCACACCGGCAAGTCCGGCACGTGCATTTCTAACATTTACTACTTCTGACTCTGCGCCTAAGTCCGTATTGGTGGCTGAAGGTTTTCAGGTTTCTAGTAGTGCAACAGATAGCTCAGGTAATACCGTTATTTTTGAAACTGAACAAAGCCTGTTTGCTACACCGGGTGAGATTGAATTAAGTTTTGTGCAGCAGGGCAGTCGCTCTTACGAGGTGGATCTCAGTGGCAGCGATGTCAATAATGCTGAGCTGGCATTTGGTGAAAATCCAAAAGCAGGTTCAGCTTTATTACTGGGTTTGAATACCAAGATCGAACCGCAACCCAGCATCTCTTTTGGTATGCAACTATCAGCGCAAGCAGGTGCACCACCGCCGGTTGCCAGCGGCGGTGTAGAACCTATTACGGGTTTACCCAGGCCGTTTATGCGGTGGGAGTTTTTTGACGGAGGCAGTTTTGACAGTGCAGAGGTCATTCGGGACGAAACCAACAGTCTGCAGCAAAGCGGCATTGTTGAATTGCGATCACCCAAACGTTGGCGGCTGGGCACACCAGATGGGATTATCACCGATAAGCCATTACGCTGGCTGCGCTTAAAAGTCGTTTTTGGTGAATTTAACGATCCACCGACTCTCGCCTTTATTCGGCTGAACCTGGTGTCGGCTGTGGCTGCTAGAACCGTTCGCAATGAAGTATTGGAATATATTCCCGATAGCGATGGTCGGCGTTTGCGGCTCAGTCAGAAACCTGTTTTGGTTGGCTCGTTACGATTGACTGTGAATGAAGGTGAAATAAATTCTGCGGCACAATTGACTTCGGAGTTACCCACGCAGACTGGACCAGTATTATGGCAGGAGGTTAATGACCTAAATGCTTACGGTTCCGATGATCGCGTTTATCAACTAGATGCTGTGACAGGTGAGCTGCAATTTGGTGATGGTACCCATGGCGCGAATTTACCGCAAGGATTTCGCCACGTAGTGGCTGAACACTATCAGGTGGCAACGGGTAGCGCCGGTGCAGTGGATGCGGAACAAATTACCGGTCTGGTTTCTTCGGCACCTTTTCTGGTTAGTGTAAACAATCCGTTAGCAGCTAGTGGCGGCCGTGATGAAGAGAGTCTCGAACAAACACTGTTACGTGGACCTCAGCAGATTCGTGCTAGAGCGCGCGCTGTCACCACTGCTGATTACGGGTTGTTAGCCTTGCAGGTTAATGGAGCTGACATACGTCGAGCCTATGCGGTAGCCGGCATGCACGCGGGATTAAATGGTGCCCGGGTACCCGGTACCGTCAGTGTTTTTCTGTTAGGGCCACCGCGCCCGGAAGGGCCACCATATCCTGATCAAGGCAGTCTTGATGCCGTTAGTCGTTATTTGTCTGAAAATATCGCCCCGGCAGGTGTTGAAGTCGTTGCAGCAGCACCGCAATTTCATCGAATTGGTATTCGTGCATCGCTGGCGATTGCCGAAATGGCCGATGACGGTAATGTCATTCGCCAAACCCTGCACGAGTTAGATGAATTTTTCGATCCAATCCATGGCGGTGAACAGGGACAAGGCTGGCCTTTTGGAGGGGTGATTTATCACAATGCAGTGGTACGACATTTATTGGAGCATGTCGATAATCTGCTGGCAGTATCGAGCCTGAACTTGATTGTCGACGGTGAAACTCTGCCAGCCTGTACGGATTACGAACCTCCATCAAATACTCTACTATGGCCTGATGTCCATGAATTGCAGGAGACAAACACATGACTTGCGTTGCAAACTTAGCTCAGTTTCGCCTGCTAAATCATCTCGTGGGTTGGGATGCAGATAAACTTGAAGGTTTGGAAGGAGTATATACTGCAACCGGCGTACAGCTAAAAGCACTTGGTGATGCAGGCCATAGTATTGATGAGTCGACTCTGTCGTCATTTATACCGCCGTCACGTTTAGCAAAAACTTGTGGCATATGTGAATGGCACTTGGTGACACCTTGTCCACCACAATCGCGTCTGCTGGTGAGGGATGCCTGTGAACCCTGTTGGACGGAACCGCAGCCTGGTGCTATTGGTGTGCTTCAATGTGCCCGCGCAGTAGCTGTTTCACCCCAGCGGATAGCCATAACCGATATTGGCGCTAATTGCATCCATTTTTTCACTGAGCGTGGCCGCCGCCAACTGGGTCAAGTAGCTTTCAGTCAACCGGGTGCGATTGCCTATGCTAGCTGGCGTGAATGGTTGGTAGTGGATGAACAGGCGGGTGTATTACGGCGTCTGGATATGACAGGCGTTGACCTAGGGGCTTTTTCCGCTCCTCTGCCAACGGACAAACCTAACACAATTGATCGTCTTGCAATAGATGAAACTTGTTGTGTTTGGCTTGCCGTTAAGCAGCATGATGGACGTTATCAGCTATGGCGGGCGAAACAGCATGACAGCGAGTTTAAACAAGCAACGCTTAGTGAATTGCGAGCAGCATTCAAACCTAATAGTCTCACCTTGGTAAGCGATCATGGCTTTTGTTTTAGAGAAGAAAATAGTGACAACAGCCAAAACTGTGGCCCTTGTTTTTCCTGGTACGGCCGAACTTTACAAGCGCCGCCAACAGTTACTGTTGCTCCGCTATTTGTTGCACAAGGTCAACTTTTAAGCTTTGCTATTGATAGCGGTATACCACGTTGCGCTTGGCACAGAGTAAGATTGGACGCCGAGATGCCTTCAGGTACTACTGTGGCGATAGCTGTTTCAACTAATGAAGAACCTATTCCCTCTGCCCAGGGTGTAGCCGAAGGTGAGTGGGTTGACTTTGCCGCTGGAATACCTCATCCCGTGGATTGGCAGGAATCAATACTGAACAGTGATGACTTTCTGATACAACAACCGCCAGGGCGATATCTGTTCCTGCGTTTGCGTTTAACTGGAGATGGCTTTCAAACCCCCAATATTCAGCGTATACGCCTCGACTTTCCAAGGCAAACCAGCCTTAATCAATTGCCTTTTGTTTATCGCGAT
>JAUXFT010000029.1 GCA_030622755.1 Aestuariirhabdus sp. | reverse complement strand
TTGAAGGGCAAGAAGAAGATATTGCTGAGTTTGTTCGCAGGCTGGTGTTTAACACGTTGATCGGTAATGCTGATATGCACCTGAAAAACTGGTCGTTGATTTATAACGATAAGCAGGTGCCATCCATCGCACCTGCTTACGATTTTGTATCAACGGTTCCTTATATTCCTGACAATGAGGCGGCACTAAAAGTCAGTCGAAGCAAAAAGTTTAGCGACTTTTCAATGGATGAATTGTCGCATATGGCCGCAAAGGCCATGTTGCCAGAAAAGCTGGTTCTGGATACAGCAAAAGAAACTCTCACTAAGTTTCATGAATTGTGGAATAGCGAGAAGGCACATTTGCCTCTTTCGAAAGGCATCATAGAGGCAATAGAAAATCATCTGAAATCCATATCCCTGGATGATGCAGGTGTATAATGACGCGCCTTTTGAGGACGGCTCAAGAGGCGTTTTTATAAACGGGTGTAAATTCAGGTGTAAATTGAGGTTGAAGTGGTATGAGCGATAGCAATTTTGTTAATGAAATCAAGAGAAGACGCACGTTTGCTATCATCTCCCACCCCGATGCGGGTAAAACTACCATCACCGAAAAATTGTTGCTGCTAGGGCAGGCAATTCAGGTGGCCGGCTCTGTTAAGGGCAAGAAGGGCGACCGTGCGGCCACTTCTGACTGGATGACCATGGAGCAGCAGCGCGGTATATCCATCACCTCATCGGTCATGCAATTTCCGTATAAAGAGCGAATCGTTAACCTGCTCGATACCCCGGGGCACGAAGACTTTTCCGAAGATACCTATCGTACTTTGACGGCGGTCGACTCCTGCCTGATGGTGATAGATTCCGCGAAAGGCGTCGAGGCTCGTACTCGTAAGCTGATGGAAGTGACGCGCCTGCGTGATACGCCGATCATCACCTTCATGAACAAGCTGGATCGTGAAGTTCGAGATCCTATGGAATTGCTGGATGAGGTAGAGAGTGAACTCGGTATGATGTGTGCGCCGATCACCTGGCCTGTTGGTTGTGGTAAAGGGTTTAAAGGTGTCTACCATATAGCACGTGATGAGACCGTGCTCTATCAATCGGGTATGGGACATGCCATTCAGGATATTCGTGCTATCAAGGGCCTCGATAATCCACAGCTTGATGAAGCCATAGGGGCTGATTTGGCAAGCCAGATACGTGACGAGCTCGAGCTGGTGATAGGTGCCTCGAATGAATTCGATCTGGAGATGTTTTTGCTGGGGCAGTTAACCCCGGTGTTTTTTGGTACGGCGCTGGGTAATTTTGGCGTTGATCATATGCTGGATGGATTAGTGGAATGGGCGCCACCGCCGGTCAATCGCGTTACCGATGTACGTGAAGTGGCTTCTACCGAAGACAAGTTTTCCGGCTTCGTGTTTAAAATTCAGGCGAACATGGATCCTAAGCATCGTGACCGTATCGCGTTTATGCGGGTGTGTTCCGGTAAATACAGTCGCGGTATGAAGATGAAACACGTGCGTATTGGTAAAGCTATTAAAGTTGCTGATGCTGTCACCTTTCTGGCTGGCGATCGATCCAATGTTGAAGAAGCGGTATCCGGGGATATCATCGGTTTGCATAACCATGGAACGATTCAGATTGGTGATGCTTTTACCGAAGGTGAAGCGTTAAAGTTTACCGGGATTCCTCACTTTGCCCCTGAGCTGTTCAAACGAGTACGTTTGAAAGATCCCCTGAAGATGAAACAGTTGAAAAAAGGTTTACAACAGCTATCAGAAGAGGGATCAACCCAGTTGTTCATGCCGCGTAAAAACAACGATCTGATAGTCGGTGCGGTCGGTGTATTGCAGTTTGAAGTCGTGGCATATCGCTTGAAAGATGAATATAAGGTTGAGTGTATTTACGAGCAGATCAGTGTTAACACCGCCCGCTGGGTTGAGTGTGATGATCCGAAAATGCTTGAGGACTTTAAACGTAAAGCGGTGGACAATCTGGCGATTGATGGCGGGGGGCACCTGACCTATCTGGCGCCTACTCGGGTAAATCTGAGCCTGACAGAAGAGCGTTGGCCAGATATTCGTTTCCGTTCAACTCGTGAGCACTAATCGTTTTTGTAGTGTCTGTTCTCTGGATTGATAAAATGCTGTGTAGTATGTCCGGCCGATAACAGGTCTGGTAAGTGACGTTTGTGTTTTTTTGTCTGAGACTCTGTTTTATTTAAGCAGGCCTTGAATTAAGAAGGACTTACTTCAAGAAGGAGTCGTATCAAAAGGGAATGGTTGAGTTTCTGCAGCAAAATTTCTGAACGAAACAACTGAACGAAATCCCTGAAGAAGTGCAGTTGTCTGTGCTGGTAAGAGAGGGTTGCCGGTAGGCCGACATTAGAGAGGAGTGCGGGGATATGACATCCCCGCGGGTGTTCTTATAAGCGGTTCTTAGAAACGGTGTAGCCAGGACATCATCAACGGCTCGGTGCCGGGGTTGGTGTCACTTAAGCCGGCATTCGAAATATGGCCTAGCTCCAGACGGATGCGGTTGTCTGGGTTGGCGTTGTAGGTCACGGTCAACCGTGAATAAAATTCTACGTTGTAACTCAGAGCTTTCTTTTCATCATCTTCGTCTGCAAATCCAGGAGCGAAGCCGATACCCAGTGCCCAGTTCTCGCCGATATCAAACTCTTTTATCGCGCCGATGCCGATAAAATAAGCAGAATCACTGATCGCGATCGCCTGTGCGGTTGGGCGCAGATCCCAGAAACTGGTAAATTTTTCTCCCTCGAGAGTTGCAGTGACAGCAACTTCGCTGGCATTTTCAAAAATATCAAATGAACCGCCTCCGATACCAAAGTATCTGTCGTCGGCGAGAGCGGAGGTAGAGCTAAATAGAGCGCAGCAAATAACCGTAGCCCCGATGGATTTGATCGACATATGGATTTTTACCGCTAAATTTCTGGAGTTGTTTGTAAAGTTGTTCATCCGTGATCTGGTAAAAAAACCAAATGTGCGAGTAAGAATGCCGTTACCGGAAACTGACTGCAAGTAATTTAGGGGCTTTCCGGGTAAAAAAAACATCGGTTTTAGTCATTCAGCGCTGTTGCCGGGAACTCCTTTGGCGGGCATCAAAATACTTATCACTGCGCCTTATTAGTTATCAATAATCTGGATATGAGTAGTATTGGTAATCGATGATAAAAGCCTTTCAGGTGCAACAGTAGATTGAATGGCTGGTTTAAGATCGTGCTGTACGAAAATTGTACGAAGGCGATTAGCCCATAGCAGGCTGCGTCATTGATGGGTTATCCACAGCAAGCGCACAGGTGGGTTCAGGATATCTGTTAACAACTTATTGGACGTTGCCTTTTTGTGGTTATCTTGCGTGAATATATTT
This sequence comes from Aestuariirhabdus sp., assembly GCA_030622755.1. Lineage (GTDB taxonomy): Bacteria > Pseudomonadota > Gammaproteobacteria > Pseudomonadales > Aestuariirhabdaceae > Aestuariirhabdus. Next base: position 22,872 of record JAUXFT010000029.1, on the reverse strand, counting down.
TGATCATATAGGATTTCCGGTGAGTCAAAGTGAAGATGTTTCGCTAATCTTGGGAAGCGTGCTGTAATGCTGGAGGGGCATAATTGTTACGCTTTACTGCGAGGTTGTTGTTTGCCTGTGGCCGCAGGGTTTTGAGAACCCTTTCCTTCCACTCCCCTATTCCTTCCCCCCCCCATAAATAATTGAGGAGCATATTGATGGCTTCGGGTGTTGAAACAATTCCTTTTGACCGGCTGCTATTTGCATCTATACCGGTGCTCCTTTTGGTGGGATTATTATTTTACTGGTCGCTCTCCTGGAAAGGCGCTATCTATGCACTAATGCGTATGGTGGTCCAGCTGTTACTGATCGGCTATGCCCTGAGTTATCTGTTTGCGGTGGAATCTGCTTTACCCATACTTGCTGTTTTGGTGGTGATGGTGGTGGCTTCCAGTTGGATCTCTTTGCGAACCATTGAAGCTCAACGCTGGCGATTATTGCGCTCAGCGATGTTATCTATCGGCTTGATGGGCGGCGCAACTCTGTTATTAGTGACTCAGTTGGTGTTGGTTCTGGACCCCTGGTATGAGGCACGCTATCTGATACCCATAGCCGGCATGATTTTTTCAAATGCCCTTAACGCGGTTAGTCTCTCGGCGGAACGGATGGATGCAGAATTAGACCGTAATAAACCGTTGCAACAGGCCCGCATCATAGCCCTTAGCGCCTCCATGATCCCTATCACTAATGCGCTATTTGCGGTCGGATTGGTGTCTTTGCCGGGTATGATGACCGGCCAGATATTATCGGGAGTATCACCGCTGGTGGCCGTGCGCTATCAAATTCTGGTGATGTGTATGACTTACGGAGCTTCTGGGTTGGCGGCTGCACTTTTCCTCTATATTGGCTGGCGGCAATCAGGTCCATTAAGTAAAGAATCGAGTAAAGAACAGTATCAGAATGATTCTCAGGATAAGGGAAGCACAGTCGAGTGATAGCCGATACTCTCACCGTAATGGGGAGGTAAAAAAACAGCCCATTTTAAGTGGTTTTTTAATCGATTGATTTAACGCTTGAGCCAGAACGCGCCAGGCGATAAGCAAAATAAGGCTTTGTATTTGGCTCTCTTCGAGTGACGAGGTGATGGTGGCTTTTTGGTTGCCGAGCTCAACCTCAGGATTTACATCCTCAACCTCAAGATTTACATCATTGTCGGCGGATTGCAGTTGGCCGAGAATTTTATCTACACAACCATTACAGTTGATGCCGCCCGGTTGCCACAGGCTTCGCTGGAGTTCGGGATATTTCATGGTGTGAAACCCCTGATTCTCCGCTATCCCGGTTCTCTATTAATTGGCAAATGGTGTGCCCGTCGGGCATGCCGTCTGGCATCTGTTGCCAACGGTGCAGAGCGTTTTCCATTCTGGTTAGCAGTGCTTGTAGTTCAGCAATCTGTTGGACCACCTTGGGAACCCGTTTGGCTAACAGGTCCCTGACCATCGGACAGGGTGAGCTATGGTCATGCTGGTGTTGCAGGATGTGTGATATCTCTTCAATGCTGAAACCTAGCGTACGAGCCTGCTGAATAAAGCGAAGTTGTTTTAGAGTCTGTGCGTTATATAACTGATAACCATTATCAGGATTTCGCCGGGCGGTCAGCAACCCTTTTCGCGTGTAATAGCGAACGGTCTCGGAGGTGACGTTGGCTGCTCTGGCAATTTCTATAACACGCACAGGATTCTCGCCGAGGTAGTAAGAGGAGTCTTATCTATAGTGTAAACCTTTGTGTTACACATAGGTAAAGAGTCGGGAGAGTAACCCCGTCAAGTGTGGGGGGATGTATGTAGTCTGAATGTTGATAGTCGGTTTCTGTAAAAGATTGTTATAAAGACTGTCTGTAAAGCTTGCCTGTAAAAATAAAACCCCAAACTGATAAAAAACAGATGCGGCTTTTCCTCATAGCTGTTTTTTGCTCTGGAGCTACCTTCGGATTGCGAATGTTTATGGTAAAGATGAGGTTGACTAGGGGGGTAAAAGTATTTGGTGGTTGAACGCTAATGACAAAATACCACCTTGCGCTGCACAAGTGATCTTACAAAACCCTTACTCTTTCCTTAACCCTGCTAGATATAACCTCTCCTAGAATAGTGGTTAGGGAAACTTCTCGATCCGTTTGTTCTGCAGTTGGAACGGTACTTTGTAATTTGTGTTAAGGAGAGTGATGATGAAAATGAAATGGATGTTGGCTCCAGTTTTAATGATGAGCGCAGCTGTTGCGGTGGCTCAATCCGGAGCATACGGCCCTGGCAATATGGGCGGGGAAGGTATGCATAAAGACCGAATGGAAAAGATGGCCTCGTATATGGGACTTGATGAGTCCCAGAAAGAGCAGATGCAGCAACTAATGGAAGCGCATCATCAGCAGAAGGATGCCCTGTACAGTAAATATGGTTTAACGCCCGAGAATCGTGCAGCGATGCATAAGGAGATGCAGGAGATGCGAAACGCTCATCGTGAGTCCATGAGCGGAATCTTTACTGAAGAGCAGCGTGAAAAGATGACAGCGATGAAAGCAGGTAAGGGACACGGAGGCGGTTGCAGTGAAAATATGGGCTCCGGTTATCACCATGGGTCACCTATGTCACCTATGGGTGGTGGGCATTATGGCGAACAAAGCGGAGCTAACCAGTAATCTGGTCAGTAATATTGATGGCCGTGTGAGAGGGCTATCTGTGAGGAGGATGTGTGATGGTCAGGTTTTATTGGCGTGTGAGGCATGCGACACTGCCTGACGCCAATTAAAGCATAAAGGGTTCCTGTTAAGTGGTTTGGATATGGGGTAGTGGAGTTGCCATGAGTCGGCTGTTGTTAATTGATGATGATATTGAGCTGTGTGAACTTCTGTCGGAATACCTTGCGACGGAAGGATTTGAGGTTACTGCGGTTCATGACGGCCTGTCCGGCGTAGAGTCGGCGCTAAACGGTAGTTATGAGCTGGTTCTGCTGGATGTTACTTTACCGAAACTTAATGGGTTTGATGTATTAAGGGAGATACGCCATCAGTCGGCGGTACCGGTGTTGATGTTAACCGCACGTGGCGAAGATGTGGATCGAATTATTGGTCTCGAAATTGGCGCCGATGATTATCTTCCGAAACCTTACAATCACCGTGAACTGGTGGCCCGGATTAAGGCTATATTGCGACGTGCGGCACTTCGTGTCGAGAGCAGTCATTCGGTAACCAGTCACCTGCTTAAACTTGAAGATCTTGAGCTAAATCTCGGTAATCATGAGGCGCATTGCAATGGTAATCCGATAGAATTAACGGCGACTGAATTTATTGTTTTGAAGTCTCTGGTTGAACGGGCGGGGGAGTTAATATCTCGCGCAGAATTAACAGAGTTGGCACTGGAAAGACGCCTGGTGCAATACGATCGAGCCATCGATATGCACGTCAGTAATGTACGAAGAAAACTGGGCAACAAAGCCGATGGTTCACCGCGTTTGAAAACAGTGCGTGGCTCCGGTTATTTCTACATCGTTGATTAGGTTGGAGTTAAAGCATTGATAAATCGCCTCTCTAATCTTTTGCTTCAACGCCTTTTCTGGAAGATTTTTTTATGGTTTTGGTTGGCCATGGTAGTGCTTGTTTGTGCTGTTGCTGTGACCATTGTGGTAAGCCTGGATCCAGATGCGTTGCGCGAAGAGCGAGCCCATATGATGGTCCGCTTGGCGCATGCCACTAAACGTGTAGAGCGAATTTCACAGCATTCATTGATGGGGCAGCTCCCTCATTCATCGGATCGAATGAGAATGCTTTTTGAGAGCCCGGAACCGATCGAGTTGTTACACCATCGCCTGGGTTTAGCCCTGAAAGGCCTTAATACTTCCCGGCTAATGAATCAGTACGTTTTTACTCCCCAGGGTGATTCCGTGATATCGGAAACGCCTGGATTGGTGCTCAAGTTTATGCACAGGTATGGAGACAGTCCCGAGCCTGTCATACGTCATCAGGAGGGGCGCTTATTGGTTGGGCCGCAAAAAGTTTTATTAGCAGGGCAGCCATACCGTGTAGTAGTCAGTATGAAGCCTCCCTGGTTAGGTGCAAGAGTGCTTTATGCGAGTCAAACTCATATTAGTGCGGTGTTGATTGCCATTCTTGTATCTGCAGTATTCAGTGGATTAATGTCTGCGTCTCTTATTCGCCCGCTACGTCATCTGCGGTTAACTGCCCAGCGAATTGCAGAAGGCGATCTGGAGGCTCGAGCTGGCGCTCCATTGACCGAACGCAAGGATGAATTTGGTGAGTTGGGGCGTGATTTTGATGGGATGGCAAGCAAGCTGGAATCTTTGGTCAGCGGGCAGCAACGCCTGCTCCGGGATGTTTCCCATGAGCTGCGTTCTCCATTAACCCGGTTACAGATTTCCCTGGCATTAGCGCGCAAGAAAAGTCAGGGCGTTGTTGATGCTCAGCTGGATCGATCTGAACGTGAAATTGAACGCTTGAATCAGCTTATCGGGCAAGTGATTTTATGGTCACGTATCGATAGCCTGGGTGAAGGTGAGTACCAGTCAGTCGACCTCAAAGATCTTCTTGAAGAGGTGGTAGAAGATTGTGACTTTGAAGCAGGAGCACAGGACAGGCGAGTGCAGTTCGAAGGTGATAAAGAGTGTTGGGTCACTGGTGATTCAACCATGTTGCGCAGTGCCTTCGAAAATATAATTCGTAATGCCATCCGTTTTTCTCCTCAAGGCGATATTGTGCAGGTACGATTACGTCACGTTGAAAACACGTTGGTGGTGGAAGTGGAAGACAGGGGTCCGGGCGTGCCTGAGCATGTACTGGAAGAGATGTTCCAGCCGTTTTATCGTGTGGATGAAACTCGAGGTCAGGAAAATAGCGGTTCGGGTTTGGGTACTGCTATCGCAAAACGAGCAGTAGAGAGTCATGGCGGTACCGTCATAGCGAAAAACCTGAGCGACGGTTTTCTGGTGAAAGTCTCGCTTCCTCGAGAATGATCATGGCTTTTTGGGGTAATACATTCTGTAGATGTATGCGGAATATGATTGTTAGCTATACAATGTTACCAGGAGCCTGTCTGACTCCTGGGTGTCGGGAACGAGCAGGGATGTTCTTTAGCTGGAATTCATGGAAAACAGGATAAAAACGTATGATGATGAAATATGTGAAGGCTGTAGTGCTCGTTCTTGGTGCGGCTGTATCTATACCTCTTTACGCCAGTAATAGCGCGACGGTTTTTGATAGCGCATACGTGGATGGGATAAAAAAGAAATTTGAGGCGATGGATGTTGACGGTAATGGCTATATCACCTATGAACAGACCCAGGAATTGATGCCTGCAATTGCCGACCAGGTTGAAAAAATCGATCTTAATAGAGATGGGCAAATCACCTGGCACGAAGTGGAATTTGTTTACCGCTCGTTTAATAATTCTTTGGGTTCCCGTGCCCAGCAGCAGCTGCACATGATGGAGCAGGATAAGCAGATGCTGGAAGAATAAAAACAGCAATAAAACCACCTGCTATACCAGTGTTTGTATAAAAGCTGGTCAGGAATTGTTTAAAACGCTTTTGTATGGAGGGATCCATCTATGTCGGCTGACACCCTTTCTCGGGTATTCCCGTTGTTGCTTACGCTGTTGTTTGGATCCTTTTCTACGCTTTCGTTGAGCGCGGAAGAGCTGGCTAATGATCCTGGAGTTGAAGTTGTCGAGCCAGCTTCCCCTGTAGTTCAAGCGACCAATAAATCGAGTCATTCAATGGGAGGCATGGTCGGCTCCGTACAAGATCGTGCTGACGTATTTGCCAGAGAACTCTCTGATTTAAAGCAGGGCCTGCAAAGTTTGCCTCAGCAGTGGGATCGGTTGCTGAATACGCTGACCCATGGGCAGGGTTGGGATGCCTTACCGAACTTGCTAATGATGTTAGGTCTGATGATAGGCATTGGTTGGCTATTGGAAAAACTGGCTACCCTCAAGCTGGGCGCTTTGCAGCGTAAGCTTGACTCTCTGCAGGAAGATCGTTGGTATGTTCGCCTGGGTTATCTACTGCTCGGAAGCTTGTTTGGTATGGCGGCTCTCGCGGTGTTTACCATAGCCGCGATTATTGTTCCGGTTTCTGTTTATGACCCGGGTGAACCTCCTCGCATGTTGTTGATCAGTGTGTTGGCCGTGATAGTTACGGTGCGTTTCGTGGCTATACTGGCGCGAGTTATTCTGGCGCCTTGGGCTAAAGGGATTCGGCCATTACCTTTGGAATGCCCCCAGGCCCGCCGGTTTTATTATTGGACTTTGGTATTGGCGCTGGTTTCAACACTCATAACGCATGTAGCAGGCTTGCTGCTGGCACTGGGCATGCAGGGTGAATTGGTACGGGCCATGGTGGTTTTCTTTGGTTTGTTCTTCGTATTACTTCTGGTGTGTTTGGGGTGGTTTGAGCGCGTCGCAATTAATCAGATGTTTGCTGAAGGGCTGGCTCCCGGTAAATCCCCCATCAGGCAAATGATAAGTCAGTCCTGGCCCATTTTGATGACAGCCTGGTTGTTATTGTTGTGGGGTATCTGGGGCTTTAATGTCTTCCTTGAAAATCATGCACAAGTGGCACGTATTCGTATTGCCTGGTGGGTAACGATTATGTCTCCTGTGTTAGACCGTCTGGTGTTTGCTCTGCTCTCAAAAATCGCTTCATTACCGGCACTGCAAGCGGGTAATTTCCCGCAACGCGCTAGTCGTATGGTCGCGATTTTGCTCAATGGTTTTCGTGCTTTATTGGTGGCTGTTATTTTGATAGCCCTGAGTGAGGCGTGGGGGTTTGGTACGTTCGATATGATGCAGAGCTCCGCTGCGCGTCTTGTCTTGTCCCGGATAGGTGAGATTCTGGTGATCTCGTTATTAGCTTATGTGGCCTGGGAGGCGGTTCGAATTATGATCGAGCAACGTATGCCCAACGAGCCTGATGAGGATGATGTTAGTCTGGAAGGTGATGGCGGTGGTGGCGGTGCGACGCGGACAGAAACCCTGTTGCCCTTGCTAAGAAGTTTTATTTACGCCGTTTTAGTCGTGGTGGTGGCGTTAACGGTGCTACATAGTATGGGTATTGAAATTGGCCCATTAATAGCCGGTGCTGGTGTTGTTGGTATTGCAGTGGGTTTTGGTGCTCAAAAACTGGTGCAGGACGTTATATCAGGAATATTTTTCTTATTAGACGACGCATTTCGTCGTGGTGAATATATTGAAGCCGGCTCTCTTCGTGGCACCGTGGAAAAAATTTCCATGCGCTCCATGCGTTTGCGACATCACCTTGGAGCAGTGCAAACTATTCCTTACGGGGAAATAGCGACGGTGAAAAACCTCAGTCGCGACTGGATTACCATGAAGCTGGAGTTGCGTTTACCTTATGATACCGACATAGAAAAGGTGCGTAAGATTATCAAACGTGTTGGTCAGGAGATGCTCAAGGATGAGGAGATGGGTCCTAACTTTATTCTCCCGTTGAAGTCTCAAGGGGTGATGAGGGTAGAGGAGTCTGCGCTCATTATTCGTATGAAATTCACCAGCAAGCCCGGTGAGCAGTGGATAATCCGTCGTGAAGCTTATCGCAGAGTACGTGACGGTTTACAGGAAGCGGGTATCAATTTTGCGCATCGTGAGGTGACGGTGCGTATGCCAGAGGAGCATGAGCATGCGGCTGAACATGCAGCCCCTCCACAACCGACTGTCGCCGGCGATCAGAAAGCTGCTAATAATCCCGAGCAGGGTGCTGGAGAGTCAGCTGCGCCAACCTCAAAAACACGAGAAATGGCTGAGCAAGCTGCAGCGGCAATAACGACTGCGGTTATTGCTACAGAACTCCAGCGTCAGCAAAAACTCGACGGAGCGGATGATGCGGATGATGAAATGTAGGTATTGATTGCTACATCAGTATATCGTGTGTGATTTGCTTCTCTATTTCAGTCGCTGGTAGTCAGTGCTACGGGAACAGGAGCAGGAGCAGAAAAAGGGACAGGAAAAGAAAATTTGAACAGCAGCCTGTGGTGTTACATCTGTTGCTGATAGTGATTTACCGATGTAGCGACCGAAGGTGTGTACGAAAATTTCTTATCCCCAATGCTGGCGGCTCAGTTCAGGATCCTGACTGCCAGAGGTTGCTTTGCCGTTCAGGTGGGTACTTTCATACTTTCCATGATAGTTGAATCATAGTTCGATTACAGTTCCATGAATCTCATCGAAAGATCGATTGCGCGGCAGTCTTTGGTAAGTGCACCAATGGAGATGTAGTCTACGCCGGTTTGGGCAATGGGAAGCAAGGTGTCGCGATTGATGCCGCCGGAAGCCTCCAGTTTGGCTTTGCTATTTCCGAAGCTGCTGTTTAATTCAACAGCCTCTCGCAGCATAGCCAGGCTGAAATTATCGAGCATGATGATATCAGCGTTTGCTGCTAATCCCTGTTTGAGTTCGCTGATGCTCTCTACTTCTACCTCGACTGGCTTGTTTGCAGCAAACTGCCTGGCTGCATCTATGGCCTGAGCAATACCGCCGCAGGCGCTGATATGGTTTTCCTTAATGAGAAATGCATCAAAAAGACCGATTCTATGGTTGTAGCACCCCCCTTGGGTGACGGCATATTTTTGCGCGCTGCGCAGTCCAGGAATTGTCTTTCGGGTATCGAGTAAACGCACTGTTGTGCTGGCGACTAAGTCTGAGTATTCACGACACACAGTCGCAGTGCCAGATAGGGTCTGCAAAAAATTGAGGGCGCAACGTTCTCCGGTAAGTAAGCTGCGAGCGGGCCCGTGCAAATGGAATAGCTCAGTATCAGCAGACACATATTGACCCTCTTCGACCAGCCACTCTACGCGAACCGTTGGATCAAGTTGGAAAAATACGGCATTAACCCAGGCTATGCCGCAGATTACAGCGGCCTCTCGAGTAATAACGCTGGCTTGCGCGGATCTATCTGCAGGTATTAGTGCGGCGGTAATGTCACCGTCGCCAATATCTTCTTGCAGGGCCCAGCGAACAACGTGTTGGATATCTTGGTCTAGTGAGAAGATCATGAGGTCACTTGTTAAAATCAATACAGGCGGCGCATTATAAGGGGCTTTGGTTAGCCTGTTAAGGGGGCGGGAGCGGTGAGGGCGTTAGAGTCTTTTCGTACTCTTGGCTACGGGGTAAGTAGTCTTAGGGTAAGTTCGTTGCCTCGCTGGCTGAATTCAAGCTGCTTGAGGGCACTCATCCCCAATAACACCCCGCCACCGTCCATTGCCGGGTTAATGCTGGCAGGTACTGAGTGAAGCAGGATGCTGCCGATCTGTAGTTGATCGATGGTGGTTTGGTAAATTTTAACGCGCCCATTGGCTGTCATGGCGTATCCTGCGGGGCCGCGGCGCAGGCCGATGTCACGGGCCAGATCATCGGAGACGACAACATCGGTTGCCCCTGTGTCCAGAAGCATGGTCGCCTCATGCCCGTTGATTGTGGCATTAAGGACGTAGTGACCGTAACGGTTTTGCTTTAAAACTACTTCATGGGATCCTGAGATATCGACTGAACCTGCAGGGAATTGATTGGGATTGATCTGTTGTTCTTCGACCCCGGCAAAGAATCGAGTGAGCAGGGCCAGCCCGATAATCCAGGCAAAAGCGATCATTATTCGTCCGGGGCGTTTGGAAAGTTGAGTCATACCTCATTATAAAAGCGTGAAGGGCTTCGGGTACAGCCACCAAGAGGTTATGAGTGATTTTCTTATGCAAAAAGTGATTTATGCCTTGAGTAGTCAAGGGGTACCGATATTAAAACGATATTATTTTGACGCAGTTTTGCTATCTGTGTGACGTAGATCGCGAACGAATAAAATTATGAAGAGCTTACAGTGTATTCGTTTTATACTGATGGTATTAAGGAAATGAATCGCAGGATAGCGAACAGAAGTGCTGAGCTTGGGAAGAACCATCAAAGTATTAAGGAAGTCGGTTTTGGTGGTTTTGTAGGTAATAGTTATGGATTTGTCGGGAGTGTGCTATGAATAAAAATTCCAAAGTGGTCTCCTTGTCAGCGGTCTCTAAAACCCATCGTGCTCCATCCGTTCAGCTTCCTAAATCTTTACAGCGAGTGAAGTTGCAGGGCTGCAAGCAACTTGCTGTTATGCTGCGCGGTCTGTTTGAAAACGCTGACGATACCCTCTTTGAGATGGCCGATAAGGCGGGCTCCAATTCAGAACAGAATATTTACTTTGAAGCGATGCGTGACCTGCGGATGAAACGCAGTGCAATGGAATCACAGTTCCAGAAAACGGTTGTTTCGGGCTTTGATCAACTTTGTCATCAGGCAGAATCTGATGTTTCTTTAGGGGCTGTTTCGGTAGAAGGGCTGAGCCTGCTTCAGAATGATGAGCTAGAGCAGACCGTTGCAATTGAGGCTATGTCGACTCGTGTCGTGAACCGTGACCAGGGAAGAGTGTTGGCGCACTTGACCACCCGTATTGATTCATTGGTTTCTAAATCCGTTACTCTGATCAATAACCCGTTTGGCCCCAGGCTTTTGAGTGAGGCGTTTGCCGTTGCCAGTAATGAGCTGGAAATTGATATCAAGGTCAAACTGATTGTTTTCAAACTGTTTGAAAAATATGTATTGAACCAGATTGAAAAACTTTATCTGGATGTTAATCATACTTTGGCAGAAGAAGGCGTCCTGCCTGGTCTAACCCAGGATTCTGTTCAGCGATCAGCACCGATTAACAGATCTGGCTCTGGCGGCGTTACTGGATCGGTTGTGGGAGCAAATAAACAGCATTCCCCCTCCTCTGCGCTTGAAAGCTACACTGAACATCAGATGGCGCAGCAAGTGTTTGGTACGCTGCAAGGGTTGCTAGCCGGTTCGGGATTTACCGCGCCAGTAACTGGTGCAACTCAAAACAGAGCATCGACGGTTGCTAGTCAGCAATATCTGATGGGACTGCTATCGGAGCTGCAACAGCACACAAAGTATGGAAATCAGTCGCAGCCTGATGATGGGCTGAACGTTCGTCAGGCTTTGAACGGCTTGATGCATACGCAGCACCATCATGCATCATTGAGTAGCGTCGATGATGATACGATTAATCTCGTCTCTATGCTGTTTGAATTTATTCTCGATGATCGAAATCTACCGGAAAGTATTAAGGCTCTCCTGGGCCGTTTGCAGATACCTATTCTTAAAGTAGCGGTTATTGATAAAGCCTTTTTTAGTAAGGGCGCCCATCCGGCTCGTCGATTGCTCAACGAGATGGCATCCGCTGCTATGGGTTGTAGTGATCAGGATGTGAAGGCCAAAGATCGCTTGTATCAAAAGCTGGAAAAGGTGGTTTTTAAAATCCTGCAGGAATTTGAAGATGACATGACGGTTTTTCAGGCATGTCTCGATGACTTTATGGGTTTTGTGGCGAGGGAACAGCGACGCTGTGAGCTAATGGAGCAGCGGGTTCGCGATGCTGAAGAGGGTAAAGCAAAAACCCAGAAGGCGCGTGACAGTGTTCAGGTAGTGTTGTCAGATAAGATGGCAGGAAAGCGTTTACCTGCGGTAGTTGTTAATTTGTTGCAGAACGCCTGGAGTCAGGTGTTGCTACTCATCTTGCTGAAGGAAGGCGTTGAGTCCGAAAAGTGGCAAAATGCATTGGTTACCGTGGATAGTCTTATCTGGAGTGTGAGTCCGATCAATACTGCAGCAGACCGAAAGAAGTTATTACAGATGGTGCCTGGATTACTTAAAGAATTACGCGCAGGTTTGATGGAGATTTCTTTTGATTCGTTTTCAATGAACCAACTATTCGCTGAACTGGAAACTATCCATTTAAGTAATTTTAAGTCGAAGCAAGCAAATCAAGATGTCAGTTCTGACCTGATTATGGTTGAACCTAAAAACGATTCGGTAGATCAGCAGCCGTTATTCCAGGAGGTTGCTACGCCAACTGAAAGTAGCGTCAATACAGTTCAGAATCCTGCTCCATCCGGTAAACCCATCGCGGAAATAAGTGGTCCGGAAGCATTATTCCAGCAGCAGACCGCTACCGTGGAATCTCAGGTTGAGGGAGCAGAAGCGGGTGCTGTGGAGCCTGAATTGTCAGAAGATGATCCAAGCTATCGCCTGGTCGATAACTTGAAAATTGGAGCCTGGGTAGAGTTCACTGAATCGACTGAGAAGAGTTTTCGCTGCAAATTAGCGGCTGCAATCAAGGCAACCGGTAAATATATTTTTGTGAATAGAACAGGCGTCAAAGTAGCGGAAAGGACACGGCAGAATCTGGCACTGGAGCTCCGTTCTGGTAGTATGAGGTTGCTTGATGATGCTATGTTATTTGATCGAGCACTTGAATCCGTTATTGGCAATCTGCGGGAAATGAATCAGTCTCGTCGCTAGGTTGTTCGCCTGCACTGTCTATGTACTCCGTTATCCAGGCTGCCGAGCAGGCTGCCGAGAACTGTTGCCGGGTTTGTCCTGCTGCCATGCTGCATCCAGTGTTTCAACGGGGTAGTGCATAGATGTTTCAGCTTAGTGATAACGGCTTGGTCATTGGCGCCAAATATCTGGAATCGCCTAATTATGGCGATCGTCCGCTGGATGCGGGAGTATCGTTGTTAGTGGTGCACAATATCAGCCTTCCTCCGGGGCAGTACGGTGGCGGCCATATAGAACGTCTTTTTCTTAATCAGCTGGATCCTTTGGCTGATCCCTATTTTGAAACGATAAATCATCTTAAGGTATCGGCGCATCTGTTAATTGACCGTCAGGGACGTGTAACCCAGTTCGTACCATTGAATAAACGAGCATGGCATGCCGGTACTTCCTGTTTTAATGGTGAGGATGATTGTAATAATTATTCTGTCGGTATTGAACTTGAGGGTTGTGATGATGACCCTTACAGTGACGCCCAATATCTGGCGCTTGCTGAAATAAGCTGTCTGTTGATCTCAGAATACTCCACGCTAAACCCTGATCGTATTTGCGGTCATAGCGAAATTGCACCAGGCAGGAAAACGGATCCAGGAGAAGCTTTTGATTGGGATCGTTTACGTAGTTTAATTGATGATGTTTGATTTTTTCGACTTAAAAGTGATTTGATCGCAATTTCTGAAAAGAATCATGCTTAGGCTTTTTGTTATATCGAAATCATCGCATGTAACTATCAATAAGCACCTGTTTTTTCAAGCTTTCATTCAGTGCCAGGTTTTTCAGACCCTATTTCCTTTAAGATTTTTGCTGGTTGGGATTCAATAGTAGCGTACTTATTCGTGCGGTTTTGTAGTGGCAGGGCAAGATGAAATAATAGCCTTTGTAAAACCTGAGAATTTTATATCAAATTAGCTTTTTGAAGTTCTCTGAATAGCTGTTGGTGGTGTGGCATGGGGAGATCCAGCAATGCTGCTTGCTCCAAGAGAAAACCATTAATGTACGCAAGTTCCGTCGGTCTGCCATTCATGAAATCCTGGTATGTCGATGAATAGTTTTCAGCGGTATTCTTTACGACGCTTTGTACTATTTGTCGCAGGGGTCCTTCGATTGGAATGTCCAGCGCGATTAACAGGGCTTCAGTTTCATCGCTGAGAGCATTCAATTTGAGGCATAAATCGGGGGCGGCGAGAAGTCCACCATTTTTACATTGTTGAAGGGCTGTCAGACCATTTATGCTGGCGTTGATAGCAAGTTTGAGCCAAAGTCGTTGGGAAATTTCCGGTTCGGCAGACACTGTCAGTTCGCTTGTTGCCAATTCCCGGGATAAATCTTCGCTTTGATCATTCGATGTCTGAAAGAGCTTTCCAATATAGCTTCGTCCTATGCCTGCATGTGTAACGTTAAATGGCGTTGTCAGATAAGCTCCTTCCGTTGTTGTCAGGCAATAGATATCGAGGTGCGGATATTTTGTGATCACCTTCTGCTGGCTGCCCATCCCGTTTTGGCAAAGTAAAACTTTACACTTGTTGTCGAGTAAATGCTCCACGGATTGCATCGCATTGAGCGTATCCTGAGCTTTGCAGCAGAGGATAAGTTGTGAAATATGTGAGCTGATCTGCCTTGGGCTGAGTGGTTGAATATCGGTAGAAAAGAGGGTTGTATTGTTGCGAGTAAGTATCAGATTTTGGTGTGGGGTAGGGGTCCGAACGATCAGTGTAGTGTTGATGCCTGATTTCATCAGGTAGCCCGCCCATAGGCAGCCAATAGCTCCAGCGCCGAGTATATGCCACTGGTTGGTTGTGCTTGAATCGATCACGAAATAACTGAGGGCTGCTTTTCGGGAGCGTATTCGCATTCGTAAATGCGAGCTGAATTTTTCAATTCTTCCGATTGTTTTTGTAACCAGACAAGCATCTTCTTGGCGTCGATGTTGCCCTGGCGGTGGTCAATCCCGCACAGCATGGTGCTGGCATTTATTGAGAGAAAGCCATTAGAGGTTTTAAACGCCTTCAGATTTAGCCCATCATGGATACGCTTGAAGCTGCCGCTGCTAAATTGGCTCAGTGTGGGTTGCGTGGTTAAAACAGCAAACTGGGTATGTTGTAGCCGTACCACAATATCCAGAGGGCGTACCAGTTGAGAAAGGCGACGAGAAACGCCTATTATCACTTCTTCCAGCACTCGATTGTTGTATTTGCAGGCGATCTCTTCTGAGGTATTAATATTAATCAACAACAGACAGCAAGCCTGTTCCCTTTCCTGAACAAACTTCAGGCTTTGTTTAAGCATTTTAAGCAGATATCGTCCGTTACCAAGACCTGTGAGCCCGTCGACCAGATTGCGGCTACGAAGCTTCTGATTATTGTCCAGTAATAGCTGGTTTTGACGAAGGAGCTTATTTTGAATGGACGACATACGCTGCGCCGCAAAAATACGCGATACCAACTCTTCATTCATGGCCGATTTGTGGATGAAATCGTCCACTTGGCGGTCGAAGGCCTCTTCGAGGGCGTTTGCTCCCTCTCTGGCGGTAAGTAGCAGGATGTAAGTAAAGTGATTGCTGGCCTCATCGAGCTGGCGCACTCTGTCAGTAAGCTCCAGACCATCCATTTCTGGCATTAGCCAATCTGCTATTAATATGTCGGTGGGTTGCTTTTCGAGCTCGTCCAGCGCTATTAGAGCGCTGCTGGCATAACGGAGATTTTTGAATCCACTGCGCTCCAGTGTGCGGCCGATCATTGCACTGCTAAAGCGTGCGTCATCAACAACCATAATGGAGCAGTGAGAATCTATCATCATAATCCTTTTTTGTTCTATCGAGCGCTGGTTAATAACTGCCTAGAGTATAATAAGTTAAGTTATAATGACTGATTTGGTCGTCTGTCAACGAATAGTTGACCGGTGGCTGAATTTTCCTTATTAAGGGTTTTGAAATATTTAAGGAGTGGTTATGCCATCATTTGATACGGTTTCTGAAGTAGATATGCAAGAGCTTACTAACGCTGTTGATCAAGCCAGTCGGGAAATAGAAACACGTTATGATTTTCGCGGCGTTGATGCATCGTTTAGTCAGGCTGATAACAAGGTCACTATGGTTTCTGAGGCTGATTTTCAATTGCAGCAGCTGTTAGAAATTCTTAAGAGTAAGCTGATCAAGCGAGGTGTTGATGTGAAAAGCATTGACGTCGCAGATCACTATGCTTCAGGTAAACAGGTTAAGCAGGAAGTTACGGTGCGTGAAGGCCTTGATAAGGAGTTGACGAAAAAAATTGTGAAATTGATTAAAGATTCAAAGACCAAGGTTCAGGCATCTATTCAGGGCGACAAGGTGCGTATTACAGGTAAGAAACGTGATGATTTACAGCAAGCTATGGCGCTGCTTCGAGAAGCGGACCTGGATATGCCGTTGCAATTCAACAATTTTCGCGATTAAGAATCTCTTAAAGTTATAGCAGGGTAGGATGCTCGCTAATTAAGGAGCACGTATCTATCTAGTCTCTGCCCCAGCGGAACAGTCGAGATGCAAGCAGAATAAAAATCGAGGTCATCACTACGAGTATTAACAAGTGATGACCCACCTGCATCAGAGATGCGCCATCAATCATCACGGACCGGGCAGCAGTGACGATATGAGTGAGAGGCAGCAGTTGAGCGAGATCTTTCATGAGTGGATGGGCTCCCTCAAGAGAGAACCATACACCAGAGAGGAACATCATCGGCCAGCTGCAAAAATTCAATAATCCTCCGGCTAACTCTTCACTTGCGGTGTGCGTTGAAATTAGCAGGCCCAGTGAGATCATGCTGAAGGCGCCAAGCACTGCAATAAGCAATAGTGTCATGTAAGAGCCGATCATGATGAAATCAATAAATATTTTCGAGCCGAAGAATATCAGTGTGCTGATACTCAGGGTAATGAGCAGTCGTGAGCATACCTGGGCGCTAACAAATTGCAGGGCAGTAACCGGAGTGGCTTGCAGGCGTTTTAAAACGCCGTTTTTACGATAACGCACGATGACGTAACCAACGCCAAACAAGGAGCCGAACATCATGTTCATGCCGAGAATTCCGGGCATGACCCAGTCCAAGTAACGAACCTGACGACCTGTGACCGGTTGGAGAATATAGTTATTTTCGCTTTGGTTAGCGGTTAGTAGGTGTTGCAGAAAATACCCATTGCGATTGTCGCTGTTAACCCAGAAGCGAAGAGGATCTCCCGGCTCCAATAGCATATCTATCTGGTGATAACGAACCCGATCGATTCCTTCCTGATGATCTTCAAATGGTATCCACTGGATATACTCAAGCTTCTGTAGTGGTGTTTGTGCAGCGGCGGAGGATGCGTTGCTTTGAATAATGCCGACTTTGAACAGGTCCTGTTGTTCATCGGAGAAGGCGAACGCGAAACCGATTACGATAAACACCGGTAATAAAATAGACCATGCCAAGGCTGATTTGTCGCGATAATATTCTTTGTTGCGGGCTAGAAATAGCGCCAGAAAAGATCTCATGCTATTACCCTCGCAATTGGTGTCCGGTAAGCTTCAAAAAAAGGTCGTCCAGGGTTCGATTTCGCACCTTTAATCCATTCAGCGGTATCTGGATCTCTAGTAGCATATGAATTGTTGCTTCGACAGATTGTGAGTAAAACTCAATCTCTGTTTCAGTGGTGCGATATTCGATGGTCAGCCGTTTTTCTTTACCGCCTATTGCGGACAGTGGCAGTGAGATGCAGGAATCATCAAAATGCCGTGCGAGTAATTCAGCCGGTGATCCACTGTCGACGATTGAGCCCTGATCGATTATCAATAACTCATCGCACAGCAGTTCAGCTTCATCCATATAGTGTGTCGTAAGGACTATGGTTTTTCCCTGCTGTTTAATTGCGGTAATGAGTTCCCAGAAGTTACGTCGCGATTGAGGGTCGAGGCCTGTTGTTGGTTCATCAAGGAAGATAATTTCCGGGTCATTTAACAGAGCGATGGCAAGCAGTAGGCGTTGCCGTTGACCACCGGATAGTTTAGTAGCATAACGGTTTCGGAATGACCCCAGGTCACACAGGCCAATTAATTCATCAATGTCCCGAGTGCTGCGGTAGAAGTTGGCAAACAGGTGCAGGATCTCATCAACGCTCAGGTAGTCCATGAGGGCTGTATTTTGAAATTGAATACCGGCAAATTGGGTGAAATCTGCTTTCCTTGGTTCACCTTTGAAGCGAATCTCTCCGGCGGAGGGTGTGGTAATCCCTTCAATCATCTCAATGGTGGTGGTTTTTCCTGCACCATTAGGTCCGAGAAGGCCAAAGCAGGTGCCGCGATGGATACTAAAACTGATGGAGTTAACCGCTGTTAGATCGTCGTACTCTTTACGCAGGCCGATCACCTCCAGTAACGGAGAGGTATTATATGCAGCAGGGTTACTCTTTTGCATCAGCGGGCTCTCCCTGAAGCTCTTCGGCCGCTTCGTTCCAGGGCGCGACATAGAGTAGAAGTAGCATGCCGGGTATCGCTAACAGGGTGCAGATCAGGAAGAACTGATACCAGCCCATTGAATCGACCATAAATCCAGTAAAGGCGTTAGCGACTGTTCTGGGCACCGCTGTAAGGGCCGTGAAGAGTGCCAGTTGGGTTGCTGTGTGGGCCCGACTGGTACTGCGCGCTATGAATGCAACAAAGGCTGCGGTACCAAGCCCGACACCGAGGTATTCAAAGCTGATCACCAGAGCCAATAACCAAAGGTTATAACCGTGCTGAGCTAATACGGCGAAACCAAGAATAGACACAATCTGGATAACGCCGAAAATCCACAAGGCGCGGTTGATGCCGATTTTCACCATCATTATGCCGCCTATAATACCGCCGATGATCATCGGCCATAAACCAGCGTGTTTAGCGATAAGCCCAATTTCGGTCAGGCTAAAACCCATGTCCAGGTAAAAGGGAGTGGCCAATGCTGTCGCCATGCTGTCGCCCAGCTTGTAAAGAAACATAAAAGCCAATACCAGGCAGGCATGTTTCACACCATTTCGCTGAAAGAATTCGATAAAAGGCAGCTTGATCGCTTGTTCAAGTGTTTTAGGCGTGCTGTTGCCATGCTCCGGTTCATCAATGCAAAGCGTTAAGGCAATGCCTGCAATCATGAACAGGGAGACAATAGGAAATACCGTAGACCAAGGCAGGCTATCCGCCAGGATGAGTGCCAGAGATCCTGGGATCAGCCCGGCAATACGGTATGCGTTTACATGAAAGGAGTTGCCTATTCCCAGCTCGTGATCGGGAAGTACTTCACGGCGGTAGGCATCGAGAACGATATCCTGACTGGCGCTGAAAAAGGCCATGATTGCAGCCACACCGGCAATAGCGGTCAGATTGCTGGTGGGTATGTATCCTATCAGTGCAATACTGCCGAGTAGCCCAAGCTGAGTTACCAGCATCCATCCTCGACGTAAACCCAATAGTGGAAAACGAAAGCGATCCATTAGCGGGGACCAGATAAACTTCCACGTATAAGGGAATCCTATCAAGGTAAAAAGCCCAATTTCCTTAATACCTACGCCTTCGCTTCGTAACCAGGCCGGCATCATGGAAATGAGTACATACAGGGGCAAGCCGGAGGCAAAGCCGGTAAAGATACAGATCAGCATCCTGCGGTTTAGCAGGGAGTCCCAGATAGAGTGTTTAACCATCAGGATTCATCGCCGCCTTGCCATTGATAGCGGTGAAGTGAGATACGCTCATTGTCAAATTCGATACCTTCAGTGGTGAGTCGTTCTTGTTGTAGTAGATATTGGCTAGAGCCTTCGTTAAAAGAGATTCGCCCCTGGCTGTTGATGACTCTATGCCAGGGTATTTTGCTCCCTTTGGGTAGCTGCTTTAGTACGCTACCCACCATTCGCGCGTGATTGGGTAACCCCGCCATGGCAGCCACCTGCCCGTAGGTCACAACACTACCTGCCGGCACCTGGCTAACTACTTGCCAGATTCGAACCTGGGGAGAGTTGTAATCCATTTCTTGGGGTCTCTTCTATCAGTTACTACGCAGCAAGCATGATAGCGTATGTGTAAAGGCCAGACTATGCACTGGGTCCTGTGTTTGATTGAGGTTTGAGTCTGTTCGGATGGTTATGATGTGAAGATGTGCGACCATAGCGGATTTAAATGAGGCAGAATATGTCGTCAGAAATAGATAATCATCTATAAGATTTAACATCAGGATGGGAGCGCCATCTACAAACGTAGAAGATCAAACCCCGATCATTTGTGGCAGACTGTTTTTTGTGCAAGATAGATCACAGAAGAGGTCATCTCTTATTAACTGATGCAATTAAAAAAATGTTTTCATGTCCTGAGTATGGGACTAATATAAAATGGTAATAATGTAAGTGTCGTTGTAGGAGGTTAGGACAACCTCTGATGTCAGCTTGCTATAAAAACTCTAAATAGAGAAAGGAGAACGGAATGAAGAGGGCACTTACCGTGCTGGTGGCCGGGTTGCTGTCGACAACCTGTTGGTCAAATCAGCAGCCTTACGACTTTCCCACACTGGGGGCAGAATACAGTAAATATGAAGCTACGGTTATCGGGACTCTACCCGAAGTCCAGGCTGATCTACCTGAAGGTAGCCCTCTTAAAAATCGGCGGATTGAAATCTTTGAAGATCGCGAAGTCCCGGAGCCATTCTTTTTTGATGCAGAGCTTGGCTACTCCACTGCCTGGCAAGACGATGAAGCGCCCCTGGTTTTTCTGATTGCCGGTACCGGCGCTTCTCATAGTGGTAAGAAGAATACCGATATGGCGCGTGCTTATCATCATGCGGGTTTCCATGTGGTATCTATCTCTTCTCCTACGTATATGAATTTTATCGTGGCTGCATCAAATAGTGGTGTGCCTGGACATGCCTACGAGGATGCGAAAGATATCTATCGAGTGATGGAAACAGTCTGGGACGAGTTTAAGGATGATATCCAGGTTTCAGACTTTTATGTGGCGGGCTATAGCCTGGGTGGATTTAACGCCGCGTTTGTAACGAAACTGGATGAAGATCGTAAGGTCTTTAATTTCCGCAAGGCACTGCTAATTAACCCTCCGGTATCGCTTTATAACTCGATCTCTCTGCTTGATCGTATGAGCCAGAATATTCCTGGTGGAACAGATAACTTCAGCAAATTTTTTGACAAACTGTTGGTTGAGGTTGGTAAGGCCTATACGGATTCAGACAACGTAGAAATGGATGGCGAATTTTTGTTTAAGGCTTACAAGGCCGTTAATCCTGATAATGAAGAACTCGCCGCGCTCATTGGTGTTTCGTTTCGGATTTCATCAGCCAGCTTGATATATACCTCTGATGTTATTAATAAGCGCGGATTTGTGGTGCCAGCTAACGTCACTATGGGTGCGAACAGCTCTCCGGGTGCTTATGAAATCGTCTCCCATCAAGTAGGGTTTACCGATTATTTCCATGGCTATTTTTATCCTTATTACAAGGAGCAGCATCCGGAACTGGATCGTGAAGGATTTGCCCGTTCAATGAATCTGGCAGCATTGGAACCTTATTTTAAAACCACTGACAAGATTGAGGTCATGCATAACGTAGATGACATCATTCTGGAACCGGGTGAGATTGATTTCTTCCCTCGCGTCTTTGGGGATCGTGCAAAGATTTATCCCAAAGGTGGTCACTGCGGCAACATGGCTCACAAGGACAATGTGGCGCACATGATCAATGTATTCAAGCAGTGAGGGGATGAGAATGATGACCAGGAAAATAATTACTATGAATAACGCCTTCACTCGATTGATGTTAGTGCTGTTAACAGTGTTAACCATGACGGCTTGCAGTACTGTACCGGAAGTAGAAGGTGATGCGCCAGAAGCGGCATATTTTGATTCAACCAAAATTGTTGCCGCTGATGAACACTACTTGTCGGATGATGTGTATGATCCCTGGGAAGGATTTAACCGGTCGATGTACCGTTTTAACTATCGGGCAGACCGCTATGTAATTCTGCCAGTCGTGGATGGTTACAAATACGTAACACCAGAGGTGATGCAAGACGGTATTCATAATTTCTTTGAAAATATCAGAGAAATCAGGACCTTTATCAACAGTGTGTTGCAGCTTGAATTCACCAAGAGCTATCAGACGGCCGGACGTTTCGCGACCAACACAACCGTTGGCCTGTTAGGCTTTATGGATGCGGCGACCTATTTCGGTATACCCAAACACCAGGAAGATTTTGGCCAGACTATGGGGTATTGGGGAATGGGTAGTGGGCCTTATCTGGTATTGCCACTGCTCGGACCTTCAACATTAAGAGATGGTGTAGGCATAGGCGTCGATACTCTGGTAATGAATGCCATTCGAGACGAGCTTGAGATGAAGTGGGAAGAGGAGCTCGCACTGGATGTTATGAATGCTATTGATACGCGTGCCAACGTTTCATTCCGATATTATGAGACAGGATCACCATTTGAGTATGAGATGGTGCGTAAGCTGTGGACGACTAAACGCCAGCTTGATATTGAAAAATAAGGGATGAGCACTATGGGATTTATGTATAGAACACAGCAGAAACTGTTGGCTTGCGCGGCTCTCTTGCTGATAACAGTTGCTAACACATCTTTCGCAGCGACAAACGCGACAAACAAAGAAACGATAAAAGTTGGTGTGACCGCATCGTTGACCGGGGTATATAGCGAACAGGGAGAAAGCTTGTTACAAGGCCTGAAAATGTGGGCCGATGATGTTAATGCTCGAGGCTCTTTACTCGGTCAAAAGGTTGAGATCGTCTCCTACGATGACGAGTCGCACCCCGCAACGAGCGCCAAACTGTATGATCGTCTGATTTCCGAAGATAAAGTGGACCTGTTGGTCGGGCCTTATTCATCCAATGTAACCCTGGGTGCAAGTGGCGTTGCTGAGAGGCATCAGTTTCCGATGGTATCAGGCACTGCGGCAGCAGAGGCGATCTGGAATCGGGGCTATAAGAACATTTTCCAGGTAGATCTTCCGGCCCCCGAGTATTTGGCGGATGGCTTACGCATAGGTAAAGAAAAGGGGATGAAAACTGTCGCTATTCTTTTCCAGGACAGCGTGTTCACCCGGGAAGTTGCGATGGGCGCGAAAGCGGTTGCAAAAGATCTTGGAATTGAAGTGGTCGCGTTTAATTCGTACTCAAGCAATACCACCGATTTCTCCGGGTTGATCAGTAATCTCGCCGAACAGAAACCGGATATGTTGCTGGGGGCGACCTATCTCAATGACTCAATTGCCATTGTTCGTGAAGCCAGGAAGCAAAACTATAGCCCGAGAGCTATGGGCTTTACTTCTGGGCCGTCACTGACCGCATTTGGCGAAGCCTTGGGTGCAGATTCTGAGGGTGTTTTAGGTTTTACTCCCTGGATCAGGGCGGTAAGGGAGCCGCTGGCGTTTGATTTTGATTTCCGCTATC
>JAUXFT010000092.1 GCA_030622755.1 Aestuariirhabdus sp. | reverse complement strand
GACTACGAAAAAGCCTTAAATTAACTACCCCGATAGAAACATCAGGGTAGTTAATTTAGGGTAGGAACTACTGCATCAAAAAGATTATGGAAAAATACTTTGGAGACACAATCGACCAAAGGTGAAACATCTTAAATTATGTACCAACAACATTGATCAGGTTTAGAAAAAATCAATAAACGCTATTCGGAGGATACAAGCTAAATGTATGAAGCTAACGCACAAGTCAGAACATTATGAACTCGATGTCTACTAATAGGCGCTATAGCATACTTATATTTATTGTATTAGCACTACTGATCTGGAGCTGGTTCGATCATTTCAGCACAGGGAACGACTGGTACAACCTGGAAACGATCCTAGAGGTGATACGCAACGCTGGCAAGTGGGGTCCGGTTTTCATTATTGTATTGATAACCACCGCAATAGTTTTCAGTCCCTTGCCCAGTGCCCCCATAGCTATGGCATCAGGTGCCTTGTTTGGTCACACGCTCGGAACACTGTATATATTTTTGGGTTCTCTACTCGGAGCATCTATAGCATTTTCTATTGGCCGTACACTGGGGTTTGATGCAGCCCATTCCTGGCTCGAAAACCGTTATCCACACTGGAAACTGAGTGACCAACGCCGTTTAATGGTAATTGTCATGTTCTCCAGACTGTTACCCTTCATCTCATTCGACATAGTGAGTTATGCTGCAGGTATCACTAAGTTGACTTATTGGCGATTCCTGTTGGCAACAAGCATTGGGATTTTGCCGGCAAGTTTTTTGTTGGCTCATTTTGGTGAAGTTGCACTGGAACACACGTTTACTATCAATGGGATATTAATCATTGTGCTGATATGTGCTGTAGTCATTCGCCAACTGCGTACGTCTCGAAACAATCAGCAGTGATCGAACATCCCATAAATTAAATACCCCCCAGCATAGCCGGAGTTTATCAGTTTGCGCCCTCAAAGGGCTTTTCTTTGCGCCCAGGACGCAACACCCCGAGACTCATTTGATAAAAGTAATTATTTATATTACAGGTTTTTTGAAGAGAACTGGATTTAAGTAGATTACCCACAAATAATATACCTCCAGATCGGTACCCTGCCCTCAGAATTAATCCTGGTCTTAGTTAATAACATTAATAATATGCTGGCTAAATGGACGTCTAATTTCCTTAATTGCTTGGAGGCAATAAATACAACCATTCAAAACTCGTGTTTATATTTCCAAGAGGATTCACTCCGAAGGGGCTATTTATTTAGAAAAAAACAAAGACTTAAAATATTCTTCTTAATGTGATTCCCCAGATTTTCTGCACTGCGATCCCGGTCATCCTCTTTTAAAAATTTCCTTATTTGCCTGGCGTCCATCGAAATAGCGATTTACGACGGAGGTTTGCGAAAAGCACTAACAACCTGCCTTGAGCTTTACCTCTTGAAATCTGCCCGTTTAAAACCTTCGGACCCTTTTTTCGTGATCGCAACTTTGATAACACCTGGCACACCGCACTGGGTACTCAGTACCGCATCGACCCAAAGTGGATGCGGTCAATGAGAATAGCCTATGACCAATCCCCCGTTAGCACCAGTAACCGCACCCCGGAGATGCCACTGGATCGACAGGTCCGTTATGCAACCGGCATTCAGCATAAACTCGATGAGGATATAATTTTAGGTGCAGCCTATACCTACCTTGATGCAGGCGAGGCAAAAATCAACCAGTGCAATACCCTGTCAGTAGATCTGGTCGGTGAATACAATACCAACGAGATCCACTTTGCAGGTGCCAATATCAATTGGCGTTTCTAAAAACCGGGTTATACGCTTTCATTCTGCTGCGCAGAAATGCCCTCAGATACCGGACCTGAAGGCTTTGCATCTCATTAAAGTCAATGTATAACCGTTACGTAAATTAAAGTGCTCAGTACAGCTCTGCATCAACCATTTCCTTGTTGAGGGGGACAATTTCAAAGTCGGAGTCAAACTCCACGCTAGATTGAGCCAGCTTGCCTAATACGCTTTGGTCACCCTTCAGAGTCGCCTTCCCCTCAGACAACATTTGCTTGAGAGAGGTTTGCCCCATCAGCATGTTGATGATATCAGCATACTTGATCGTCAAGGTGGCATCTGCCGGCTTTAGCTCGTCGGTCTGGATACTGTTCAAGTTGCCGTTAGACATCTCGACAAAATGTTTTTCGTTGGTGTCGGTAACATCCAGGCTCAGAGTAAAGGGAGTGTGTTGTGCCTTGAGTGAGTCAACCTTTACAGCCATATAGTTGAGCACGTTGGCAATCCCCATTTCAGAGATGACATCAGCGGATGCTGATTTGGCGCCCGGAGTTACACCACCCAAGCGCAGCTCCTGTGCTCCTGTCAGATACACATTACGCCAACCTGCGCCTTCAGATTGATAACCCATCTGCTCAAAACAATCAGCCAGTAACTGCCGTGCTTTAATGTTACCTGGCTCGGCTTGTACCAGCTTATTGAGCGCTGTTGCAACAAAGCGGTATTCCCCCTTGTCAAAGTCTACCTGAGCCTTTTTCAAAATAGTCATTGAGCCCCCCATATATTCTACAAATTTGACCGCTTCAGGTTTAATCGGCAGCGGATTCAAATTAGCGGGATTCATATCGAAGTAGCCGAGATACATGTTGTATACAGCGCGGGCGTTATGGGAGTAAGTACCGTGGTACCCATTGGTGTGCCAGCTATCACGGATACTATCGGGCATCACTGTGTAGATCGCATCACCGAGATCTTGCATCACGTAACCATTATTGGCCAGGCGCAGCGTTTGGTTGTGAGTAAAGCCGTAAGCATCACGCTGCAGTTTGAGGAAATCATTGATCTCTTCGTTGCCCCAGATGGGGGCGGAATGCGCACTAAATAAAGTTTCTAGCTCACCACCCCACAGGTTGATCATTTTGTTGATGGTTTTAGACCATTTTAGGCTATCGCGTACCTTGGCACCGCGCAGGGTGTAGACGTTATGCATACCTTGATAAGTAACTTCAGCTGCCCATAGCGCCTTCCACTGTGGAATGTAGGTCACCATCTCGGAAGGCGCTTCGGTGCCGGAGGCGTCCATAAAAACCATTTCTACGCCATCAATGGTGAGGGTCTCGAATTTTCCTTCATGGTTAAGCTCATAGTCAGGCTTAACATAGGTGACTTCACCGGTTGCCAGCCCCTTGGCCAGTGCTGCATCGACAATTCCCCTGTCATGACGCTTTAAGGTCGCGCCATACTGATAAGAAGAGCGGCGAGACATGGCGTTACCGGCCAGTATGTTCTCGTCTACTATCTCCTTGGTGATATTTTTTGAACCGTACACTTTCACATCAGGAAACGCTTCCTGCACGGCACGTGCACCACCGAAATGGTCTGCATGAGAGTGGGAATACAGCATCGCCACAACGGGGAGATCCCCTCCATCCGGCACATTTTGCAGGAAGAACTTTAGCGATTGCGCAGCGGACTCTTTTACAAGGAGTACGTCGTAAACGATCCATCCGGTTTTACCGCGAATAAAGGTCATCGAAGACAAGTCGGTACCCCGTACCTGGTAGACCTTACCCGGGAGCACTTCATAGAGACCTTCGGCTGCCTGGTTCAGTACCGCCTGGCGCCAGAGAGAAGGATTGACGGTATCAGGCGCATTGGCAGCGCTTTCAAGGTCAATGAAGCTAAAGGAGTTGCGGATAATATCACCGGTCTCCTTGTCGAAGGACACAATCAAACCACGGTTGTTATTCTCAAAGGCCCGCACATCATCAAACTTTAGTTGCTGGGCGAAAGCCTTGTTGGTGCTAATTGTCGCGGAGGTAGCCTGCTTCCCTCCTTCCGTCCCGACACCATTGGTATGAGCATGGTCATGCTGCTCTGCATAGACGCCAAACGTAGCTGCACTGATTATCACGGCAAGGAGTGTTTTTTTCATCTCTCGATATCCTTCTGGTTTCAAACACCTAATCAATAAAAAATCAATAAATTTTATATACTGTAGTCTGTACTTATTCAGTTAAGCAAAGAAAAATCGACAACTGCACGCTAAAGCTGTGTGATTCATAGAGATCGTTTCAATCTGGCTGGCTCCAAAGCTGGCTTGTAATTGGCATCCGCTGGTGTTCTGGGGGATCATGACGGGTGTGGGTGTCGCACTGCTTATCTCCGTCGGTTCGGGTGGTATCCCAGCCCAGGGTATCGCGGCACTTGGCTCAGCTACGTAATTGCGGGTTACTACTCGACACCCGCCATGAGCAATGGATCTACTATCAGATTCATCCGGATCTTGAGGATTGGATCAACCAAGTTTTATCGATAACCGCAAAGGCGGATACAGATCAGTTGCTAGATGATAAGCACGACTTAAACAAATGGGAAATCGGCCAGAACGTCAAGCCCACTTTGCTAATACAAGATCAAGGAGAGATCTCTAATGGGATTATTTGAACGCTATTTATCCGTATGGGTCGCCCTGTGCATTCTCATCGGCGTGTCACTGGGCAGTACTTTTCCTGGTCTGTTTTCTCTAGTTGCCCAATTGGAATACGCTCACGTTAACCTGGTCGTGGCGGTGCTTATCTGGGTAATGATCTACCCGATGATGATACAGATCGATTTTGCGGCTATAAAAGATGTCGGCAAGCGCCCCAAGGGCTTAGTGCTAACACTGGTTATCAACTGGCTGATCAAGCCCTTTACCATGGCGGGGCTAGGCTGGTTGTTCTTTCGCTTCTTTTTTGCAGATTGGATCGATCCTGAGTCCGCCAGCGAATACATAGCCGGTATGATTCTGCTCGGCGTCGCTCCCTGCACTGCGATGGTTTTTGTCTGGAGTCAACTGACCAAAGGCGACCCCAACTACACCCTGGTTCAGGTGTCGGTGAATGATCTTATTATGGTGTTCGCCTTTGCTCCAATCGCCGCCTTTCTATTGGGAATAAGTGATGTGCACGTGCCGTGGGAAACCTTACTGCTTTCCACCGTACTCTACGTCGTGCTGCCGCTGATTGCCGGTATTTTTACCCGACACATGTTACTTAAGCGAGGTGATGAGTCAGTACTTAATGGTTTTGTGCATATTCTCAAGCCCTGGTCCGTCATCGGTTTATTAGCGACGGTAGTGCTCTTGTTTGGTTTTCAAGCTGAAACTATATTGACGCAACCCCAAACCATATTGCTGATTGCTATCCCGCTATTGATTCAAACCTACGGTATTTTTGCCATCGCGTATTTCTGGGCTAAGAGATGGCACCTGCCCCACAATATTGCCGCCCCCGCCAGTCTGATTGGTACTTCCAACTTCTTTGAATTGGCTGTAGCTGTGGCCATTTCACTATTTGGTTTGCACTCTGGCGCCGCGCTGGCGACCGTTGTTGGTGTATTAGTGGAAGTGCCGGTGATGCTATCACTGGTTACCTTCGTCAATCGTACTCGACATTGGTTTGAACCCGAGGCAGTTGTGACAACAAGGAGGTAACCCCGCGCTGCATTGGTTTACAGTTTTTGCCGGCTGGCTAGTCTTGGAACAACTGGGGTTTGATAGATCTGAGCGTTTAAGCGCAGCTCTACATTTTTTTGTCGAAGACACCTCAAAATTTTCGCACTGTTAATGATTATGATCTACCAATTTTCTGTTTGCCTGGCAAGGAAGTTAGTGTCGAATATTTTAAGCCGGGATGGGAAAGTATAACCATGAAGGAAACAGAATGACCGAGCAATTTCAAGATCAGGGAGGAGTCGCCTCCATGTATCCTTCACCCTTTAAGCGTTGGTTGACCTCAAAAATTATCCGTTTTATTAATCGCCCGGGTTGTATTGAAAAACAGCGAGCAAAGTGTGAAGCAAAGCGCCTTAAGCAGCAGCGCACTCATGTTGTAGAATATTTCCATCAGGTAGATGACGGTTACTCTCATTTGTCTGCCCAGATGCTCAAACCGCTACTAGCCACCTATGATATTGAACTTGTCTGCCACCTGGTAAATGATCCTCAAGGTGCCAACGCTGCCGAACCTGATCTATTGTCGCAACTATCGCGCTACGACTCTCATGCGGTGGCCCCCCATTACGGCCTTGAATTCCCTCAGCACCCTAAACCTGCTTACAAAGAAGCCATCGTTTTGGCCTCGCTTATTTTGGCAAAACAGAGTTCACAAAGCTTTGTTGAGGTAGCCGCTTCAGTTGGTAATGCTTTGTGGAATGATAACATAAGGGGTTTGCAGAATTTGGCAGAACGTTTTGGCCAATCATCTGAAAGCGACACTCAAGATCGAATCATGCAAGGCAATCAACGCCGTGAAAACTTAAAACATTATTCAGGCGCAATGTTCTATTACGAAGGCGAATGGTATTGGGGCGTCGACCGCCTCTATCACCTTGAAAACCGCTTAAGAGACCTCAACGCTAACAAAATGCCTAACAGTAAGCTGTTGGCCCCTCGCCCCGCCATCACCACTAACGGAGCCAAAGACAACGGTAGTTTAACCTTTGAGATTTACGCTTCACTGCGCAGCCCTTATACCGCAATGATTTTCGATCGTGCGGTACAGTTTGCCCGGGACGCTGGCGTCAACTTAGAGGTGAAGCCTGTATTGCCGATGGTGATGCGTGGCATTCCTGTCACCCGAACAAAGGGGCTGTATATATTTTTCGACTGCACTCGTGAGGCGAAAGCTCTGGGTGTCAAGTTCGGAAACTTTTACGATCCCATCGGTGAGCCGGTAAAGCGTGCCTATTCACTTTACCGCTGGGCCTGTGAACAAAACAAGGGTATTGAACTGTTCAGTGCTTTCTTATCGTCGGCATTTTCTGAAGGTGTCAACACCAACTCTGATGCAGGGCTAAAAACCGTAGTAGAAAAAGCAGGACTAGACTGGCAGCAAGCCAAGAACATTGCTGGTACTGCTGGATGGCAAGAGATTCTGGAAAAGAATCGTCTGGACATGTACAAGTTTGGCGGCTGGGGCGTTCCCAGTTTTCGCTTACTGGACGCCAATGGTGATGAAGTTTTAGCCCTGTGGGGGCAAGATCGTCTATGGTTATTTGGTCGAGAGATTCAACGCTTAGTAGAGCAAAACAATTAGCTGTTGGTATTTGGTAAATCCCCGTAACCTATGAATTCCCGCCACGTCCTCAAGCAAAATCAGACTGGCCGAGACCCGGGGAAACGTCTACAAACTATGAATTAAATCATATGCCCATCCCGCCCGCTGAACCGCTCATTTTATGCCAAGGCGTAAATAACAGTGAAGAGTTTGCCGCGATATTTACTGATGGGCATAATTTCTTTTAATGGAAACAGGTTCCGTTCGCACCAATACAGCAAGGAACGACTAAAGGAACCAGCTCCTGCTGGAACATCTAATGAAAAAGAAAGGTAAATCCAGCACTGGTTCTTAAATATCAGGCATTAAAGCTGGGCCGTAGCGCTAAGTTAGCACGCCAGCGCTGAATATTTGGATGGCGATCAGTCAGCCTTTTACCCACAACTTTTGCAAAATCCAGAAAACATACAGCAGTAATATCTGCCACGGATAATTGTGCCGCTGCAATGTAGTCTCGGCCCTCGAGGCGTTCCTCCAACTTACCCATGAAAGCATCGATCTGGGCCAACCCTCGCTCGCCGAGTTCAGGAATCTGCTTGTAATTGACAGGTCCGGGTAACGCCCGATCTTTCATCATTGGATTGGTGTTACGTAACGCATTGGGAATGGCTTGCCCTAATTCATGCTCCACCTGAGAATTCCAGCTGGCAATTTCCACTCTATCCATCAGAATTTTACCCATCAATGCGGGTTCTGGATATGTTTCTTCCAGGTAGACTGCTATTCCTGCAGAGTCAGTAAGAATAACGTCTTCGTCAATTTTTAAAGCTGGAATCGTACAGTTGGGGTTGATCGCCCGATAACTGTCGGACAGTTGCTCACCCTTCATCATGTCCACCTGAATGACATCATGAGGAACATTTTTTTCAACCAGCATAATCCTTGTTCGTCTGGGACTAGGGGCCATGCTGTAATCGTAAAACACTATGGACATAGATCTTCCTTAACGCTTTTTATTTGATGAGTAATAATATTTTCGTGAAACAAACTATTGAACAGGTCTGAAGATAACCATTTTAAACGCCATTGCCAATGCGTATATTTATGAGACAACAGCATAAATTGATTGCAATCTACCGTCTGGAATATCTGCTCGGCAATATCATCTGCTTAAATTTTCGAGCCTTCATATCTTGTCCAATAGCCACCTTAAACTTATCGCTCACACTTGCAGTTTTTACCGGTCCAAGATAGCTTCGCTCTGATGCAATTCAGCCTTTCATTGCTGGATCAATAGACAGATAGTGCGCCTTTACAGCTATCTGATCTGTTTTTATTTAAGGCTCGAGCTGTTTTGGTCCGGGATGCCGTCTGTCTCTTTAACAAAACGCACCTGGGTTACATTGCTGATCATAGAGAATCATCATTTGATACTATTTTAAATTTATATATTGTCATGCCGGGTTGCAATACATACTGTTGCATAGCAATAGTGATTGCCAGCATTAAGACGATCAAAAAACCAAACTAAGCCAAACGAATAAAAATACAAATCTGGAGCTTTGCATTATGATCACTTTTTTATTATCAGCTCAACCGTTGCCGTATATATTGTTTGCATCTTTGGTATTTCGGTTTGGTCCAAAAAACCAGCCCTGAACATATTGAAAGAACCCTAAAAGCAATGTCAGAACAAGGCATTAGTGAAGTGCGCTGCGCGCAGTATTAAGCACTCGCTCAGCTAATTGATAAAACGCTTTTACTAAAAAGTCGTAGCGTATGGTTCTACCCAGGAACAGAGCAATGTTGGTTTCAAAGTCACCCTTAAAACGAACTCCTTGTGCGGTTTGCTCCACCTCTCCTTCTCCCAGATAGATTAGAGTTGTGCCAAGGGCAAAATCCACAGAAATATTTTTCAATGCATAAGCTGCTGAAACATTAAATTGTTCATGGTGGGTAAATCAATGGTGCGTTCAGAGTCATTTATCGGGGAGCTATCTTAGGCCACACCAGTAGGCACACGATGATTTCTCCACTTCCTCGAAACCTGGCGTTCAGTTAAGCGCCATAGGTGGATTCTAGATATTTAACAATCTCTGCAGACTCAAACAGGCCTGTATCTGTATTCGGATCAAACAGGTAAGGAAACTGAACTTTACCTGTTCGTGAGAGCAGTTCGTCTCGCGTAGTTCCTTCAATGGGATGATAGGGTTGCAGGGTCATTCTCAGCCAGTGCGGTCCCATATCCGATGTTTGCTGTTTGCCACAGGAACGAAGTACGTAAGCAATACCCATCTCGGATAAGGTTTCTCTGACGACTCGAGAAAAAGGGCTTGATTCAAAACTGAACAATTCGAGCGGCTGCTCCGGCTTTTTCGCAGGCCGATAACTAAATCCGGCCCCTAACCGTAGATAACTGGCAAGACTCGACGCGACAATCCAGGAACTTTTAGCTTCACCTGCCTTGGCAGAACCATAGTGTTTATGCAGATAAGAGACGATATCTTCTGACTCATACAGTGACACCCCTGTATTTTCGTCATACAAAAAAGGAACCTGCTTTTTACCCCCCAACCTTTCAACATCATCCCAATAGTGTTCACCACCTTTTGGACACGGATACACATGCACATCCAGATCCAGAGATGTAATGCTCTCTCTGACCGGCCTGCAGTACGGGCAGGCTTCATTATCATAAAGGTGAATTGGCAGTTCAGGCTTACTTTTCCGTATTACTGAAGAGGTACCCTGCCAGCATCTCACAGTTGAGGCCAGCGTTGATGAGGCTATCTTTAACATCGTGATTCAATATTTCCCTTGTCGTTCTTCAGCTTTTGCCGGTTGAGTTATTGTAATATGTGGGCACCATCACTTGAAAACAACCTATTCCGCCGATTCTAGCGCAGATTAAATCAAGAGGCTTTATTTGTAGTCTCACTTATATCCATACGGATTTAAAAAAAGGCGCTGCTTTTGATACCGAAGGAACCAAGTGTTTTACTGCCAATATCACAATGAATGTTAAGCACAGTTAAGCATCCGCGACCTTCCCGTAACCTATCACCAACAAAGGTAGTGGTTACGGTCACTGCTCTATCAACATAGTGAAACCTTCCCTACACCTCTCCTTATACTCATCCAGTGTTTCGGTTGTTCTTCCACTTGTCTGAACACCTCAACTTATTCCAAAGGGACGGGTCATCTCCTTACCATAGATAATCAACAGTTCTATATAACCCGTTGATCAGTGAGATTCCATTTGAGCATACTTTAAGAATACTCATGAAATCTGGAACTCTCCAAAACCAAAGCCTGCCCTGGAGACTGGCCATAAAGCTTAACCAAATCCTCTGGCGTCAGGAAAAGTTCGTGAATGGCAGCATCAGTAGCAGGCTTCATGTAGCACTTGTTAGGGAATGTATCACCACCAATCACGATTTTTAGTCCGGCATACTCCAGAATAAAACTGACAGGACCATCACCGGCATGTATGGCTGGAATGGAGCGAACGGTCGCACCGTTTTCCTCATAAACAACCGCATTCTCTGCTTTGTAATCAAATTCTGTAACGGTGATTTTTCCTGGCTCGGGACTTAGAATAAAATTTCGTGTCTTTGCTTGCGTCCCAGTTGAACGCTTGGAGAAAGTGATCGATCGCAAATTTCGTCCCTATCTCTTCCGTTTCACCACTTGGCCCCCACACTCTCAGCGGCCCCGTACGCCCTGCCGTCCATCCTCCAGCCCACAGCGTCGCAAGATCTCCCCAGTGGTCAGTGTGCAGATGTGTCAGAAACACCGGGTTCAGATAGTCAGAGGGAATCATCAGAGCTGCGATGTTAACCATAGATCCCGTACCAATACCGAACAGAAGTTTGTCACCGTTTCCAAGCTCAACAAGCCAACAGGTTGCCTGTTGAGAACGCCGCGCTGGCGGCGATCCTGTACCACATGCAAACAAACGAATCTCACCATCCTGCAACGCTTCGGTTGCTGGATAATAGACGTAACGGTCCGGCGCTATACCCGCTGGAGAGGTAACCTTGCCGCCGGCTGAATACGCTACCGATGGAAATAGCAACATGATTATCGGGAGTAGGATATTTCGAACTATTCAGCTTAATAGAATGTACCCTGCTTTGGAGTATAAGATTTAGCCATAAATAATCAGTAGATTTATCAGGTAACGACCGCTGCGTATAACGTAAAACCCTACCCATACTGATGCGTAGGGTATCTTTTGTTTTTGAGCATAGTGAAATTTTTAAATTCAATATATCGCTTAATGAACACTGCGTTTTCTACTCGCTAGTGCAACTGTCGGGTTTAAACCGCAAAACTTACTAATCACAAATTAACAGATAAGACTAAATCCTCACAAAACAACAACAGTTTGGATTTATGGATTCTCATAACTCATTATTTTTTAATGTTGAGCAACAAAACCTGACAGTACACCATCCTCAGATAATTTAGATATTAGGGGCAATCATTCCCGCTTAGGAACTAATTAAGGTCAGGGTATAAATCCAGATTACTGCTTTTACAAAGCGGGACAGGTTATTGATTTTTCTGACGCAAAAAAATAGGTAAAAATATTAAACAGGATTTTCTGATGAATAATCTTCTAAAAACTCCCAGGATAAACAATAAAAATTGATTAAAATGAAAATAAATGACGAAAAAATCAATTCGCTGCCATAATTTCGGTAATTATTGAGCTATTACGGAAAATGCTGATTGAAAAGTAGTCACGTAATAAGAGAGAATAAATACGCAATAGGGACGTAGCCGAAAGTTTGAAATCAGAGTGAATGCTTGCCGAACTGGTAAAAACTGAACTCAAATGGCTGTCTATTAAAACCACGAAGAAAAACTTCTGACTAAAAGGTATATACATGGCTGTTACGAAAAAAGGTTTTGACCCCGTTAAGCAACTTCAATCTGAAATTGCTTCCCTCCAGAAGAAACTAACCAAGGCTCACACAAAAGCTGTCGCTGATGGACACAAGATCCTGGACCGTGCAACAAGTGAAGCTAAGAATCTCATCAAAAAACGTGACAAGTTAGCTGCTCAACTGGGCGCCGCTCGTAAGAAGCACCAAGCTAAAGCAACCGCTGCCACTAAAGCTGCGCTTGCCAAGCATCACATCAGCCTTGTAGAGGTTAACGCCACCATAAAAGTCGCCAAAGATACCGCCAACAAAATCAAAGATGATGTACTTCAAGCCAAAACAGCCTTAAAAGTTCAGATAGTAAAAGACAAAGCACTGGAGGCCGCTCACATGGTAATGGAGCGTAAAGCTGCTGCTGCTGCCAAGCGCGCTGCTGCTGCCGATAAAAAACAAGCCGCACTCGCTGAGCGTAAAGCAAAAGTTGCCGCACGAAAGCAAGCCGCCGCTGAAAAGGCTAAAGCTGCACTAGCTGCCAGAAAAGCAAGCGCTAAAGAGAAAGCTGCTAAAGCCAAGCTCGCAGTCAAGGAAAATCTTGCTGCGAAAAGAGCCAAAGCCAACGCGAAAAAAGCCTCTGCAAAACCAGCCGCTAAAAAAGCCGTAGCCAAGAAGCCTGCTGCTAAAAAAGCCGTAGCATCTAAGCCTGCTGCTAAAAAAGCCGTAGCCAAGAAGCCTGCTGCTAAAAAAGCCGTAGCCAAGAAGCCCGCTGCTAAAAAAGCCGTAGCATCTAAGCCTGCCGAAGTGAAGACCAGCCTCTTTCCTTCCGCTAGTTAAGTTTCACCTGCTGCAAAAAAAGCCCGGCACTGCCGGGCTTTTTCCTGCCTGACCTGCGCTTCACCCATAAACGAATAAAGCACATTGCAAACCACCCGGAATTACAGGATGGGGCTTACGTGGTCCAGCATTTTATGACAACCCGGTTAAGAGGCTTTTCTTAACTCCACCATTTCAGCTTCAGATTGGCTGGGATTTTCAGGCCGGCCCGCACTCCGCGTCGCCTAAAAGCGCCTACTGGCAGTAATTGCGAACCGGCCTGGAAACCAGAATTGTAAGCAATTAATAGAAGTGCCCTAAAATAAAGGACTCGCTCTTTCCAGGT
>JAUXFT010000209.1 GCA_030622755.1 Aestuariirhabdus sp. | reverse complement strand
TTTTGGTGTGTCTGTTGGCAAGAAGTTCGTCGGCGATCCAGAAGTCTGGCGAGTGGTCAATAGCAAGCTTTATCTGAACCTCGACACGAAAGTCCAGGATCTGTGGTTTAAGGATATTCCGGGTCGTATCAAAACCGCAGATGCTAAATGGCGCAGTATAAAAAATACGCCACCAGGCGAACTCTAAGGCTGGAAAAGGAGTGGGCAGGCTATAAGCCTGCTCTCTCCATTTTTTACAGAATAATATAAGCTGTGGTTTTTTCTATAAATCAAATTTAACTAAAAACCGGGAACACAAATGATTAAGAAGCTGAGTCAATACGATGTGTCTACTACTCTAGATCGATTAGAGAGTGCTCTGAAAGAAAAAGGCATAGCGATTGTTGCCAGGGTGGATCATGCAGCGTCAGCAAAGAAAGTAGATATGGAGTTGCGCCCCACGCAGATTTTATTTTTTGGTAATCCAGAGTTAGGCGCACCATTAATGCAGAGTAATCAGATGGCGGGGTTGGATTTACCTATGAAGGTTCTGGCGTGGAAAGATGAGAATGGAAAAACATGGCTTGGTTACCATTCGCCGCAACAGATTGCTGACAATCTCCACATGACTGACGCCGCTGAAGCTGTCAATATGCTGGCAGGGGTCATGGAAAAATTAACAGAGCACGCAACTACATAAAGCCTGCTGACCCTTTAATTTAGTCGCGATCATTTTGATGTGCATGCACTAATCAGTCACAACTGGTCTTGAACGGAATGCTATATTGAATGGTAACTTAGATTATTAATTCTATGATCCTGTACGGGGAATAACCATGCGCAAAGCACTTCCGTTAAATGGCTTCCGCGCTTTTGAGGCCACTGCGCGTCATATGAGCTTTCAGAAGGCCGCCGACGAATTGTGCGTCACATCGACAGCGATCTCTCATCAAATACGACAACTCGAAGAATTTTTAGGTGTCGCGTTATTCAAGCGCCGCCCCCGCCCGATTACCCTGACTGATTCTGGGGCAGATCTTTTTCCGGCGGTACAGTCCGCGCTCGATGCCCTCGAAGACGTGGTCACATCCATCCAGCCTGGATCGAATCGGCAGCAACTGACAGTCAGCATGACCAATGCTTTTGCTACCCATTGGCTGTTGCCACGCTTGAGCCGCTTTCATGAGCAGCACCCTGACATTGCTATTAATGTTCACGCAAGTGAATCCATAGTAGCTCTCGACACGGGTGAGATCGATTGTGCCATACGTTACGTGGATGAACTTCCCCAGGATTTGGTTTGCTCCCCATTGTTCCGCGATAAGTATTTTCCTGTGTGTAAATCGTCCTTAATCGATGAACACCCGCCTCTGACAGACCTCCAGGAACTGTGCCAGAAGAACTTGTTACATTTCGAATGGAAACAGCGTGGCGCGAATAACTCCACCTGGGGTCTATGGTTTAACTGCATTGGTAAGCAGTTAAACCTACCTACTGAGTGTAAGTCTGAAGAAGGTGTGCATTTCAGCGAAGAGACACTTGCGATTCAGGCAGCCATGCAAGGCCAGGGTGTCGCTTTATGCAGCACGCTAATGACAGCGAATTTTATAAAAAACAATCAGCTTGCCGTAGCATTTGATTTCAGTATTCCGGGTTACTTGAGTGCACTCGTCTACCCACCTTCAGCAAGAAAACGCGATTCGATTGCCCTGTTTCGTGAATGGATCAATGCAGAAGCCAGAGCATTCATATCCGAATACCCAACAGAATTTTTCACAGAAGATCTATAGAAGTATACCAGCTGAATTTTTCTCATCTATAGCTGAGAAATCACCTTTAGCTTTCACGGCCTTTACCTTCTATGGTTATTTCCGAAGCTTGCCCTTTACGAATCCTCGTTAACTTTAAAGGAGAAGACTATGAAATACCGTTCTGTAAAAAAAGCACAGGAGGCAAAAATGAAGCATCACCCAATACTTGATGAGTTTACGATAAATGCACATCGTTTACGCAATAGAGCCGTGGTTGCACCGTTGAGTCGTGTAAGTACTAAAGGCGATGGCGTGCCCACAATGAATATGGCACGTTATTACACGGAGTATGCATCTGGAGGGTTCGGCCTGGTGATCACGGAAGGAACCTACACTGACCAGTATTTCAGTCAAGCCTACGCCAATCAGCCTGGCATCGTTACTGACAAACAGGTAACGGGCTGGAAGCAGGTGACTGACGCGGTGCACAAAGCAGGTGGTTTGATCATATTGCAACTGATGCATGCAGGAGCACTGTCACAGTGTCTTGACATCACTGCAGGCCCATCAGCCGTAAAACCACTGCGAGAGAAGATGGATGGTTACGGGGGGGAAGGACCGTACCCATTGCCACTGGAACTGTCGCAAACCGATGTAGTCGAGTTAATTAGCGGTTTTGCACATAGCGCTCGCAGAGCAGTATTGGCTGGCTTCGATGGTGTTGAGATACACGGAGCTAACGGCTACCTGATTGACCAGTTTCTGACGGATTATACTAACCAGCGAACCGACCGATACGGCGGCTCAACTTGTCACCGTGTCAGACTTGCCATTGAAGTCACCAAAGCCGTGCGGCAATCTGTAGACGATGACTTTATTGTTGGAATCCGCCTGTCCCAGGGGAAGGTGAATGATTTCGAATACACCTGGCCTGGCGGTGCCAGTGATGCTGAGGTTATCTTTCCTCAGGTCGCTGAGGCTGGAGTGGATTATATCCATTTTGCCAGCGAAGGCCAGGGTTTTGACCACGGTTGCGTGCTCGCAGATGGTACTAGTCTGCCACGTCTCGCACGTGAGCTGACTGGCTTGCCGGTAATTGCCAATGGTGGCTTACACGACCCTGATGAAGCCTATCGCATTCTGCAGGACAACCACGGTGATTTGGCGGCGCTAGGCAGTGGTGCTCTTGCTAACCCAAATTGGCCTGATCTGCTGTCTAGCGGTGCACCCATATGTGCCTTTGATCCAATGATGCTATCAACGGGTGTAACAATTGAGGCGACACGGGATTGGAAAATACGGCACACCGAAACCTTGACAAACGATACAGGTCTGTATACAATTTATCATAACGATACAGATCTGTAGTGTTTTATGCCAGAGCCATTATGGCACGGGGATGCAAGAGCTGGTCGTCAAACTGAAGCATTTAATTTCATTGTGGAGAAATATCATGAACAACATCACGAGCAACAATTTGGCACAGGAAACTGAAGCGGTAGAATCCGCAAACGAGCAAAAGGATAGCGAGGCCATTTCATCCATCATCCAGCTGTATGCCGAGGGCGGGCGCAAGGGTGACGCGGCGGTCATGAAGCCCGCATTTCGCGATAACGCCACCATCCATGGATATATTGGCGGTGGCCTGCTTGCCGGACCGATCGAGCTTCTGTTTGGCTGGGTCGCGGATAACCCACCCGCCCCGGATCTGCAGACCAACATCGTCAATATTGATATAGCGGAGACGGTGGCTACTGCGCGGCTCGAGACCACAGATTGGCTCGGCTTTCGCTTCACTGATCAGTTCACGCTGTTAAAGGAAGACGGCGCATGGATCATCGTATCCAAAGTATTTCATACCCATTAATTCGTTACCAATACGGTGTGGACAGGCAGGGATGCCAGGCGGGACAAGTAGACGCAAGGATTGGCTGGTATCCCGGGACCTGGTTCGATTTGAACCGACCCGGGCTCCCACCCCTTTTTATTTAGATAGAGCAACCAGGAGTACATGTTATGAGTTTTCAAGAAAACGCCAGGATTGATTCGGTACGCGATAAACGAATCGTCATCATCGGAGCAAGTTACGGGATTGGTCTGGCAACCGCGGAATTGCTGAGCCGGTCCGGTGCTGAGCTGATTCTCGCCAACCGGAATGTAGAAAAGTTACAGGAGATAGCGAAAGACCTGCCGGTAAAGACCAGTGCTTATCGGCTGGACATAACGGTAGAAGAAGAGGTTAAGACGTTCTTCGAAACCATTGGCGGCTTCGATCATTTGGTGGTACCAGCTGCCGGCGCTGCCCTCGGCACACTGGCCGAGTCACCGACCGAGACCACGCGTGCATTAGTGGACTCCAAGTTTTGGGGGCAATACTTTGCCGTCAAGTACGGCACGCGACACATCGCGAAAGACGGTTCCATTACTTTGTTCTCGGGAACCGTTACGCAGAAGCCCATATCCGGTCTATCCGCCTACGCGGCAGTGGGCTCGGCAATCGAAGCCGCGGCGCGGGTTTGGGCGTTGGAGTATGCCCCCATCCGCATCAACACGGTGGTGCCGGGTATCATTAATACACCTTTGTGGGAAGGCCTGGTAGGGAAAGAAGGCGCTGCCGCGCAGCTGGAGCAGACGGCCAGTCTTCTACCCGTCGGGCGGGTCGGCACCCCAGTCGATGTTGCAAAAACGGTTACTTTCCTCATTGATAACGGCTTTGTAAACGGAGCCACCGTCGTGGTCGATGGCGGTCACCGCCTGGTTTGAAGACAGGTAAGAGTTGCTGTTTACGGAAAGCTGTGACAGCCGTATGCGATCGGTAGACACCGTCAGATTCGCCCCCTGTCGAAGACCTGAGGCAGACAAAGTAACCCATCGACAACGATATTAGTACTGGCTTAGGCGAGCCCCCTTACACTTGTCCCCAGTTGTTCAGATACCACAAAATCCACCATATTTAGTAGAGAGACAACGATAATTCGTTAGTCACGATTTTTCATAAAATAGAGTCAACTTCTCGCTTTAATAAATATTCAATATATCAACCACTTACAATTTAGCAACTATGGCACGGCATATGCACAGTAATAGTTAAGCACTTAAGTTTAACCAGCAGGATGTAGGAGGGAATCATGAGCAACAAGCAACGAAGCTGCCTCAGCAACGTGAATCATATGAATATTTTCTCTCTTACCATGGCCTGCTTATTGATGGTTGGATTTAAATACTCTGATATACCGCACCATGGCGCTGATTGTCTGGCAGTGGCTACCGCTTTGCACCCGGATTGAAGCAAAAGCCATCGACTACATTAGCCCGGATATTTCATATGAACTCTGAAAACATAGCTTAACATTATGATTCTATTAAGAAATATTAGTATATCAGCAAATCACACTATGTACCGGGCATCGCTATACAGTTTTTGGAAAAATCTCAGCGGCCCCATGTTTGATTTATTTTGGGACCGATTACGCCTGTAACCATAGCTATGGCTATGCCCATAACGTTATCATGGGGCGAATCGAACAAA
>JAUXFT010000034.1 GCA_030622755.1 Aestuariirhabdus sp. | reverse complement strand
GAACGCATTGCAGAGCAAGACCGTAAGATCTTAACAGCGGTTGAACAGGATGAACGTTGTCAGTTACTCAAAATCATTCCGGGTATTGGTGACATAACGGCCAGTCAATTGGTGATGGAGGTGGGTTCCGGCCAGCAGTTTCGCCATGGTCGTGATTTGGCCGCATGGGTGAGTTTGGTGCCGAGGCAATACTCGACAGGCGTCATGCCCAAATTATTGGGCATCAGTAAACGGGGTAACAAACGATTGCTATGTTTGCTGGTGCACGGGGCTCGATCCATATTGTCGCGACTGGACACAGGGCGGGGGCCGTTTTATGAATGGTTGTGCAAGCTGAGGACCACGACGCCGTTCGATGTAGCGTTGGTGGCGCCGGTGGCGCTGGCCAATAAGCTGGCACGAATCGCATGGGCCGTACTGACAAGCCTTAAAGCGTTTGACGCAACAGAGTTACATCCGGGTTTGCAAGGGTAAAGAGTGATGACGAAAGCGGGTCAACCGCCTGGATAGAGAACCTGGCACAAAAAAACAGCTGTTATAAGCTTTGGGCTTTTTGAGGACTACCTGGCGCAGATACTCATCGTGGAGCGGGAAGCGAAAGCCTCCCAACAAGACTCCGAATACATTAGCGCAGACCAACCTCGCAATCGCACTTTGTACTTGCAATCGCGAGGGGAGACATACATTTTTGTGGATTCTGGAAAATAATACTGCCAGACATGCTACTTACTACAGAATCAGCACCACTCCCGGAAACAGACCTTACAAACTAAGGACCTTTTCTCCACGTGCAATACCAGACACCCCGGTTCGAACCACTTCAACGATAGTCACCGAACCAACAGCCTGTAAAAAAGCATCAAGTTTGCCGCTGTCACCCGCCAACTGAACGGTATATATAGATCCAGTAAGATCCACGATCTGGCCACGAAAAATATCCGTTGTCCTTTTTACCTCTTCACGCTGTGAGCCGCTCGCCTTAACCTTAACCAGCATTAATTCCCGCTCGACATGAGCACCCTCGGTAAGATCGACAACCTTAACAATATCCACCAGCTTA
Source organism: Aestuariirhabdus sp. (assembly GCA_030622755.1). GTDB lineage: Bacteria > Pseudomonadota > Gammaproteobacteria > Pseudomonadales > Aestuariirhabdaceae > Aestuariirhabdus. The sequence goes on along the minus strand of JAUXFT010000034.1, from coordinate 22,407 downwards.
TTAAGCTGCTTGGTGATCTGTTCAACTTTCCGGTCTTCACCAATAGTGGTTAACGTCAAACGTGAAAGTGTAGGATCTTCCGTAGGCGCCACATTTAAAGATTCAATATTGTAATTACGCTGCGCAAACAGCCCGACAATACGAGCCAGCGCGCCCGGCTCGTTTTCCATTAATACAGATATGATATGGCGCATCAGGTTCGCTCCGTTTTACTTAGCCACATGTCCCTCATGGAACCGTCTTTAATATGCATCGGATACACATGCTCGGAGGCATCAACCGCAATATCCATAAAGACCAGTCGATCCTTCATTGCAAACGCAGCTTCCATTGCAGGTTTGAGATCCTCCAGTTTTTCAACACGCATCCCAACATGACCGTACGATTCGACAAGCTTTTTAAAGTCAGGCAATGAATCCATGTATGAATGAGAAAAACGTCCTTCATACTGCATCTCCTGCCACTGCCGAACCATACCCAGAACCCGATTATTCAGGTTGATGATTTTGACCGGAAGATCATATTGCATACAGGTAGACAGCTCCTGAATATTCATCTGAATACTGCCTTCACCCGTCACACAAGCGACTTGTGCATCAGGGTAATGCAACTTCACTCCATTGGCCGCAGGAAAGCCAAAGCCCATAGTTCCCAGACCACCCGAATTAATCCAGCGCCGGGGTTTATCAAACTTGTAGTACTGCGACGCGAACATCTGATGCTGACCAACATCAGATGTGATGTAGGTGTCCATATCCTTAGTGACCTCGTAAAGCACTTCGATCGCTTTTTGCGGTTTGATAACCACACCATCACCGGCATCGTAAGGGAACACACCCTTGCTACTACGCCACTCCTCAACCTGCTTCCACCAATTAGCGATAGCATCCACATCAGGAGCACGCTTATCTTCTTTAATAAGCTTCAGCATATCTTTGAGTACGCTATCAACCGGCCCCACGATAGGAATATCAGCCAGAATATTTTTAGAAATACTCGCCGGGTCAATATCTATGTGGATAACCTTGGCTGAAGGGCAAAACTTACCTATACCGTTGGTAACCCGATCATCAAATCGAACACCAACAGCCAGAATTACATCCGCATGATGCATCGCCAGGTTCGCAGGATAACTACCGTGCATTCCAAGCATTCCCAAAAACCGGGGGTCACTTCCTGGAAATCCCCCGAGCCCCATCAAGGTATTTGTAATCGGGAAATTCAGCGATTTAGTGAGCTCTGTCAACTGCTCAGATGCCCCACCGATTACCACACCACCGCCGCTATAAACGATCGGTCTCTTGGCAGCATACAACAGTTCCAAAGCCTTGCGAATCTGGCCGCTGTGGCCTCGTGTCGCAGGATTATAAGAGCGCATCTTTACCTTTTTCGGATAACTGTATTCGAACTTTTCACCGGGATTAGTAATATCCTTTGGAATATCAATAACCACCGGCCCAGGACGACCCGTTTGAGCGATATGAAACGCTTTTTTAATGGTGGCCGGGATATCTTCAGCGCGCTTAACAAGGAAACTATGCTTCACGATAGGTCGAGAAATACCCACCATGTCGGTTTCCTGAAACATATCAGTACCAATAAAATCCGACGGTACCTGACCGGATAAAACCACCATAGGAATAGAGTCCATATAGGCGGTCGCGATACCGGTAATAGTATTCGTCGCACCCGGGCCGGATGTTACGAGAACCACGCCAGGCTTGCCGCTAGCCCGGGCATAGCCATCTGCCATATGAGTCGCTGCCTGCTCGTGACGAACCAGGATATGGGTAACAGCATCCTGCCTGAAAATTGCATCATAGACATGCAATAAGGCACCACCCGGATACCCGTAAATGTATTCAACCCCTTCGTCCGCAAGGGAGCGCACAACCATTTCTGCGCCAGATAAATGCTCCACTAGATTCCCCTAAATTAATACACACCACTCCTATGAGCGACTAAAAACTGTATGTTATTGATAATACGGCTTGCTGCACCTGCAAAAAAGCAGGATAGCGCACACCACCACACCCGGATTCAACACGATAGCTACGCACCCGAACAAACCACGGAATGCGCAATTATTATCGTCCTGAACCCATAGCTAAATCACATCGCCCTCTGGGCATCAGCTACTTTAAAGCCAGATTGTTTATACGAACCATATGTGAGGGTTCGCGACAACCCAGCGCGTGGTAACGCGCCTTGGGAAGAGTCAAGTATTGATGGTAACAACACCCGATCTGATAAGGTCAGGACTACTCACCCAACTGCCTGCTAGCAGCGGGTGAGAGTCATTTCAACGCGCATTATTGTAAGTTCACTACTATAAGTCAACGCTCTGGCAAATACGGTGTGAAATCACATTCCGAGTAACTTCCTCTGCTACTAACTACACAGGGAAAAGGCAAAGGTATATAGTTGAAAGGGTATCGTAAAAAATGACCATGGAAGTACATAATGAAAAAAGCCTGCATTATCGCCCTCTCTGCACTTATTTGCTCAGCTACCGTGCAAGCAGCCACCTACTATACCTGGGTCGATGAACAGGGACTGACTTATTACTCTGCAACACCTCCAAGCGGGGTTGATAGTAGCCAGGTCAAGACTCTGCAGATGAATTCCGGCACAAAAACTTCCCGCAGCTCAACATTTGCTCCAGCCACAACGCCCGCACCAACTCCGACCCCAAATACGGATCAGGCTGATAGCAATGCAGAGGAAAAAGCCGACCCCGCTTTTAAGCAGCAACTGGCTGACGCCGAGGTAACTCGTAAGAAAAATTGTGAAACCGCCAAGAACAACAAAGTTCAGTTAACCCTGAAGAACCGCATCCGCCTATTAACCGATGACGGAACCTATCGAATTTTATCGGAAGAAGAAAAACAACAAGAGATCCGCATGGCTGAAGAAGCAATCGACACCTACTGCAAATAACCTTCGGGTAATCCCCGCAAAGTTATCATCACCATCAAGAAGCGTTGAACAGCTCATCCACCCCTACTATCAGACTCAGCAACTTATCACACTCTTTCCCGCGAGTTTTGAAAAATTCCTGAGCCAACGGAGAGATCTCGCTTTTGCGAGGAAGCGATGCATTTACTTCAACTGCAGCCCTCAGTCTCGCGACAAAAACCCACTGAAGCCACTGATCGAAGCCCATCGTATCCAGACAAAACGGCTCCTGACTGGTTAACGCTTCCTTTGTTGGCGACACCGCCTGCCACAACGACAAACGACGCATCTCCTGCTCAAGCCGCTTCAGCAATTCAATGAGCCGATCACGATTCATCCTGCATCTCCTTTTGCCGCTTGAGCACGCGCTATCAAATCCTCTAAATCATCGTGTAATTGCTCATCGCGGGAAAGGGAAAGGCCACGCCTTGCAAGCTGCTCCGCCTGAACCGGATCTCCTTGCTGCAAACGAACGGATGCCAGGCGATAATAAAGATCCGCATCATTAGGCGCTATACGAAGAGCTCGCTCCAATAAGGCTACCGCTTCTTCGTAATGCTGCCCCCCTATACTCTGCTCGGACCTGCGAACCAGCGACTCTACCCCGCCACTGCGTTGCCCCGAAACATCAGGTTGTGGCTCTACATAACTATAGTGCTCCTCGGGATCCACAGGCTGCTGGCTCTCCGGCTTGGATTGCGAAGCCTCTGCGCCCGGAATGGGCCTCTCAGGCTCAATTTCCGGTTTTAAATCACGTCCCGGATCCTGTTCCGGAACATAATAATATTCCGGATGGGACGCACAACCCGACAACACCAGCACTGCAACCCCAAGAGCCGCCTTTAACTGTAATCGCTTCAACAAAAGCACACCCTCACCTTTCAACAATTAGTCAACCCAGGAACGAAACCAGTCTACCACAGGCCCTCGCACCCGACAGACACTGCTCTTATCAGGCTCACTTCCTTCTATAAAGGGCATATAGCGGGCGCCTTTGCAGCCCTCACTACTTAATTTGCCGGATGCCGGTTCAACCCAATGATAATCAATCCCCTCTATAGGAACAGGCCTCAATGACTCAACTGGGCCACGCGACATAAAATCACGCCAGACCTTCAATGCACCGCTACTTCCTGTCAGATGGGTAGGCTTGTTGTCATCACGTCCCAGCCATACCACTCCTAAACGATCAGCACTATACCCAGCAAACCAACTATCCCTAAAATCGTTAGTGGTTCCCGTTTTACCGGCCAGACGCAGCTCGGGCCTTAATACAGCATACGCTGAACGCCCCGTACCCTCTTTCATCACCTCCATCATGGCATACTGCAATAAGTGCATGACCGGGGGAGAAAAGGCCTGCTGTACCGATAGAGGATAGCGACGCAAAGGTACTCCCTCAGCATCTACAACTTCACGAATAGAGCGGAGCGGCATTTGAAATCCGCCAGACGCAATTGTCTGATACATGGCCGCCACTTCCAGTGGAGAGAGCGAAGCGGCACCCAACAATAAAGAAGGATAATCCGTAAGTGGACGATGGACACCCAAACGACGCAATACGGACTGCACCTGAGGCACGCCTATCTCCAGGCCCAGCCAGGCTGAGGATTGATTGTATGAGCGGGAAAGCGCGACATGCAGGGGCACCATACCGTGGCTTTTGCGATCATAATTTTTCGGGCTCCACTGTTCTTCGCGCGAGAGCTGCACCGTAAGTGGCTCATCGATTAACGGTGTGATCAGCGTATACTCTTTCGGTTTTTCCAACGCTGAAAGGTACACTGCCGGCTTCACTAAAGAACCAATAGGACGAACCGCATCCAACGCCCGATTGAATCCTGCATACCCGGCCTGACGATCACCTACCAGAGCCAGCACATCACCGCTCGCCGGCGAAGTCACCACCATAGCCCCCTGCATTTGCCGATCATTACCAGCAACATTATCCAGCGTTTTCGATAAACTCTTCTGTGCCTGCTGCTGCATCAAGGGTGACAAGCTGGTAAATATGCGTAGGCCTTCGGAGGTTAGATCCTGCTCATTGTAATCACGACGTAACTGGCGCTTTACCAGATCAAGATAGGCAGAATTAAGGTTTCCTTGACCGCCTGACTGCTTGATTACACCCAAAGGCTGCTGTTTTGCCCGACCCCCCTCGCGCTTGGAAACACCTCCCTGCGCCACCAATTGATCGATGACCAGATTGCGCCGCTGCAAGGCTCTCTCTGGATGACGGCGCGGATTGTAGTAGGAGGCCCCTTTTACCAAGCCAACCAGCAAAGCGGCTCGCGCTATAGAAAGCTCTTCTATCGGCTGCCCAAAATAGAACTGACTGGCCAACCCAAACCCATGAATGGCCCGCCGACCCTGTTGACCGAGATGCACCTCATTGATATAGGTTTCCAGTATTTCTTCTTTGCTGTAGTGCATTTCCAACAACAAGGCCATCACGGCCTCAAGACCCTTACGGGCCAAAGAACGCTGATCATTAAGGTAAAAATTTTTCACCAACTGCTGAGTCAGGGTACTTCCACCCTGTCGAACCTTTCCTGCACTCACATTCACCAGAAAAGCGCGGCCGATTGATTTAGGGGATACACCGGAATGCTCGTAAAACTCCCGATCTTCAACCGCCAGCAACGCAGAAACCAATCCCCTGGGTAACTGCTCCAATTTAACCAGTAGCCGGTCTTCATTGTTTGCAGGATAGATTCCCCCTATAAGCAAGGGTTCCAGTCTAGCCAGGTCAACCGGCCTTCCTTCATAATCCGTTAACGATTGAATTCTTCCACGTGAAAAAGCGACCCTAAGAGGCTGCGCTTCCTCATAGCCATCAGCAAACTGGAAGCCTCTGCTCCGCAAGGAAATCACATCCCCGGCACGCGAGACCTGTCCTGCACGACGAACATCTATAACAGGCTGGTAGCCCTGCAACTTTAGCTGCCGTAACAAGGAATCAGCAGTTAATGGTGCACCGGAATATAACTCTAACGGGGTAGCGTACACTTTTGCCGGTATCGCCCATTTCTTCCCTTCAAAACGCTCAACGACGGCTCCATCCAGATATGCCAGCAAAAAAAGCCCGACCACCACGCCCACACACAGCAATTTGGTGATTAACGGCATCCATCTAATTGACCCGTCCTTGGCTGCACGCTGGCGCCGACCTCTTTGAGGTGATTTTCGTTTTTTCATGACTGCGGATTATACCTCAGCTACAATTCACATCTGCATGATACGTTTACTATTGAGACAAAAAGGCCATAATAAGCGCCTAAATATGACTAACCGGAAAATAAGGAACTGACGTGAGCGCTTCTCTGATCCAGGCATTACAGAACCCTGCCCTTTTTGAACACCCTATTACCTCATTTGAAGTGATCGAAACACACATTTCCTGGGTTCTGCTCACCGGCCCCTACGCGTACAAAATTAAAAAGCCTGTCGATTTCGGCTTTCTCGACTTCACCAGCCTGGAATCCCGTAAGCGTTTCTGCGAAGCAGAGGTACAACTCAATCAGCGCCTTGCTCCAGAAATCTATGACAGGGTACTGCCTGTTTATGGCAATGAGCAAAAGCCTGGTTTTGACCCGGACGGCAGTCCTTTTGAATATATTATTCGTATGCATCAGTTCCCTGCCGGGCAGTTATTAAGTCAATTGCAAGAGCGTGGCGAGCTGAACATGAGCCACATCGACGCACTGGGGGAGCTAATCGCCGACTTCCACAGCAATATTGACATTGCCGACAGCAACAGTTCTTTAGGTTCACCTGAACAGGTGATGCTGCCAGTACAGCAATGCTTTGACCAGACCCGCCCTCTTTTGACTGAAAGCCAGGATCTACGCCAACTTGACCTGCTGGAAGGATGGGCAAGAGACAGCTTCGAACGCCTTAAACCATTATTAACTGAGCGTAAAAAACAAGGATATATCAAGGCGTGTCATGGCGACATCCATCTCGGCAACATAACGTTATTCAATGACAGCGTTACTTTGTTTGATTGCATTGAATTCAACGAAGAGTTTCGCTGGACAGATACCACAGCTGATACCGCTTTCCTGATCATGGATCTTGAAGCGCGCGGAGAATCCAACCTTGCCAATCATTTCCTCAACCGATACCTGGAAATCAGTGGCGACTATCAGTCGCTGGCGTTGTTGAATTTTTATAAATCCTATCGCGCCATGGTTCGCGCCAAAATTGCCCTGTTCATGATGCAGGGTGCCGATGAAGATGGAAAAGCCGCATTCTTGGCACAATACCGCCAATACGCCGACCTTGCAGAAAGCTACACCTGCGTTCCTTATCGCTTTGCAGCTATCACGCACGGCTATTCCGGATCGGGAAAAACCACTGTCGGCAATAAACTCATCGACGGACTCAGAATCATCCGCATTCGCTCTGACGTCGAACGCAAGCGCCTGTTCGGACTAGCCCCGGAGGCATCTTCCGACTCTTCGCTCAGTGCCAATATTTATACTAGCGAAGCCACTGCCAAAACCTACGATCGCTTGTGCAATCTCTGCGTGCAAATTCTTGGGTACGGGTACAGCGTCATTGTCGATGCAACCTTCCTTAAGCAACCACAACGCCAGCAAATCCATGACGCAGTAGAGGAACAAGGGGTTCCATTTTTAATCCTCAGCTGCGAAGCAGATATCGAAAACATCCGCTCTCGCATCGAGAAAAGATCAGCCCAACAACAGGATGCTTCCGAAGCCGACCTCGACGTTATGGAAGATCAACTCAACAATCATGACCCTCTCACTGAACAGGAAATGCAGTACAGAAAACTGGTAAAAACCGATGAGCAGGACAGCGTTGACTCTCTGGTACAACGCATTAACCGCCGTTTCAACATCAGTTAACGCATCTTAATTTGCATTCCTGACAAGTCGTCTATTATTAAATGGAATAGCTAACGGTAACGACCTGTTTATTACTTACCGTTAGCTAGTCCACCTAATAACTCGACACTTCGCTTGCCAAGTTCGCGAGCGAGCAAAAGGATTGCTAGCAATGTCAACCAACCTCATCGAATTGAAAAACCTCGGTAAAACATCCGTTCAATGGCTTAATGCTGTAGGTATTCGTGACAAGGATAAGCTGGAAGAAATTGGCGCAGTCGAAGCCTACAAAAAAATAAAGGTTCGTGGTTTCAAGGTCTCTAAAGTTTTACTGTACGCCCTTGAAGGCGCGCTGATTAATGCGCACTGGAACCAACTGGACCCATCAACAAAAGAAAGTCTGGTCAAACAAGCAGAACAAAGTGACTAAAAACCGGACGTAGTCCTCATTCTTAACCCTTTAACTCGCCCGAAAATTAACATATTGTCATAGGCTCCATAGCACTTAGAGGCTTCAATATGTACTTGCTGGGCGAACACCCCCCCTATATCGACAACTTGATTGAAAGCCTGCAAGCCCTTCCCGCACAGATGCTGGAAGGGCTGAAACCAGCTGGCGAAGCGATTGAAATATCCGGGGCTGATAACTTCTATCAGGATTACCCTAGCGATCGATTGTATCTGGTTGAAGAGGGTATAGTGCACACCGAAATCGAAGGACGTGCTCTATTTTATTTACAAGATGGTGATCTTATAGGGCTTCGCCAAGGCCTGGGACTCCCTCCCTGTACCTACGCTATTCGTCAATTTGCTCGGTTGATTCCCTATAACCGTCAAGCGCTGTTTAAACACGTTCACCAGAATGAAAAACATCAGGAGATGTTCACCCGATATATTTTGGGGCAATCCGCACTGCTAGCTGATTCATTAGCTCGCTCCAGTCAGTTACGCTCACACCCTGCAACCGGCTTTATGCACGTCAAAAAGGGGGGCTCCATTATTCAGGAGGGCGACGATGCTGATCATGTTTTTATTATCATGAACGGCCATGCCGAAGCGTTCGTCAAAGGATTGAAAGTCGGCGATGTTCATAAAGATGAAGTGTTTGGTGCAATGGCTGTCTTTACCAATGAAAAACGCAGCGCCTCCGTGATTGCCAGCGAAGACAGCACCGTGATGACCGTACCTAAAGATCAATTTGTCGATTTAATGCAAACCCACCCCAGGATTTGTTCAACCCTGGTGGAGAACATGGCTCGAACTATCATTTCTCTCAACCAAAAACTACTCGACAAAGAGAACGCCTAAAGCCTGATAACCAGTCAGCCTCCTTTAGTGTTCATTACAAGGAAGTAACAATTAGCCTGCAGATCACCCCCGGCGGATGATCTGCAGGCTATATTCCTGGCATTCCCGTTCAGGACTTAACGCTCACCCCGCTTTCCCGCAAAAATATTTCGTTCCCACCTTCAGCAAACGCTAAAACACACATTAACCACCCTTACGAGTGCGTGCCTTCCAGTTCGCACAATAATCGGGCCGCACCACATTAGGTGTGAACCAGAGGTAGTCATACACGCCTTTAAATTCAGCAACCGCCGCCCCCACCCCGGCATCCTGCGGCTCATCGATCTCAATCATCCCCAGAGACAACAGCCTGTCATCGGGACGCTCCTTTAACAGATACACAGGAACGCCAACATCCCGGCGCACGTGGAAAGCACCTGCTACTAATACTGACACATTTGCCTGAGTCATCATTTCCTCAGCCATGACTAAATCCCGATTTTGCTGCACTCGAACCATCGCTTGCAAATGGTCACCGTGCGCTTGTCCGCAGTGAGAAAGATTTATTTGCTGTTCGAGCTCAGCCTGAACCTTCTGCTGCTGCGCTCTATTCAATAATTCCGGAAAAGGGGCTTGTTGCTTGTAGATAGAACGCACTTCATTCCTATCAAAATTGCCAGCTCTTAGCGGAATATCCGCCTCTACCGCCAACAGCATTTGCGGGCCGTAGTACTCCCACTCCCAACCTTTCACCTCTGACCACTGAAGCTGGCCCTCTAATTTGGCCAGTGTTAATTCCGGTATCTGGTACGCCTCGTCAACTTTTTGCTGCTGCTCCTGGTGCAACATTTCCATAGTTAATCCACCTAAGCGCCCTTTATCACGCAGAGCAGAAAGCAAAAACCACTCTATGCGGTGGTGATCAGGATTATCATGTTTCTCCCCCAGAAGCAGGTAATCAGCTTCAACCAAGTCATCCAGCAATGGATCTATCTCGATCCATTGCTGCTGCCGATAGGACCAAATATTACCAACACCTATCGCATCCCTGTATAGCGGCGCTTGCCATTGCAACAGCTCTTGCTGATCGCTAACCTGAATTGATGGGGTCTTCGCTGCGCATCCTGAGAGCAACAACAATACCGTCCACGCCCCTGCCATAGCTGTGACACATTTTTGCAACACTGGCTCACCCCTCTAATGGCGCAAACGAGAAATCGAGCTGCCGTGTCAGCGCAATCTCATCTGCGCTGATCGTGGCGCCATAGGCCAAAACCTCAACCCCGGCATCGAAAGCTTCACGCAAAGTCGCCGCATAGAGCGCGTCAATTTTAATTGCCGGCTCTACCCGCTCAATCCCGGAGTGCAAAACCGCATAAAATAAAACCGCACGGTGTCCTTCAGCAACCATGGCCATCAACTCCCGTAAATGTTTTGTGCCCCGCGCACTCACCGCGTCAGGAAACAACCCAAGTCCTTGTCCTACAGCCAACGTGACACTCTTCACCTCAACATAACAATCGGGTCGACCTTCAGACTCCAACAGCAGATCAATACGGCTGCGTTCTCTCCCATAAGGCACTTCCTGGCTAACACGCGCATAATTCAGCTCAGCAATAGTCCCTGCATCAATCGCTTCACGCACCAGGCCATTGGCTCTTGCAGTGTTAATACAGGCCACTCCGGCAATATTTTCTCCACTGACGCTATCGACTCCAGTTTCCACCAGCTCCCAGGTATTGCGGTACTTACGCTTGAGATTATCCGATTCCCAAAACCACACTCTGGAACCCGGCTCGGCGCAATTTTTCATGGAACCGGTATTCGCACAATGCATGGTAATCACTTCACCATTTTCAATCTCAACATCTGCTAAAAAACGTTTATAGCGCCTTATCAGGCGCCCCGATGACAAGCTGGGCTGGTAGCGCATAAATTCCCCATAGCGACTCGATAAATATTTATTGACCCCAGTGTAATCTGAACTGACGCTTGCTACAGCTTAGGTTTTCAAAGTATCTGTGCAGTTTTTATCCAGGACTGAATCAGCCTGCATTTTTTCCCGAAATTGCTAGCGCAGACCGTCATGTTCTGGTAGTTTCTCCGCTCTTGCGAGTAGGTCCAATTATAGTTAACTGCTCAACTAAGAAAAAACCTACTGACAGACATCTATTTTGTAGAGGCTGAGAGCATGCCAGCACAGAAAAAAGGCACCAACCTGATTAGAAACTTCATACCCTATAAAGAGAAGAAGGGTGAGGAGTATATGAACGGTTCGCAGGTCGTACATTTCTGCGGAATCCTCGATACCTGGAAACTGGAGTTGATGGAAGAAGTTGATCGCACTGTAAACCATATGCAGGACGAAGCAGCGAACTTTCCCGACCCGGCAGACCGTGCAAGCCAGGAAGAAGAATTTAGCCTGGAACTACGTACTCGCGATCGCGAACGCAAGCTGATCAAAAAGATCGAAAAAACCCTGCAGCGCATCGAAGACGAGGATTACGGCTTCTGTGATTCCTGTGGTGTTGAAATTGGGATTCGTCGCCTTGAAGCACGCCCAACAGCGACTCTTTGCATAGATTGCAAAACTCTTGCAGAAATCAAGGAAAAGCAGCTGGGCAACTGAGTTATCCAGCCCGTGCTGCTTTCGACTCAAAGCAGCACGTTGCCGTTATGGTTAAACCTTCTTATATAGGGCGCTTCGCACCCTCTCCTACCGGACCTCTTCACTTCGGCTCCCTGCTTGCAGCGTTAGCCAGCTACCTGGACGCGCACGCACATAACGGTAAATGGCTACTCCGCATCGATGACATCGACCCGCCTCGTGAACATCCCGGCGCTAGCGACAGCATCCAACGCACTCTTGAGCACTACGGTCTGCACTGGCATGACAAAACTTTCTATCAGTCCAGCCAGGTGCCGCTTTATAGAGAATTAAAGGATCAGCTTCTAGGCCAGCAACTGGCGTATCCCTGCGACTGCTCGCGTAAGGAACTGGTTAATTATGGCGGCAATTACCCGGGCTTTTGTCGTAAAGGCCCTCGCGGCAATGGCCCCGCGGCTATTCGCATTCATTGCAATAACGCTACCATCGTATTCCACGACCGTATTCAGGGTGACCAAAAGTGGCCTTTGGTGCACTGCGGTGGTGACTTCATAATCTGGCGCAAAGACGATCTGGTTGCTTACCAACTCGCTGCCGCCGCCGATGATTATACCCAACATATCAGCCATATTGTGCGCGGCGCTGATCTTCTCGATTCCACCCCGCGGCAAATTCACCTGCAGCACCTTTTGGACTATCCAACACCCAGCTATGCCCACATACCCGTCATCTTGAATTCGGAAGGCCACAAGCTGAGCAAGCAGAACTTTGCAACACCACTGCCACTCAAGGATCCCAGAACGCGGCTTCAGCAAGCGCTGGCATTCTTAGGCCAGAACCCGCCTCAGGATCTATCAGAATCCAGCCTGGAAGATATAATTACGTGGGGAATCCAACACTGGAAAAATGATGCTATCTCGCCAAACATGACGCTATCGCCCAGCGATTCATCATCCAACTTTGCAGTTTAACTATCCCTTGAGTACCATCACCCATACTCCCGCTTGCAGAGTATCGCTATGTATATCTTTCGCCTGATAACGATGCTGGTTATCGGCATCTACCTTGCGTCGCCAATCATTATGGACTGGTGGATCGAGTCATTTGACGACTGGTATGCACCCTGGGTGTTATGGCTGATTCTGATCATCATCAGCCTGCTACTTCAAAAGCAACGGGGCCCGGATGAAATTTGAAGCGGGCTCAGTATTACTCCTGACCCTTGGCTATCTGGGCATTCTGTTCGCCGCCGCCTGGGTTACCGAGCGAGGCTGGATACCAAAGCGCATCGTACGCCACCCCGCCACCTACACGCTCTCATTAGGAGTCTATGCCAGCGCCTGGGCGATCTATGGCACAACCGGCCTTGCCCACCAATCTGGCATGATGTTTCTGGCTTATTACCTGGGAATTTGCGGTGCTTTTTTCATCGCACCTATTCTGCTGGCCCCAATACTTAAAATCACTCAAACCTACCAGCTAGGCTCCCTTGCCGATCTTCTTGCATTCCGCTATCGCAGCTCGTGGGCGGGAACCCTGACCACTGTATTAATGCTGGTAGCGATGCTGCCTTTATTAGCCCTTCAGATACAAGCGGTAGCAGACTCCATGTACCTGATCACCGGGTACCAGTCACCAGATAACCTGGCTTTCGGCTTCTGCATCATAATGATTCTTTTCTCTATTTTATTTGGTGCACGCCACGTCTCTACCCGGGAAAAACACGAAGGTCTGGTGTTCGCCATCGCCTTTGAATCGGTGGTCAAACTGGTCGCAATGTTAGCCATCAGCGGCATAGCAACCTACCAGTTTTTTGGCGGCCCTGCGGGGCTGGAACAATGGTTCGACTCCAACCAATACCGAATCCCCGATTTCAGACAATCGATAGAAAATGGTCCATGGCGCACCATGCTGCTGCTATTTTTTGCTGCCGCCGTGACTATGCCGCATATGTTCCATATGACATTCACAGAAAACCTTAACCGGCGTGCGCTATATACTGCGAGCTGGGGGCTACCACTATTCCTGTTACTGCTTAGCCTCACTATTCCCCCCATTCTGGCGAGCGGAATAGTGCTACAAGTCCCCACCCATCCGGAGCACTTCACCATCGGTATTGGCATTACTGCCAACAACTCTTTATTGACTGTTCTCGCTTACATCGCGGGGCTATCCGCTTCCAGTGGCCTGATAATTGTTACCACCCTTGCCCTATCCGCCATGGTGTTGAACCATCTGGTGCTGCCCTTTTATCAGCCCAGCGCTAAAGGCAACATATACAGCTGGCTCAGCTGGACCCGACGCATCCTGATCAGCACCATTATCTTCGCCAGTTATGGCTTTTATTATTTGTTGCAGGCCTATAACGATCTTTCCAATCTTGCGGTTGTTGCCTTCGTAGGTGCACTGCAATTTCTTCCCGGGATTCTTGCCACACTGTATTGGCAAACCGCTAACCGTCAGGGATTTATCGTCGGCTTAAGTGCTGGTGCATTCATTTGGGGATTCGTAATGCTATTGCCACTGATCACCGGTTGGCAGCAGATTGGAATTCCCTTTACGTCACAGTCAATAACGATCGATACCGATACATGGAACATGGCCGCGATAGTCTCGCTTACGGTTAATAGCCTGGCGTTCATTATCGTATCTCTTTTCACCCGTACATCCCCTGAAGAGGTCAGCGCCGCAGCCTCCTGCTCAGTGGATACCACGAACAAGCAACAACTTCGCGAACTCAGCATCAATTCACCACAGGAGTTCCAGCAGCAACTCACCAAGCCATTAGGCGCAAAAATTGCGCAGCGAGAGGTCAATCAGGCTTTACGTGACCTCGAACTCAGTTCCGGTGAAAAACGTCCTTACGCCTTACGCCGACTCCGCGACCGTATCGAAGCCAACCTTTCCGGTCTAATGGGGCCCATGGTTGCCCAGGAAATTGTCGATAATTTCCTGCCCTTTACCAATAATCTTGATGAATACGTAACCGAAGACATCCATTTTATGGAAAACCGGCTTGAGGAATACCATTCCCAGCTCACCGGTATGGCGGCTGAACTTGACAGGTTGAGGCGCTATCATCGAGACACCCTGAAAAGCCTGCCTATGGCCGTCTGCTCTCTGGGAGAAGATCAGGAAATCCTGATGTGGAACCAGGCTATGGAAGAGATCACAGAGATTCAGGCTACCGATATCGTTGGTTCTCGACTCAAGGATATTCCAGCCCCGTGGCAAGAGCTGCTGCAACGATTTGTTGAAGACAGCGCGGCCCATCTTTATAAACAAACGATCGACGTTAACTCAACATCCCGGTGTGTCAGCCTGCATAAAGCCGACATCAGTGGCAGCCGAATCGCCCGCACAGGGACCATTGTGCTGCTGGAAGACCTGACCGATACCGAGCTGCTCGAAGAAAAACTGGTTCACAGTGAGCGGCTGGCCTCCATTGGTCGACTGGCTGCCGGCGTTGCCCACGAGATAGGCAACCCTATTACCGGTATTGCCTGCCTGGCCCAGGAGATAAAAGCGGAATCGGACAATGAAGATTCGCGCGAACTGGCCGGCCAGATTCTTGGACAAACCCAACGCGTTACGCGCATCGTGCAATCACTGGTGAATTTTTCACACAGCGGCACCAATCATCAGCTCGCCGTTACTGCAAAGGCCGTGAACATCCACACCACGGTGAATGAAGCAATCGATCTGTTATCCCTGAGCCGTAAAGAGCAAGGCATCCAATATCTTAATCAGTGCGATGCCGAGCTGCACGTGAGCGGCGATGGTCAACGCCTGCTTCAGGTGTTCGTCAACCTGTTAAGCAACGCCCGCGATGCATCCCCCAGTAACAGCGAAATAACCATCATCAATAACACCACTGAGCACAAGGTCATACTGTCGGTAATTGATCAGGGTAGCGGCATCCCCCAACAGATTCGTGAGTCTCTGTTTGAGCCATTTGTCACCACCAAAGACCCGGGGAAAGGAACCGGACTCGGATTAGCGTTGGTATACAGTATTATTGAAGAACATTTTGGTAAGATAGAGATCATCAGCCCTGTCGATGGTAAAACCGGTACTTGCATCAATATCACGCTACCGGCTTATCAGCCGGCTCATGAAGACCACCATCTTCCCAAGTAGTCATTAAGGTCGTTTTATATGAAGCCAATCCTGATCGTTGAAGATGAACCCATCATTCGCTCTGCACTAAGACGATTACTGGAACGCAACGAATATACCGTTCGCGAAGCCGGTTCGGTAAAGGAAGCTCTGGAAAATAACGATTTAGCACAGCTATCACTCATCATCAGTGATTTGCGCCTTCCTGGCGCTCCGGGTACAGACCTGATCAAGCACGCAAATACAACGCCAGTACTGATCATGACCAGTTATGCGAGCCTTCGCTCGGCTGTTGATTCTATGAAAATGGGTGCTGTCGACTACATTGCA
This sequence comes from Aestuariirhabdus sp., assembly GCA_030622755.1. Taxonomy (GTDB): domain Bacteria; phylum Pseudomonadota; class Gammaproteobacteria; order Pseudomonadales; family Aestuariirhabdaceae; genus Aestuariirhabdus. The sequence continues at coordinate 6,252 of JAUXFT010000034.1, read as the reverse complement.
AAGCCCTTTGATCACGATGAAATGCTGCGGGCAATTAGCCACATTATCGCCGAAAACCTGAATCGCCAGCAGGCAACCAGTAACCCGCAACAAGAGAGCCAATCCACAGAACCCCTTGCCGATAACGGAATTATTGGCAAGAGCCCTGCCATGCTGGAACTGTTCAAACGCATCCACAAAGTAGCTCCGACCGACGCCACCGTGCTAATTCTTGGCGAATCTGGCACCGGCAAAGAACTGGTCGCCCAAGCTCTACACCGGGAAAGCCCGCGCAACCAGTCCCCCATAATCTCGCTAAACTGTGCGGCGATCCCTGAAACGCTTATAGAGTCTGAGCTTTTTGGTCACGAAAAAGGCGCATTTACTGGCGCCTCCAGTGCACGTAATGGACTAGTAGAGGCTGCTGACGGCGGCACTTTATTCCTGGATGAAATTGGCGAGCTCCCCCTGGAAGCGCAAGCGCGTTTGCTCAGAGTACTGCAAGAAGGCGAAATCCGGCGAGTTGGCGCTGTCCATTCCCACAAAGTAGACATTCGCCTGATAGCCGCCACCCATAGAGACCTGAAGTCTTTGGCCAGTACTGGCGCTTTTCGAGAAGACCTCTACTATCGCCTCAATGTCATGCAATTAAAATTACCCGCGCTCCGCGAGCGTGGAGGCGACATCATAGAGATCGCCGAACAACTGCTTAAACGTACGTACAGTAAACTCAGCAAAGAGTCACATCATTTTAATCCAGAAGCACTGCAAGCCATCGCCACCTACGGCTGGCCTGGCAATGTGCGTGAATTGGAAAACGCCATAGAAAGAGCGGTGATCCTGGCGGAAAACGGCATTATCACCCTGGACCTGCTCGACATAGAAACAGCTACTTCCCGCCAGCAACCAACCTATAGTGAAGAACTGCCACTGGGTAGCGCAGTTGCTGCACCGCATGTTCAAGAGTCCAGGGAAGACTTGTCACTGGAAGATTATTTCCAACACTTTGTGCTGGAACACCAGAAACAGATGACCGAAACCGAACTCGCCCAAAAGCTGGGCATCAGCAGAAAATGCTTATGGGAACGCCGCCAGCGATTAGGTATTCCACGAAAGAAAAGTAACACTCCACACGCCTGAGTGTTACTGCACAGACCGGGAAAACTGTTACCGACAAAGAGTCAGGGGTAACACTTCTCACAACTGTTACCCAACACCGGTAACACATCGCCGAAAATAGTGCGGAAACATCTGATCAATAAACAAACAAATTGTATATCTTATTGTTATTAAAGGTTTTTTAAAAAGTGGCACGCCTCCTGCTTTATTTAACGCACAATAAGAACAAAAAACCACAACAATAAAAATAAAAACCGACACTCCTACAATAAAAACAAGAGGAGGTAGAGCAAACTGATTTTTTTTGGAGAGGAGCCTTTTTAGTGGCCAGATGAGCACTTTACGAAGTGACCGGAAAATAACAAGATCGCCAAGGCGAGAATAATACCGGTAGCTGATTTCAGCGTCTCAATTACTACCACTCTCAGCTTCCAAAAGAATCCGCTTGTTATTCGCGAGCTCGTTTGGGCTCCGTTCGTACTTAAAGGTACGGCGCACAATAAGAATAAAAAACATAACAAGAACAAAACAGAAATAATTTTTATAAAAGGAGGGTTTATCCCTCCTTTTTGCTGTCTGCATAACAGCTTTTTTTGTCGTACTACTTTTCCAGCCTGTACTAAACCGCTTAAATCCCATATAAACTGAAACCCACCAATACCGTGATATGATAGCGCGATATTATTCCCCTTGAGCCTTATTCAGGAAGCCGGTCACCCGATGTTAAAAAGGTTGTTTCGCACATTGCGTCCTTCATCCCAAAACAGTTCAGCACCCACCCAAACTGTCATAGCCAGAGATCACCATACAGTCTCCCGCCGACAAATCAGCGAAAGCGCACTAAAAGTTCTGCGCCGATTAAGAGACAGTGGATTTGATGCCTACCTTGTCGGCGGTTGCATTCGGGACATCTTGTTAGGCCACCACCCCAAGGACTTCGACGTCGCAACCAATGCAACACCGGAACAGGTGCGCGGGCTTTTCCGAAACTCACGCCTGATCGGCAGACGCTTCAAACTGGTGCATGTGCAATTTGGCCGAGAGATCATCGAAGTGGCCACTTTTCGGGCAGACCACGATAGCGCTACCAAGCACCAACAAACTTCAAAGGTGTCTTCCAGCGGCCGCATTTTGCGCGACAACGTTTACGGCAACATCGAACAGGATGCCCTGAGACGCGACTTCACCATGAATGCGCTCTATTACACCTCCGCAGACTTCAGTATCCATGACTACACCAACGGCTTGCGCGACATCAAACAACGCAAGATTCGCCTGATTGGTGATCCGAAAACCCGCTATCAGGAAGACCCGGTTCGTATGCTGCGAGCCGTTCGTTTTGCTGCCAAGCTTGATTTTACCATCGAGAAAGCCACCGCCGCTCCTATCAAAGAGCTGGCACCACTACTGGAAGATATACCCGCAGCCCGTATGTTTGATGAAGTACTGAAACTCCTGCAATCAGGCAAAGGTTTAAAAACGTTCCACCTGATGCAGGAATACGACCTGTTCCGACCGCTTTTCCCGGCAACAGATCAGGCCTTACAACAAGATCCTTTCTATCAACGACTGATTGAGCAAGCCCTGAGCAATACCGATGAACGCCTGCGGCAGCAAAAACCGGTAACACCGGCATTTCTTTTTGCCACCATGCTCTGGGGCCCTTTGCTGGCCTGCCGCAAAGATATCGAAGACCAGGGCATCCCGCCGATCCCTGCATTACAACAGGCCATGCAAGTAGTACTGAGCAACCAGGCAAATCACATATCCATTCCCAAGCGCTTCTCCATTCCGATGCGTGAAATATGGGAACAGCAAGACCGCCTGCCCAGACGCCATGGCAAACGCTCCGATCAGCTGCTTGAGCACCCAAGATTCCGGGCTTCTTACGATTTCATGCTGCTCAGGGAACAAGCCGGAGAGCCCTTAAAGGAACTCTGCGACTGGTGGACTGAATACCAGAAGTTGGATGAAGGGGATCGTAAGAAAATGGTTCAGGCTCTTTCTCCAGGAAAGAACTCCCGACCCCGCCGGCGGCGTCGCAAATCTGCCCCCGGGCCCACAACCCAGTAATGTTACGCTGCTATCTCGGGCTGGGTAGTAACCTGCAACACCCACAGCAGCAACTGCAAGACGCGGTGAACGCAATTGCGTCCCTGCCCGACAGCAACTGGTCGGCAAGCTCCAGCCTGTACCAGAGTCAGGCCATAGGACCAGCAGGCCAACCCGACTACCTCAATTTGGTGGTGGCAATCGATACCAGCCTACCTGCACTCTCGCTGCTCGATCAGCTACAAAGCATAGAGCTTGATCAGGGTCGGGTACGCAACCAGCGCTGGGGGGCGCGCACTCTCGATATCGACATATTGCTGTATGGCCAGGAGATTATCAATCATCCACGCCTGCTGGTGCCTCACGCCGAAATGCACTGGCGCGACTTCGTACTGAAACCATTGGCAGAACTATCACCCGAACTCATCCTACCCAATGGACAAGCACTGCAAAATTTATTACAAACCTGTATCCATACTCATCTCAGCAGCATCGCTGACCCTCTACAGCCTGCGGAATAACCTGTGATCAACGACATCCAACCAGAACATCGATTTATTGCCATCGAAGGGCCTATCGGCGTGGGTAAAACCACTTTAGCCAAACGCCTGGTAGAAAGCTTCGACTACGCTCCATTACTGGAAGCCGTCGAGGACAATCCGTTTCTGCAACGCTTTTATAAAAATCCGCGCGAAGGTGCCTTTGCCGCGCAGCTCTATTTTTTGTTCCAACGCACCCAAAAAATTCAGGAGCTACGCCAGAATGACATGTTCAACCCGGCCTGGGTTGCTGATTTCCTCATGGACAAGGATCGTCTGTTCGCCCAGCTAGTACTCGATAGCGATGAACTCGAGCTCTACAACCAGGCCTACGACCTGCAAACCATTGATATTCCACAACCCGATCTGGTCATCTATCTGCAGGCATCCACCAAAGTATTACAGCAGCGCATTCATCGTCGCGGCGTCGCTACCGAACAACAGATTAGTGACCTCTACCTGCAGCAAATAAACGATGCCTATACCAGGTTTTTCTATTACTACGACCAGGCCCCGCTGTTGATCATTAACGCCTCCGACATCGATCTGGTAAACAACGAAAACGATTACCAACAGCTACTCCAACAAATCAGCACCATGAGTAGCGGCCGCCATTACTTCAACCCTTCACACAACTAGACGGGTAAGCACATAACGTCTATTGGGAAAACTGCTTTTTCACTGCCCTGATACGCTGGGTTTTAGGATATTATTGCGTATAATTGCTGCTCTAATTCGCAGTGTTACGTGGTGCCTACATTGAACATTACCCTGAACAGCCTTCGCAAACTAAAAGCCGCCGGTGAAAAATTCAGCTGCCTGACCGCTTACGATGCCGCCTTTGCCCACACCGTAAGCACTGCAGGCATCGAAGTCATACTGGTCGGCGACTCTTTAGGCATGGTCCTGCAGGGCCGAGACAGCACCTTACCGGTCACTATTGAAGACATGATTTACCACACGCAATGCGTTGCTCAAGGAAACCAGGGGGCCTTAATCATGGCCGACCTGCCGTTTGGTAGTTATGCCACAGCGGAGCAAACTCTGGAAAATTCTGCCGCGCTGATGCGTGCCGGTGCTCACCTGGTGAAACTGGAAGGCGGTCGCTGGCTTTGCGAAAGCGTTCGTTTGCTGGCTCAAAACGGCATCCCGGTCTGCGCACATCTTGGCCTTACCCCTCAATCAGTACACCTGTTTGGCGGCTTTAAAGTGCAAGGCAGAGAACATGAAGCGGCCCGCGTTATGCTGGAAGATGCACAACTATTGGAACAGGCAGGAACTGCCCTGCTGCTGCTGGAGTGCGTACCCACTGACCTGGCGACACGTTTTACTGAAAGCGTCCATGTGCCGGTCATCGGTATTGGCGCTGGCGCTGGAACCGATGCCCAGGTACTGGTTCTACACGACATGCTCGGAGTAACCCCGGGCCGCCGTCCCCGCTTTGTCAAAAACTTCATGGAAGGACAATCCAGCATCGAAGGAGCGATCAAGGCCTATGCCGAGGACGTAAAGTCCGGGCAATTCCCTGCTGAGGAGCATCAGTTCACATCATGAATACCGTCTACAGCATCGCTGATGCCCGTGCCTATGTTCGCCAGGCGCGATCAGAAGGGAAAAAGGTCGCTTTCGTACCCACCATGGGCAACCTGCACGCAGGCCATCTTTCGCTTGTGCATAAGGCGCGGGAAAGCGCAGATATTGTCATTGTCAGCATCTACGTCAACCCGTTGCAGTTTGGCTCCAACGAAAACATCGAATCCTATCCGCGCACACTGGCACAGGATCAGGAGCAACTGAAAGGCGAGAATGTTGACCTGCTGTTCGCACCTTCAAGTAGAGAAATCTATCCGCAAGGTATGGAACACCACAGTAGCGTCGCGGTGGAACATCTATCACACCTGCACTGCGGAAAAAGCCGTCCGGGCCACTTTACCGGGGTCGCTACCATTGTTTGCAAGCTGTTCAATATCGTTCAACCCGATGTTGCGGTATTCGGCATCAAGGATTTCCAGCAACTGGCCGTTATCCGCAAAATGGTCGAAGACCTGTATATCCCTATCGACATTGTCGGTGCCGAGATAGCCCGGGATGAACATGGTTTAGCGCTCAGCTCTCGTAACGGATATCTTACCGAGCAAGAGCTGGAAATCGCCCCGAATCTGTATCAGATTCTGCAAGAAGCCAAAGAGCTGATACTGCAGGGAACCAGTTACGACCGGGTACTCCGTGACGCCTTTGCCAAACTCGCACAAAGTGGGTTGAAGCCGGATTACATCGACATCTGCTGCCAACATAGCCTGCAACCGGCATCTCAGGATGACAAGGAACTGGTAATTCTCGCTGCTGCGTATCTTGGCAGAGCTCGTTTAATCGACAATGTAACCCTGACGCTGCCATAATTATTGTTTGATACAATATGAACGGTTTATCCTAGAAACCTCAGTTGAGTGCGCAAAAGACATGCAAGATATTGGTGTGCATAGTGAAATCGAAAAATTCGTGGTCACCTTATTGGTGATGAGAAGTTTTTCTGTTTTGCCAGGTGCACCAAGAGCTTGCGTGG
>JAUXFT010000153.1 GCA_030622755.1 Aestuariirhabdus sp. | reverse complement strand
GTTGTAAGAGACCCTTGTCTTCCTAAGACCGCTTGGCCTCCGACTTAATCTATTGACCCCCAGCTGAGCGCGAATATGCTGCTCTTTGGCATTCAGGCCCATTCGTTTACTGACTAGCTCATCGAGGCTTTGTTGTGAAGCATAACCCTTGCTGGCAAGTTCACGGAACCGCGCCAAAGTGATTTCAGCAAGATTTATTTCTGTTGCGACCTCTAGTTGTCGAGCCTCCAACTCCTTTTGAAGACCGTCGAGTAGCAAAGTCTCCTGATGCGCCAGAACATCACCAGCTAACACCTTTTCACCTTCATCGACATAGATTTCCGAGATCTTGCCCGGCTGATCAAAACCCAGCTGTGTCTGCTCTTTAACCTGAACGCTGCCAACAAAACGCCGGGTAGCCTCATAACCCTTTTGCAGCTCGATCGGCTTCGCGGCAGCAATGTGCGTGTAGGGTTTGCCATCTACATCTTCGGCATGTTGATCATCAGGATCGGTGCAGCCGGACAGCACCATCACTAAAAATAACGTCGCTATCCCGATAAAAGATCGATACCCGGGAGCCGACATACATGTCGCGTAACAACGCATTGGAAATTCCTTTTAATAGAGATGGCAATTCTTATACAGACGGTCTAATTATAGTGACTAGACTGTCCAATATGACATAAATCATTCTGAATTATTTCACAATCTTCAGGCGATAAAACTCTATGGCCAGAAGCAGAATCAAAAGCGAAGAAAAATATTACAGGCTGCCATGTCGCTTTTTATCGAGCAGGAATTCGACAATACAAGTATGGATCAAACCGCCCAAAAGGCCGATGCATCCAGGCAAGCCGTATATAGACACTTCGGCAGCAAGGAAGATCTGTTCAGCTCTGCCATAGCAGGCAAGTGCCTTACCCATCATCTTACCGCTGATGATTTTCGCCAGTTCGATTGCCCGGGAACCGCCCTGACCACCATCGCTTCACGCTTCCATGAATTGCTGCAAACACGAGAGGCCGTTCAGGTCTACCGCACTTGTGTTGCCCAGGCAGAGACTCATTCCGAGCTTGCTTCACTGTTTTTCAAAGAGTTCCCCGAGAAGATGGTCGGGGAACTCAGCAACCTGCTGTCCGGGTTTCACGAGCGGGAGTTCCTGCACATCCCTGACCCACACTTTGCCGCAGTGCAATTTCTAATGATGGTACATGGTGAGGTACGTATGCGCATAGAACCCAACATTGAACCACTCCCCGATAACGAAATAGATCGTTATCTTAAAAGCTGCGTTAATGTGTTTTTAAAAGCGCACGCTGCCTGATCGCAGTGGTCTATGTTTCTCGGCATCAATCATCAAAATGTGCATCAACACGCCCTGAGTGATTGCTTGTTGCAAACCGGAACGGCAAACTGGGTCCAGACAAATGTGATATTTACCTTCAGAATGGACCCACTCAACAATGCATCAATTGGCTGGCATTGACCTTCAGGCACCCCCCAAAGACAACTTACCGCGTTACCGACGGCTTTACCGCCAACTTCGCGAAGCAATTCTCAATGGACAGATCATCGCCGGTGAACGGCTGCCATCGAGCAGGGGTCTGAGCGAACAGTTACATGTTTCACGTAACACCGTTAAAGCAGCATTGGAGTTATTGCAGGCTGAAGGCTACATCCATACAAGGCATGGTGCCGGCACCTTCGTTGAAGAAAACATTCCGGACAGCCCGCTCAAAAAAACCATCAGAAATCCTTGCCGTGACAGCCAAAGCACCTCTGTTTCGGAACCAAAATTATCCGCGCTGGCGCATCAAATCAACCGAAAGTCACCGTTTCAACAGATTGAAATAGATCGCCCCCTGACACCTGGCCGCCCTGCCCTTGATCATTTCCCCTGGCATCTGTGGCGTCGCTGTTGCTCTCAAGCCGCACGACAAACCCGATCAGCCCCCGCAGGTTTCTTGCCGCTTCAGCAACAACTTTGTAACTATCTAAGGCAAAGCCGGGGCTTAAATTGCGAACCGGAACAAGTGCATATTTTTTCAGGATCACAACATGCCCTGCATTGTGCATTCTCTCTTTTACTGGACCCCTCGGACCCTGTGCTGGTCGAAGATCCCGGATTTCCAGGTATAGATGGCGCACTCCAGGCGTTGGGGGCTAATGCTATACCCTGCCCTGTCGATAGCTCTGGTATCCAGATTCCTGACAACTCACCCTCCAGAATGGCGATAGTAACGCCCTCGCGAAACTACCCTTTAGGTCATACGCTGAGCCTGGAAAGACGGCTGCACTTGCTCCGTTGGGCTGAGCAAGTAAACGGCTGGATCATTGAAGACGATTACGACAGTGAGTTCCGTTATCAAGGTGCACCACTTACCGCACTGCAAGGGCTGGACAACCACCAACGCGTTATCTATTCCGGTACGTTGAGCAGAATAATGTTCCCCGGCATCCGGCTAGGCTATCTGATCGTCCCTCCCTCTCTGGTCGAGCTATTCCAACAGGCGCGTCGTTATCTTGATGGTGGCACCTCCGTCGTTGCTCAGGCTGCCTTAAGTGAGTTTATGTCCCGAGGCTACTTTGCCAGCCACTTAAGACGCATGCGTAAACTCTATCAAACACGTCAACAGCACCTTCACCAACAGATGAACAAAACCTTCTCCAGAGTTTTTCAGCACCTGCCCAGCGATGGCGGCATGCACTCAATCTACCTGAGCGGTGACCGTGCTGACCGACCTATCTGCACGCTGGCTCAACAATCCGGCCTCGGCATTCAACCCTTATCCCCCTACTATCAGGGCAGTCATACATTACAGGGTTTAATCGTGGGATTTGCCGGCTTTGACACGCCTGTTATAAGCGATGCAGTGACGAAGCTTTCACACCTGCTTAAGGGAAGCTGATGAATGAGCGAGCGATCAATTTCATTCAGCATTGAAATATCTCGCACCAAAAAAACAGGGCTACATTTTATGCCTGCATCGACACAGCGGATTGAAGCCATCCTCTGCCGAGCACAGTCATAAACCATAGCTATCAACCACTAACTGCCATTCGATCACATCAACGAATGTGAGATACTGAAGTTCACAACATGAGGACTCTCTATGAAAATCTGGGTTGATGCCGATGCCTGCCCCAACGTGATCAAGGATATTCTTTTCCGGGCATCACAACGCACCGAGACGGAGCTCATTCTGGTCGCCAACCAACCTCTATCAAAACCACCGTCACCCTGGATCAGCACCGTGCAAGTGCCCAGTGGTTTTGATGTCGCCGATAATCATATTGTGCAACAACTTGCTCCTGGTGACCTGGTCATTACCGCCGACATTCCTCTCGCCTCAGAGGTCGTTGACGGCGGTGCCACCGCGATTAATCCACGCGGGGAACTCTACACCCGGGAGAATATCCGTCAGCGGCTGGCGATGCGAGATATGATGGAAGAACTTCGCAGCAGTGGAGGAGAACAACTCGGCGGCCCTGCTAAATTTAATCAACAAGATCGTCAGCGCTTCGCCAATACCGTCGATCGATTGCTTGCAAAAAAACGATAACATTATTCAATGTTGGTCCTTGCGCTGAGTTTTTCACCGAACTTTTTACCAAATTAAAAGCGCATTATGGCTTTGCCAGCAACATACAGAAACAACAGTTGGCAATTCTCACTCAACACGATGATTAGTGGTACTGGTGCTATCGCCCTGGTAGTCGCACCAGGTAAACGGCCCTATGAATTCAATATCAAACAGATGTTATACCGCTATAACATCTGCACATATTTCCCGGCAGGCGTTTATCTGGAAATATTTTTCTGAAAAAAATCATTCACAATTTTTGCTGCATATCTTGAAAAACATTTCTCCGTACCAATATATACGTTAAGAGCGCCGGGTCTCGAGTAGAACGGTTCTCGAAACAATGAATAATTTATTTTCAATATCGCTTCCTTTGGAGGATATGCTATGACTACTATCGATTTAACCCCTCTTTACCGTAACAGTATCGGTTTTGACCGTTTCGGATCCCTGCTGGACAACGCCCTGCGCGGCGAACAAAGCGCACCTGGCTACCCACCCTATAACATTGAAGTCGTTGCTGAAAACCAATATTCCATTACCCTTGCCGTCGCAGGTTTCGAGCGCGACGAACTGGATATCCAGATAGAAAACGGTGCCCTTCAGGTACATGGTAAAAAACACTCGACCAGTGACGAACGGAAATTTTTGCACCAGGGTATTGCAACTCGTAGTTTCGACAGAAAATTTAATCTGGCGGACTATATCGAAGTTACCGGTGCAGATTTAAATAACGGCCTACTGTGCATCAGCCTCAAAAAAGAGATCCCTGAAGCCATGAAACCGCGCAGTATAAAAATTGCTGATAACCGCTCATCTATCGAACACAGCGCGGCATAATTTATCCCTCCACTCACGTAACAACTTCAATTCAACAGCCTAAGATGCTCTCAAGCTGATCAACCGTTATCAGTTTGAGGGCCTTGCGTTACAGTTTTTTTACTGGCCTGTGCATTAATTTATTACCCAAGATACCCCCTACCTGATCCAGCGATAATTCATCTGGTATTCATCAATCCCCGCCGATCACAAAGACCTCTCAGGCTCTTAACTTTGCCGAGATTCTATTGTGCAATATTCCGGGTATTTTTTTTCAAAAACGTAACGCAGAAATAATTCCCAAATTCTTCCCGATTTTTAGCGACTTTATTTAGCTACTATACTAAAAAGGGTAAAGAGAAATCGCTGCCTTTTAACTACACAGCACTCTGATCGCTATATTTAATGCCCTGGAAATTTCCGACCTGGTGATCTCATAACAATAGTAACGAGAACAGAAATGGACACAGAGCTACTTGATGTTGTGATCATTGGTGCAGGGGTCTCCGGTATCGGCGCCGCCTGTCATCTCACTATGAAAAATCCCAACCACTCATTTGCAGTGCTCGAAGGGCGACACGTGATGGGGGGAACCTGGGATCTGTTTCGTTATCCGGGCGTACGTTCTGATTCCGACATGTACACCTTCGGCTACAGCTTTCGCCCCTGGAAAGAACGCAAGGATATTGCTGATGCCAAAGATATCCTGAAATATTTAACCGAGACCGCCGCTGACTATGGCCTTGATGACAAAATTCGCTATCAGCATCGCACCACCAAAGCAGATTGGAATTCAGCAGAAAAACGCTGGACTATTTCAGGTCAGCGCGAAGACACCAATGAACCCTTCTCTATCGCTTGTCGCTTCCTGATCACCTGTACCGGCTATTACAATTACGACAACGGTTACCTGCCCGAATTTGCTGGCTACGATGACTATCAAGGCATTATCGCCCACCCACAACATTGGCCTGAGGATCTCGATTATAGCGGAAAAAAAATTGCGGTTATCGGCAGCGGCGCCACCGCCATAACACTGGTACCCAGCCTGGCAAAGAAAGCTGAGCACGTAACGATGGTGCAACGCTCTCCCACCTATGTATTCTCCCGACCGGCCATTGATGCTATCGCCGTTTGGGCCAACTGTTGGCTGCCCCGCACCTTCGCTTACAAGTTGATTCGTGTTAAAAATGCCCTGATTCAGCGGTACAGCTATAGCCTGGCGAGACGCCGTCCGGAAAAGATACGCGCCACATTTCGCGATATGGCACTGCAGGGTGTAGGTCCTGATGTGGACGTCGATGTGCACTTTAATCCTGACTACAATCCTTGGGATCAACGAGTTTGCCTGATACCGGACGGCGATCTGTTCAGGGTTCTGCGTGAAGGCTCGGCAAGCATTGTTACGGATCATATAGAGCGCTTTACCCCAAACGGGCTCAGCCTGAAATCCGGGGACAAAATTGCAGCCGATATTATCGTCCCGGCAACCGGCCTGAACGTTGAGTACCTCTCCGGTATGAAGCTTTTTCTCGATGGTGAGCAGGTCAATGCAAGCGAGCAGCTCAGCTATCGAGGCATGATGTTCAACAATCTACCCAACATTGCGGCTGTAATTGGCTACACCAATGCCAGCTGGACCCTGAAGGTCGACCTGACCTGTGATTACATCTGCCGCTTATTAAGACACATGGACAAACAACAATATCAGGTTGCCATGCCTTCTATTGAGCAATGCGCAAGGCATCAGGAGTTCAAAGAGATAGAGCAAGAACCCCTTGTGGGACTCACCTCCGGATATATTCTGCGCGCACAGAATGAACTGCCCAAACAGGGCTCCATAGAGCCATGGCGCAACCATGATAATTTCATCAAAGACATTTTTAGCGTTCGCTATGGCAAGATCGAAGATGGCGTCATGACGTTCGAATAAGCCCTGACAAACCGTCAAAGCCAGGCATCAATCACTCCTGGCTTGAATAATTAGAAAGAATATCCTGCCCTGAAAAACAAAAAACGCCCCATAAGGGACGTCCTGTTAACACCGCTTTAAAATTTATCTGGCCTGTCGATCCCCCCCTGCCAGGGGTCTTCTGTGACTATCCGGATTGGATATCTTCCTTTACGCTTTCCCCTCTCTTGTGAAGAGGCCGAGCGGTTAAGGTTCACAGACCTTTTCCCTAGTGCTGAAGCTATTATAATGCGGTAAGCTTAAAATAAGATTGCTTTATTAGCGCTTTATCGCAACCGCATAGCAATATATAATTAATAAACTTTCAAACAGCACAATAAATCACCCTTTATGGTAACCGCCTCCAACCCGGGTATCGCTAACACAGGTATCGGCACATGAAACTGGATCGAATGGATCGCCGTATTTTGCAGGAGATGCAACGTAACGGCCGCATCAGCAACCTGGAGCTGGCGGAAAAGATAGGCCTTTCCCCGTCTCCCTGTTCACGGCGGGTAAAGCAGCTGGAGGAATCCGGCATCATCGAAAAGCATGTCACCGTTCTTGATCGCTCCAAACTGGATCTCACCCTGACCGCCTACATACAGGTCAGCATGGACCGCCATACCCCGGATCGATTTGAGCTGTTTGAAAACGCTCTGGCCGACAGCCCGGAAGTGCTCGAATGCTGCCTGATCACCGGTCAGGCAGCAGACTACCTGATAAAAGTCATAGTGACAGGCATGGATCATTATCAGGAATTTTTGCTCAATAAACTGACTCGAATTAAAGGGGTTAGCGGAGTGCAATCGAGTTTCGTGATGCGTCGGGTGATCGATAAAACAGAATTACCACTGGATCATATCCGCTAACCTGCCCGCGGAAACCTGACTCATTGCAATACATAGCGACACATAGAAAGGCATAACACCACGTCACACGCCTGAGTAGCATGACGGTTATTAAAGAGACCAAACCATGAATTTAGCCAAAGCAGCATCAGCAAACGTTAAAACCAAAACCAAGGCAAAAAGCGCCTTAATCATTGGCGCCACCGGGGCAACCGGTCGCTGCCTGACCCGACTGTTACTGAAAACCAATGATTACCAGCACCTGCATCTGGTCCATTATCGCCCAACCGGAATGGCAGACGACGACAGGATCAGTGAGCACATACTATCGTTCGACACGTCGGATGATTTCGGTACACTGGAAATCCCGCAACCCATCGATACGGTATTTTGCTGTCTTGGCACCACGCTCAAACAAGCCGGTTCCGTTAAAGCTTTCGCACGAGTCGATAAAGACTACGTGCTTGCCATCGCACGCTGGTCAGCTGCTCAAGGGGTTTCGCAGTTTCATGTAGTGAGCGCGCTCGGCGTCAACGCCCGCTCCTGCAACTATTACAGCCGAACCAAAGGCGAGATGGAACAGGCCTTGAAGCAAATGAGATTACCGGCGCTTTTCATCTATCGACCCTCCATGCTGGACGCCGAGCGACACCCTCCTCGCCTGAACGAAAAACTCAGCATGCCACTCATCAAAGCCTGGTGTCAGCTACCATTCCTGAAGCGCTTCAGTCCGCTCAAAATCGAAGATCTGGCCGCCGCCATGCTGTTGCAGGCACGCAAATCGTCAACAGGAGTTAAGGAGATTCTCTCGGTTAATATGCAGGGACTCACACAAAAGGTGTTGGATTAAGTTTTGTAATAGCACCTATGATTCGGCAATATTTATCAGCGAATCACAGGT
>JAUXFT010000068.1 GCA_030622755.1 Aestuariirhabdus sp. | reverse complement strand
GAGCCAAGGAGTTGACTCTCTACCTTGTCTTCCTAAGACCGCTTGGCCTCCGACTTGGGGTCGTTCCTGTCTCAGGCTTTTTGATCAGGGCCTCCAATCCCTGTTCCGTATCGGGATACACCACATTATCCAGCCTGTATAATTTGAGCGCCGATTCAATGCTCCTTATCTGAAGGGCCGCTTTGATACGCCTGGCGCCAGTTAAAGAGATCCTGCAGATCGGGGCCGTAATCGGTCGTGAATTTTCTCATGAACTATTGGCGGCGGTGGCCAGGCAACCGGAACAGGAACTGACTGACGCCCTGCAGAGTTTGCTCGCTTCCGGGCTGGTGTTTCAACGGGGTACCCAGTATGACGCCCTGTATATATTCAAGCATGCGCTGATCCGCGATACCGCCTACGAAAGCATCCTGAGCAGCGCCCAACAGATACTGCATCGAAGAGTTGCCGAAACCCTTGAACAACATTTCCCTGACATTGCAAAGACAGACCCCGCACAACTGGCTTTCCACTTCGAAAAATCAGGCAGCAATCCCGAGGCCATTCGCTATTGGCTTAAAGCGGCCTCACAAGCGTTGACGCAGTCAGGTATTAACGAGGCCGCGACACATTACCAGCATGCACTATCGATCATTACCCAACTGCCGGAGGAGCACTATACCGCTAGTCAGGAAGTTTCTACCCGAATCGCTTTGGCAAAGGCACTGCGCATCATAGATCGCTACGACGAAGCGCATGATACGCTCCAGGTTGCCGAACAACTCGCAAAAAAACATAACCTTAAAGCGGACCTGTCGACGATTCATTACTGTCGGGGCAACCTCTATTTTCCTCAGGGTGAAATAGAAGCCTGCATGAATCAACACCAACTGGCCCTTAAGAACGCTCTCGAATCCCGGCTGCCAGATCGAGAAGCCCAGGCACTTTCAGGCCTTGGCGACGTGGAATATTTGCGCTGTCACATGATAAGTGCTCACCATTATTTTCAACGCTGTGTCGGCATTTGTCAGGCACACGATTTACAACAGATTGAAGCCGCCAATCAGATGATGGTCGCCTGGACGGTCATGTTTGCCAAAGATGTTTTCACCGCTATAGAACTCGGTGAGCAGGGGGTTAAGTTCGCAATAAAAATCAATGACAAGCGCGCCGAATTGATTGCCCGGAACCTGCTATCCGCTACCTTTCTCGATCTGGGGAAAAAAGAGGAAAGTAAACATAACATAGAACAGGGATTTACCATCGCGCAGCACCTTGGGGCGGGCCGCTTCATGAGCCTGTCCAGTTATTACCGCGCCAAACTGGCATTACTTAATAACGATCACGTGGCGGCCCGGGAAGCAACAGAGGTTGGGCTGAACTATAGCCGACAATCTGTTCACGCTTTTTCAGGCCCTGTGCTGCTTGGCATTCAAGGTAGGCTGGCTTCATCAGCTCTTGAGAGGCGTTCTTGTTGGGACGAGGCGGAAAGTATCTTTAAATCCGGTTGTCCGGGACATAATCGTCTGTTTTTTTCCCGCGACGTCATTGAAACCTGCCTCCAGCTGCAAGACTGGAAGGCTTGTGAGGAAAACTGCGACCGCTTGCAACAACATACCCGGAACGAACCGCTGCCCTGGAGTGATATTGTTATTGCCCGCGGCAAATTATTGGCGCGATTCGGCCAGGGAGATCAATCCAACCAGATCAAACTCGAATTACAACAGCTTGAAAGTAAAACAAAATCACTCGGTTTATTGTCACTAACGGCGTCGCTAACTAATGCCTTGCAAACCATAAATCGCTAACCTACTCATAACACAGTTTAGGAATTTACCCTTCTTCAAATCAGCGCCACCTTACCTAACCATGTGAGCTAACCATGTGAGCCAGCCATCTTAAGGTAACGGTGTTCCTTTGATTTAACTGGCTATGTTTATCCTGAGATGTTTGGCTACAGGTTCTCTTCGAGGAACATACTTTTGTTCAGCGCGGCGAAAAAGTCCTGGTAAGGTTGGGGATCTTCTACAGCCGTCAGGTTGTATTGAGCGTTTGCTCTCACCTCGGATTTTCCGCCTTTTATGCGTACGGAAACGGATATTTGCAGAGAATACCCATCAAGTTTGGTTGCCGAGACGATGCCTATGACATCGTCGGCCTTGTCGATAACAAAGCCCAGATCCTGTAACGTCGCCATTACTGCCCGCATGGTCTTGATCTTGTCGGGTTCATCATAGGAGCGCGTCTGGTAACTACGTAATTCAACCTGGCTGCCGCCATCCATGATTCTTTCCTGGGGCGTTGTGCACGCTGAAAGAGTTGCCCACACAAAAACGCCGACGACAGCCTTAAGCGCAAACGCTCTCATAGTTGCTTCTCCAGAAACAGTGCCTTATCCAGTTTATTGAAAAACGCCTGGTATACCTCCGGGCTTTTCACACCCTCGACACGATCCAGCTGGTTGCGTGTATTCCATACCAGCCTCTGTATGGTCAACCTGACCTTCCAACGTTCATTATCCTCAACAGAACTGACTGGTGAGGCAACCAGCGAAATTTTTATTTTTTGCTCTTTATCAATACTTGGCACTATGCCAGTCAGCATGAAGCTAAGCGCCGCACCAGCAACCTGAGATGGCGAAGTGGCATCCCGTTTTTTATGACCGACAATCAACCCCAATGCACTTTCACTTTCTACAATTTGCGCACCAAGGTCCTGGATAATGGCAACACTGGTTGACAGGATTTGCGCTTCACTCACATCTTCATAAATTCGCGTTTGCATCTCTCGATCTTTTAAAGACGATGGACTGAGCCGAAATGCATCTTCTGGAATTCCCGAGCATCCAGCCAATAGCAGGATCCCACAGACAGTTAGAATATTTAATGCGCGCCTCATGCCCCACACCCCAACATTACAGACCCATTAAAACCGTGAAGTGTGATACGCGAAGTCCCGGACCAGCCCTTCATTATCAAATTTAATAATGACGGTAAGCGTTCTCTGGCTTTTCGATGTAGCTCCGGCGCTCGCATTAGAACCACCTAAACCCCCGCCACTGCTTCCAAAAATCAAACCGATAATGCCTGCGTTACCTCTCGAATAGGCAACATCTGTGGCAATTTTGTCGTAGATCCATACCTCACGACGTTCCGCATCGGTAGATACAATATTGGGCGAACCGATTACCGCTGCCACCTCCGCACCGCTCATGCCGAGCCTTACTTCTTTCTGAACGGAACCTACGGTGAGTCTCTCACCATCATCCTGAACCGATTCCTTGTGGTAGCCTGCCGGCATACACCCCGCCAATAACAAGGATAACGCTATTGCGAACCACGAAAATCTACGCATAACACCCATCACCACTCCCTGAAATTCCCGACGCTGTAGTACTTTCTACATAACTATCTACGAATACCACAATCTCGTTTTATTGTAGCAGTCATCCGACCACTGATTAGGGGGCTCGATTGGCGGCTATCTCCACAGATATAAAGCCTGCATTGTTTGATCCTATGCTTGATCTTTTCTGCTTTAATTCGTAATCGACGCGAGCGCTGACTGGTTGTTTGAGGGTTCAACAACGCTCATCGCGTGACACAAAGATAAACCGAGCAATTGCCTATCAGCCATCCAGGCGCTCTGGGCCCTGACAATAGAGACCAGACCTCGGCCCATAAAGAAAGAGGAAGCGTAAAGAAAATCATCGATGGGAAAAATACCGTCGGTATATCTGGGCAGCTTTAGTGCAACATCAATACAACACGGATAATTCAAAAGAGGTGGAGAATCAAGTCTGAGCTACTACACATTAATTATCTTAGCCTTAACACCAACACCTTCCTATTGCAGGGGATGTTGATGTTAAAGATACTACTTGAACAGATTAACCAACCACGACTATCACTGTGGTATTACGTTATTTGCGCACGGTCCCTTCTGCCCCTGGCCAACTTCAAACTCAACCTGCTGGCCATCAGCAAGTGTTGCATAGCCGTCTACTTTAATTTCCGAGTGATGCACAAACAGGTCTTTACCGCCATCTTCCGGAGTTATAAAACCAAAACCTTTTTCTGCATTAAACCACTTTACCGTACCCTTACTCATACCTAACCTTCCTCGCTGAATGAATATTGCGGTATCGCAACATTCAGTTTTCTGGACAACATGCTATCCACAGTAGAGTTGTACGTGGCTAACTGCATCGCAGCTGAACCCTGTACACCACACCTAATACTAGCGGAAATACGACACATTGCTCTAAATCCCGATTTCTGCTGAATTCACTATCTCACAGCACGACGTTGGCGTAGGTTTCTCTCTCCATATCCACCACCTCCACCGAGAGCGACACCGATAAAAGGTTCAGTCCTTTTAACCGGGATAACAGAGTTGCCGACAGCATACCTCGCTGCTGAGCGGTACGCCCAGATAAAATTTTGACGGTGACATGAACAAAATCGGAAACGCCGCTACCCGCCTTATGATTTTCGTAAGCTATCGCTCTGGATTTAATATCATGAACGTTAAACAGATCACTGTCCAAAGCGCCCTGAAACACTTCAACAACCCGCATCAACGGACTAACCCGCTCCTCTAATCCTGAGGAATACTCGACAATACAATGCGGCACTTCACTCTCTTTTTTTGTTAAAAGCAGCAAGGGCCTGTTTTTTAAAATCTGTAGGGACTTCACAACATCTCTGGATAAGTCCTCTGATAACGCTGCTAGAATTTTTTATTCCACTTTTTATCACAGAAAGATACGCGAGCACCAACCAATACCTGATGACATCCCTGACCTTATTTGGGGATGCAGGCAAACCACTTGATTCAGGCATTTAAGATTGCAGAACTCTGCCCTGTTGAAGGTAACGTTGCCGCTCCTCTTCCGGCACCATGCCACCCCCCGTTGCCCAGGCAATATGCGTCGCACTTTCCATACGATCTTGCAGCCCTTGCTCTCTCAAATAATCGTTATCTTTCTGAAACAACCGTACTATCCCAGCTAACGACGTTGCCGCGGACGGTTCAACGAAAATATGGGTCGATTCTTTAAGCTGGACCAACAGGCGCAGCATATTGCTATCCGAGATGGTGTAAACACCAGAGAGCAATGATTCCATCATAGTGGAGACAAAACCCGACGCTCTGCCAACAGCCAGGCCATCAGCACAGGTCAGGTTATCTATACCAAGTTCCTGCACACTGATTCGGTCGTGCAAACCACTGTAGAGACCCAATAGCATGCAGGGTGAATGGGTGGGCTCTGCAAAAAAACACTGCACGTTATCCCCGAATACCTGTTTCAGCCCGAAAGTCACCCCACCGGGACCACCGCCAACACCACAGGGAAGATACACAAACAACGGGTGCTCGGAGTCAACCTGGATGTTGAGCTGCTCCAGCTGCTGCGCCAGCCGAATCGCAGCAACGCTATATCCCAGAAAGAGATCCTGTGAACTCTCATCATCGATAAAGTGGCACTTCTCATCCGCTGTTGCCGCTATACGGGCCTGAGCCACCGCCGCACTGTAATCACCATCATGCTCAACGACGTCCACGCCTTTTTGTCTCAACAACTCTTTTTTCCATTGCCGGGCATCAGAGGACATATGCACCTCGACTCTAAACCCAAGCTGCGCGCCCATAATGCCGATACTAAGTCCCAGATTACCGGTAGAACCCACCATCAGGCGATAATCGCCGAAAAAACGTCGCATCGATTCACTGTCCAGCAATCGATAATCGTCTGCCTGAGATAACAACCCCGCCTGTTGCGCCAGGGTTTCAGCTTGTTTCAAAACTTCATAGATCCCCCCGCGAGCCTTGATCGAACCGGATATCGGTAACTGATTATCACACTTGAGCAGCAGCCTACCCGGCAACGAAACACCTGCTTGCTGAGCCAGAAGCTGCTGCATTTCAGGAATAGCCCGCAGCGGTGACTCGATCAAACCCACCTGTTTTTCTGTGTCGGGAAAGACATGGGCAATGTAGGAGGAAAACCGTTGTAACCGTTGTTCGGCGTCTTTTATGTCTGCAAACCCCAGAGGTAACCTCTTCAAAATCTTGGCCGAGGAGGCGTTGCGTGGATTATTCCAGTTCAATTCATCCAGAGCGATGAGTCTCTTCAACAATGGATCGCTACTCAGCCACTGCAACAGAGGCTGACCACCGATACGGTTATTGTCTCTCACGTTTCAGCTCCACTCCTTAATTCCACACGTCAATCCCACACCCCAAATTGCACACCATGATTTGAACAAATGTATCGTCGCTTGCCCATAGGGCTTATGTATAGAGCCCGCTTAGTAAATAGAAATCGTATGTAGTGATCCCGGCCCCGTACACCTGTGCCATCCTTCACCCCACGTAAAAACAGGTGACCCAAAATAAAGCCCCAATACATATCTAATAACCCCGGAGTCGATCCACCGTTTCGATAACAACACCTTCCTCAAGCTGCTGAAGCAGCTCACCAATCTGCCGAGTCGCACCCTCAATGGGCGTCGGCGCGGAGATATGCGGCGTAACGATCACCGACGGATGATTCCACAAAGGGTTATTCACCGGCAAAGGCTCCTCTGCAAACACATCGAGCAGTGCACCGCGCAAATGGCCGCTAACACAGAGTTCTAATAGTGCTGGCTCATCGATCACTTCACCGCGACCGCAACTGATAACCATCGCACCCTGTGGCAGCTGTTGCAGACGCTGGGCATTTAGCAAACCTCGGGTGTTGCTGGTGGCTGGCAAGATATTGACCAGGACACGGCACTTGGCCAGCAGTGTGTCGAGTTCAACCTCTCCCGCATAAGACTCAATATCGGGAATATCTTTCTGGTTGCGGCTCCAGCCCAGCACGGGATAACCATCACTCCTCAATGCCTGGGCCACTTCACTGCCGATTGCACCCAAACCAAGAATGCCGATAGACCAGTCAGCCTTCGGCTCAATAGCAAACGGCTGCCAGCACGAAGCAGCTTGCTGGGTGCGATACCGATCCATATCGCGCGCCACGTGCGAGACACCATAACGGACATAATCGGTCATCCAACTCGCCATGCCTGCGTCACGCAACTTATAAACAGGCACAGCGTTGGGCAATGCCGGGTTTGCCAATAACTTATCAACCCCGGCCCCAAGGTTAACGATACCCTTGAGTCGCTGCTGGCTTTCAAACAGCGCCGATGGTGCGTTCCAAACCAGGGCATAGTCTGCCTGCCATTGTTGATCTGCCATGGATCCCCACTGACAGATCTCAGCATGAGGTAACGTTTGTCTGAGTGCATCCAGCCACTGCTGGCCCTCTTCACCGCGCGCATAAAACAGTATTTTCATAAACTTCCTATTTGGTATCGGTTCACAAAAGCCCGGATTTCATCTGCGCACTCGAGTTACAGTCATACCCCTCCCATCGTGGCACAAGGCAATCATCCTCGGATACTAATGTGCGGTCTTTTTAATCGATGCAGCAATCATGATGCATCGCTAAAGAGCCACAATGCCTGGCACAGCATTCCTCTCTTTTTGCATAGCGGGCTTTTTATGACAGACTTCTTACCACGCCTCTTTGGCAGGTTTTCTTTACCAGCTTTTTTGTAGGGTTTTTACCAAGACAGGTTTAACACAAACAAACGCGGTAAATCCGTGAATTAACAAGCTTCTCAACTCCACAAAATCCGCTCCAGATTATCAATTGAAAACCTTTGCCTGGAAACACCTTAAGGCATTTTCAGATGCACGCTTGAAATCAAAAAATAGTCCTCGTCTACAATAGTTACGCATGGGATACCGTATCACCGCCGACCTGCTATTGATCGCACACCTGCTGTTTATCGTTTTCGCGCTTCTGGGTGGATTACTCATACTCTGGCGACGCTGGTGGCTAGCGCTGCATTTGCCCGCTATAGGCTGGGTGATATTGCTGGAATCTAATGGCTGGATCTGCCCACTGACGCCATGGGAAAACCAGTTACGCCGGCTCGCCGGAGAGGGTGGATATGATGGAGGGTTTATCGAGCACTACTTGATCCCACTTATCTATCCCGCGGGTTTAACCCATCAAGTACAACTATTGCTGGCGGCTATAGCGCTACTGATCAACCTGCTGATTTACGGTGGAGTGATCTATATTTTGATACGCCGGGCAAAGCATAAGCCCTAGACCGTTCAGCCGATTTCGAAATTTTCAACCTGGCAAGTAAAGCGTCCGGCTCGCCAGACTGACCATCCAGCGCGATTATCCAACGAACTATCCAGCGAACTATCCAGCGAACTACAGGCTTACTTTTTATTCTTCAACAGGTCGGCTAAGCCGGCAAACGGATTGTGCGTTGCTCCGCCGGCAGCAGAATCGGTTTCAGCGCTGCCATAGCCTGATTCAACATAACGTGAATGCTCGTTGTCATGACAGTAGATGCAGAGCAATTCCCAGTTGCTGCCATCGGGAGGGTTATTGTCATGATTATGGTCGCGATGATGCACCGTCAACTCCTGCAAGTTCGCTCGGGTAAACTCTCTCGCACAACGACCGCACACCCAGGGGTACATTGCCAACGAACGTGCACGATAACCATCTTCGCGGGTTTTGCGTGCGCGGCGCGCTTCGGCCACAATCCGTCCGGCTTTATCTGCTGAATTATCCATCGACATCTTTCCTGTCCCTGTTTGTAGTCCCTTGGGTAATCTTCGTATCGCTGTTTATAGTTTGACGCGCCTGCCGAGTGACGTTACCAAAATCCGAATAAAAAATGATCATTAAATAAAAAACTCAACAGGAAACAATCGCGTAACGGCTAACCTTCAAAGATGATTCGGATTGTTTCACCATTAAATTCGATAACATCCCCGGCGAGGATCTGCTTGCGCTTTCTGGTCTCTACCTCACCATTCACAATGACCATCCCCTCATCAATCACCTGTTTAGCGCCACCACCGCTTGCAGCCATCCCCTCAAATTTAAGGATTTTATACAACTCAATC
The DNA here is from genome assembly GCA_030622755.1 of Aestuariirhabdus sp. Taxonomy (GTDB): domain Bacteria; phylum Pseudomonadota; class Gammaproteobacteria; order Pseudomonadales; family Aestuariirhabdaceae; genus Aestuariirhabdus. The sequence continues at coordinate 5,987 of JAUXFT010000068.1, read as the reverse complement.
GGCTGTCGGTTTATTTCCACATCTCTCATCTGTATTTTCCGTTTGAATATCTGTGTAACTCAATGATTATCGGCTTTCGCCTTCATTACTGACGAAACCGTAAATCTGGCCTATTGAATCTGACTAATAGGACCGCGCTTTCAAATAATACGATCCAGCAAATCCGGGCTGTAATCGTCAGTATGCAGGGTCAAACCCAAGCGAGCGACCTTGTCATCCAGCTGCTGAATATCCTGATTAAGCTTATCCATCGTCAGATCATTATCATCTAACTGATACAGCTGCTTGCTGCCTTGATAACTAAAATTCAATATAATCAATGCGTTATGATCATCTTTGTCCGCAGCCGCATTGACTTTGGCGCTATTTCGGTAGATGCGGTTTAGCGCTTGCTTCAGCTTCCACACATAGACGGCTTCGTGCATATAGGGATGTTTGCGATACTGCTTGATTAAAATTCCCAGCACGAAGCAGGCGATAATCAGGCCTGCAATATTCAGCCCGAAATTGGAGCCTCCCGGCTCACCAATCAAATAGATTAGCAGCGTTGAACTGCCCAGGGTAACAACAACCAACACCCCGATTCCCACCGCAATAATACGGTTCAGGCGCTGGCGATAGGTGGCTTTGTCTATGGGTTGTAATTGCATATAGTTGCATAACGACTCGTTGGGGAATGTTCGCGGAATTATACTCTCCTTGTCGGCCGAGCTCATACAATAACTCGACATATCACAACTCTTCCCAGGGGATAGACTTAACCGCTACTGCGGGACTATCCATTGCGGGGCTATCCATTGCGGGGCTATTTGTTTTAGGCAAAGCCATTCAACGTGCGGTTTTGCATTTACACATACAGCCTGTTAAAACACCTCCTCCTGACATCGAGACTTCCATGAGCAATACCCTATTAAAATACTTGCAGGGTTATCCCGCCGGTTTGATTACCCGGGTACAGGACCTGGTTGATCAACAACAACTGCCCGAAGTCTTGCTGAAACGCTATCCTGAGCAGCATTCGTTCAGTAACGATCGCGCGCTCTATCAATTCACCATGGAGCTGAAAAATCGTTATCTCAAGCAATCAGCGCCATTAAGCAAGGTGATCTACGACGATCGCATCGATACCATCAAGAATGCCCTGGGATTGCATACGGCTATATCACGGGTACAAGGCGGTAAACTTAAAGCGAAAAAAGAGATCCGCATCGCTTCGTTGTTCAAGCAGGCACCGGAGCCGATGCTACGGATGATTACGGTACACGAGCTGGCCCACCTCAAAGAGAAAGAGCATAACAAGGCTTTCTATAAACTCTGCCAGCACATGGAAGCGGACTATCATCAACTGGAGCTGGATACCCGTCTCTACCTCACCTGTATCGATCAGTTTGGCCCCTTATATTGAACGCTCTGATAGAGAAAGTACTGGAACTGACGGTTTTGAAACCTAAGCCCTTGTTGCTAACTTCAACTCACCCACTGAATACGCCAACCAACGCTCGGCTCCTTACACTCACCTTCTGCACCGGGTTTCACTCTGGCGATGACTTATGCCTTGCCAGCGCTATTTTCAGTTAACGTTCCATGGCAAGACGAGCCCCGAATCCCACCAGCAAAACGCCGGTCACAGAATCCATCACCTGTGTCACCCTGGGGCGCGCCAGCCAGACGCTGGCATGTTCCACCAGCAACACTAACGAACATTGCCACATCATGGCGATGACAAAATGACAGCCGGCCATCACTAACGATTGCACCATGGCGGAGTGTGCGGGATCGATAAATTGCGGCAAAAACGCCATATAGAAAATAATAGTTTTCGGGTTCAATACATTGGACAGGACGCCTTCACTTAACGACTGTATTGCCGGAACAGGGTGCGGCTTCTGGTTTACCACCAGTAATCCTTTCGCTCGCCATGCACTGCGCAGGCTCTGCAAACCCAACCACACCAGATAGGCTGCACCACAATACTTAACCAGCATGAAGAGCTCTGCAGAGCCCAGTAAGATCACCGACAAGCCAGCCGCCGAAATCAGTGCATGGCTAAACAACCCACAACAAATACCCAAACTGGTCAGCACACCATCGCGCCAACCACCCCGTGCAGCATTACGAATGACGAGCAGCGTATCGATACCAGGCGTTAACGTCAGCGCAGTGATGGCCAATAAAAATGGTAACCAGTGAAACTGTTCAAACATAACAAGCCAGACTCATAACGAATGTTGAAGAATTATTGTGCGGGTCTTTCTATAGGATGTTTTGTAGACGGCTAATATACCAGAGTGGCTGCGGGAACTGTCTTTGCCTTTGTTTGCCTTTGCCTTTTCCTTTGCAACTATCCTGCTGATCGCAGCGAGAAACCCTGCTGTCGTTATCCTGCTCGCTCCGTGTTTAACTCGGAGTAATTACAGAATCGGTTACGGCCCGCATTCTTTGCCACATAAAGCGCCTCATCAGCTCGCTGCAATACGGTATCGAGTGAATCACCGCTTTGCACTAGATAGCCTCCAGCACTGATCTCGATCGCCACCGTTTCCCCTTCATCAGAAAGAACCCGGCAACTCTCAGCCACTTCTGTGCGCAAACGTTCTCCTACAGCATTCAACAACGGCTCTTCGCAGCTTTCTATAAGCACCAGAAATTCATCACCGCCCCAACGAGCCGCACAATCGTACTTACGCAAGATAGACAATATACAGCGTGCTACTTCCTTGAGAGCCTGATCTCCGGCTCGGTGGCCATACTGATCGTTAACCTCTTTAAACAGATCAAGATCCAGCCAAAGTACACCAAAGGCTCGTTTCTCCCGATCCACCCGGCTTATTTCTGACTCCAGTCGTTCGGTCATTCCCCGCCGATTTAACAATTCCGTCAAGGGATCTATTTTGGCTAGCTGGTTGAGTGATTCTGTTCGCTCCCGGACTTTTTCTTCCAAATCCAGGCGCGCGCTGATGACAGAATTTGCCATCACTCGAAAATGGCCGATCAATCGCGCCACTTCGCCGGAGGTATTCATGGGCAACGCATCTTCACTGTAGCCGCCCTCAGTCATCTGGTGCATCACTTTTTCCAACCGGGCCAAGGGCCCCAGCAGGTAGTGATCCAGCGCTATATTAAACAGCACCAAAGCCAGCAACAGAGTCATGAGATACACCGCAACAATGCCACTGAAACTGCTGACAGGCAGCAATACTTCAAGGTCCATCAGCGAAATATCGTACCACTCCACCTCGGGTAGATAAGCGACACTGGCCAGATAGCGCTTGCCCTCGACTTCGACGAAATGGCTGATCACGCGAGTATCGGATGACTCCAACTGCTTCATGACAAAGCGCATCAGCTCCTGATCCTGAGTTCGATCAAACAGCAGATCCAGGGATTTCTTCTCCCCTTTCTGAAGATCTGCACTGGAGAAGTTAATCAGTGTTTGATCTCTGTAGGCTTGAATCACACCTGCATGATCAACGAACAAACTGGTAATACCCGGCTCAACCCGATTGACCACATTTTCAATGAAGGTGGTTAAATCCAGGCCGGTGCCAACGATACCCAACACTTCATCACCATCTCGCATCAACACATCGATCCACAGTTTGGTAACGCCAAGCTGTTCATTCCGATTGACATTAATATGCAGCTCTCTTTGATGCTGCAACATGCCATAAAACCATTTATCGGAAGCTTTATCCGGACTCAGATCGTACCGATACTGTTTGCCAGCATACTCATTAGCCGCATTATTATGGTAATAACGGCCTGAGCCAAGCAGCGCCACAAAGTAGCTCCGATCAGAAAACGTACGGCGGAAATTTTCCATTTCACCGATGGCGCGTCGGGTTAATTCGGCATCATCCGGATTACGAGCCCACGCTTTAATTTGCCGAGAATGTGCAAACTGGCGAGCAAGGGTGACTTCTCGCAGAATCGGTTGGAGAGTCCGAACCTTATCGTACAGCACCTGCTTTTCGGCATAGCGCACAGCCCACTGCTCAATAAGGTTTTCTGCGAGTTGATGGACCGGCACCCAAGCCGCCAACCCTGCAAGCAGGATCAACGCTGTCGTGATCAAAAAAAAGCGCAGGCGTAGATTCATACAACATCCATAGTTTTTCCTCACTACAACATAGCAAGATTTTCACCACTTAAAAGTGAAAACCTCTCTCAATTCAACAACATTGATCCTGCTTACACTTTGTTTTATTAAGTGAAACTCCTTTATAAATGCATTTTCCGGGGCCAATGACCGTTGATTCCTAAGCCAGGCACTGCCTTCCCGCCCTCATTAATCCTACAATAGCCTCCTGAACTTTTACCTCATTATATTCCACAAAGCCTGACAGGGTACGTTCTATGCTCCTCATATCACCCGCTCATCTGCTACTGGTTAGCGTCGCCATTATCTGGGGATTTGCCTTCGTAGCGCAAAGTGCAGGCATGGAGTACCTGGGCCCTCACAGTTTTAATGCGGCCCGTTTTGTGTTGGGAGCCCTCTCTCTTGTGCCGCTCTGGTTATTACTGAGTAAAGGCCGCCTGCCACAAGGCCGTACGTTGTGGATCGGTGGGCTACTGGCCGGCGTGGTGATGTTTTGCGGATTTACTTTCCAGCAAATCGGCTTGTTGCACACTACTGCAGGCAATGCCGGTTTTATCACCGGTATGTATATCGTGATGGTGCCAATCGTCGGTACCTTATTGGGTCAAAGTACCAAACCACAAACCTGGATTGGCGTCGTACTGGCAATCCTGGGCCTCTACAGCCTGACCATTGGTCCTGACTTCTCGATCAATGACGGCGATGTGCTTGAACTGGTCGGTGCCTTTTTCTGGACCGCTCACGTCCTGATTATTGGTTGGCTGTCTCGTAAAGTGGATGCCATCAGCCTGTCTATCTGCCAGTTTGCTGTTGCTGCCGTACTGGCAACTATCGCGGCCATGTTTACTGAAACTCCCACGATCGGTGATTTCCAGTCCGCCTGGCTACCCCTTATCTACGCCGGCATAGCGTCCAGCGGAATCGCCTGCACATTGCAAATTATCGCGCAACGTAAAGTAGAGCCCAGCGTGACCGCACTGGTGCTCTCTACTGAAGCAGTATTTGCTGTCATTGGAGGCTGGTTATTGCTGGACGAAAGTATGGGTAGCAAGCAACTACTCGGTTGTTGCCTGATGCTTATGGGAATGCTGGTGAGCCAATGGCCCAGCAGAAAACAATCCAGGCTTGCGACGGAAACAGAGCGCTAAAAACAACTATTGCTGCTTTGCAATTGAGGCGCTCAGGCGCCAAAATCTCCGGGGAGCACACGCTGCACGGGTTCTTTTAGAACGACCATCGTGTTGGTATCGCTCAGCGTGCATAAGGCTTCCAGTACATCGTCCAGTAGCGTCAATGACTTTACCGCGACCTTAATAATAAACGCCTGATCCCCAGTGACGTTGTAGCACTCGATGACTTCGTCACGGTCGCTTAACAGTTGCTTGAACGCCTTCTCCTTGGAACGAAACACCATGCATTGCACCAGAGCTACAATCGGATATCCCAATTTATCGAGATCCACCTTCAAATCATAACCAGTGATGATCCCCGCTGATTCCATTTTGCGCACCCGTTCAGCGACCGCCGGTGCCGACAGGTGAACACGTTCACCCAGCCTGGAAAATGAAATACGCGCATCTTCCTGTAACTCACAGAGGATTTTCCGGTTGATAGCATCCATCATGGCCTCCTTACTCCCTCAGATATCCGTCAATCGAAGAGTTTCGCTCTACTTCGATCGCTTCACCACCATATCAACCTGGCAATCTATGCACAGGATTAAGCCTGTTGGCAAAAGTACCTTCCATAATGAATTTTGTCGATATGCACTCGATGAAATAGAGGATTATACATATAGCTGCTGCATCTTATTTAGTAGCAGTACTACGTAACAAGAATGCGTAACAAGAATGCGTAACAAGAATGCGTAACAAGAATGCGTAACAAG
>JAUXFT010000114.1 GCA_030622755.1 Aestuariirhabdus sp. | reverse complement strand
GAGAGCTCAACCTGCTTCTGGTCTTGCAAATAGCGGGCGACGGTATCCCAGATCGGTTCGCCATCTGAGCTGGATCCAACGGTAGCCCAACCGGAAACCTTATAGCGCTTACTGGCATCAATTTTTTCGCCGTTATCCAATTGCATATTGTCGATTCGCTTTCCAAAACCAGCGGTCGGGTCAATTCGATAATCGAGACCACCGAGGCGAACCATATCACCACCTTGCTGATAGTAGGGGTCTTCATTAAAAAGGTTGTCGGCAACATCCTCAAGAATCAGTTTCAGCTCCTCCCCACTCATCTCCCGAGTATAGGTTTCCGGATAGGTGATACAGGTCTGGTCAAGCACATGTTCCATGGTAATGGTTTGGCCAGGCAGTACACTGGTACCCCAACGGAATCCCGGAGAAAGTGATATCTGGGAATCATTGATGGCTCGTAAGGAGTCGCAGATCACCTGATCAAAGGTACCGTTGAAATTACCGCGCCGATAGAGCAGATCACCTGCGGTAGCCAGAGGCTGCGATAATGTATCCATGTAGGGTGCCCGAACATTGTCTATCAGTGTTGCCATGCCTGGATCGGCGCTGAGCATTTCCGAAAATACTGGCAGTAAACGATACTGATAACTTTCGATTCCAGACGCACCAAACTTGAGGTCCAGTACGCCGAGGAATTTACCGTTGGAGCCGGCATTGGTTACCAGCGTCATGCCACCGGCGTTTTTGACCTCAATCGGATGGGGTACACCGTCATGAGTGTGGCCGCCAAGAATGGCATCAATGCCGGTAACTTCAGAGGCCAGCTTTAAGTCGACGTCCATGCCGTTGTGAGATAACAATACCACAGCGTCTGGTTTTTCGGTGGTTCGAACCTGTTCGACCAGCTCTTGCATATCCTGCGGATTGATACCAAAAGTCCAATCCGGAATGAATCTCTGCGGGTTGGCAATGGGCGTATAGGGGAATGCCTGGCCAATAACAGCAACTCGTCGGCCACCAAGCTCTTTAATGACATAGGGCTTAAACGCATGACCAGTATCGTCGTCCCATACTTCTGCGCCATCAAACTGGGCGTCTTCCTTAACTTTTATGTTTTGGGCAATGAAATCACCGTTAAGGGCTTCGATATTTTTTCTGACCTCCTGCTCGTGATAGGTGAACTCCCAGTGGCCGGTCATGACGTCGACGCCGAGTTCGTTACAGGCTTCAACCATATCCATTCCGCGGGTCCAGTAAGAGGTTCCCGATCCTTGCCAGGTGTCGCCTCCATCAAGTAACAGGGTCTTTTCCGGGCCAAAATCATTTCTCATCATATCAACGAGAGTTTTCAGGTGCGCAAAGCCGCCCACTTTACCGTACATCTGAGCGGCTTCGTTGAAATCCAATGCAGTGAAGGCATGTGCCCGCGAAGTTCCTTGTGATATGCCGAAATACTGCAGCAGAGCATCATTGACCAAATGTGGGGGACGACCATTGGCGATACCAAAACCAAGATTGACTGTAGGTTCACGAAAATAGATTGGCATTAGCTGGGCGTGAGTGTCGGTAAAATGCAGTAAGCGGACATCCCCGGTATTGGGAATCTGGTACAGGCTTTCATTGGTTTTACCCAAGTTGGCGGTAGCGTAACCTGGGAACATGCCGGCTGCCCCGGCGATACCAAGGAGGCGAGCAAATTCACGACGAGATAATTGCATGACAGTCGTCCGTTATTGTTTTTTAGTGGATGGGCCTGATAACTAAAGAATCTGTTAATTGTTGCACGGGCAAATAAAACTGTAGCCTCTAAACTCTTTTGCAGAGTCGTTAATCGGTGCTGGATCAGGTAACGAAAAAGTGCTGCCACAGTAATCGGAGTTACTGTGGCAGCACTACACTGCGAGTGAGTAATCCGGATTACATGGGAATATATTTTTCCCAGTTTTCCATCATGAGTTCACCCTGTTTTTTTGCCAGAACAGCTTGATCATAACCACGCTGTGCTAACTGATAAGCCTCTTCCTGTTTGCCATCGGCCAGTGCAATTCTGGCTTCGGAAATAAACTTGGAGGTGTCACGCCATTCAAAGCCGATAGCTGCAGCAGCGGCGTTAGCCTCTTCGGCATCAATAAGCATCTCTTCAGCGTTTAAGGCATCTCCGGCAAAGGAGAGCGATGTGAATGACAAGGTTGCAATTACAACTAAACCTTTAAGGTTTTTCATCGTCGGATCTCCTATTTACGTGAGCCGGGGCCGTTAAATTCAAGGCCGTTAGACATTACCGTTTGGAAGAATTCAAGGTTACGATACTCTTCCGACTGCGGTTTAAAGGCTTTGGCTCGAATATTTTGGTTGCAACCGCCATATCGACGATGCAGTGTGCCAAGTTGGCCCCATTTTGAGCGGTGTACGGGGAAGTGAGTCACATGACCAATAGCAGGTGAAGGAACATCTGCTCTCAGGTAATAGCCGGTTGCACGCATATGACAGTCAGCACATGACAGGTTCATCTGGCCTCGTTTGCTGTAGAAGAACTCCTTACCACCCATATAGGCATTGTAGGCTCCTTCACTACTAACCCTGGCAGCAACTATCTGGCCACGACTCTGGAAAGCCATATAGGCAGAAAGTTTAGCGATATTGCCTTTCTTGTATTTTAGGGGCTTTTCGCCATTCGCTTCCCGACATTCATTGATGGCCAGTTCCAGTGTCACCACTTCACCACGCTTGTCATCAAACTGTGGATACTGTTTACGAACGGCACCATCACCAAAACAGTCTGCATAGCTTTTGCCATTGGCAAAGGGTGTTTCGTAGAGGACTTTGCCATCATCTACCTCAAGCTCATAAGGAGGAAACTCTTCGATGTCTTCCCATTGAAGCCGAGCATTTTCATCGATGGCGTAGACACCGTTCTTATAGTCTTCAATCTCGACGTCAGGGAAACGATTTTTGAAGAACGTCTGGAAGGTACTAATGTCCTGCTGGACCAAGGCCTGGTAGTCAGCACTTTCGTCACTGTTGGATGACGTGCATCCAGCCAGCAACGAGGTGGCAGCGACCAGGCTGAGTGTCAGTTTTATTTTTGTTGTTAACATAACCACTCCAATATGTGTTTAGCGAATCGCAACATCAGTCGATTTGGTTTCACCTGTATTGTCTAACCAGGACATGGTCAGGGTGTCACCTGTGTTGCCTCCGGTAAAAGAGAATGCGAGGTAGGGATCTTTTGAAACTGCAGGGCCAAGCTCTGCTTGAAAAACCCGTTCACCATTATGGACACCTTCTAATTCAGTAATGTAGTGGCCGGGGATTAACTTGCCGTCTTTGCCTTTGCGGCGACCGGTTTCCATTGGGTGTTTAGCAAGGAGTTTTACAACTACCGCACCTTTTTTAACTTTAGCTTTAACTTTCATAAAAATTCTCCTGACTGATTCTGGTTAACCGCCGCAACCACCGATGGTGACCTTTATTTCCTGACTGGTTCGGTAGAGCTTTCCGTCTGCCTCAGCCAGAACAATCAGATTTGATGTTTCACCCATACGAATGCGGGCAGAGACATTAGCAGTCATTCGAGGCTGGATATTGAACCTGCAGGCAAGGGGAGACGGGTTTTTTTCTACAAAAACAGAGATGTTGGTTACCGGTAGATCGGTCTTTACTGAAATCGGTACTACCGCTCCATTTTCTGCAATAGAAGGTGCTTTAAGCTTCAGTGCATCGGAGTCGATAATGGGCAAGTCTCCATAGGATTCTGCAATGGCTCCATTCAGATTTTCAGCAGTAAAGGCTTTGGTGTTCCAGCTTGCCCAGACTATGCGGGGGAAATTAATGGCCGCAGCGAACAGGCTGGCAGTTTGGGCGAAGCGTACCAAAAACTGGCGTCGTGATGTTTTCATGATCGTCCTCATTTACAGCGTGTATAGATATTCAACTAACCAGTCAATTTCATCCTCGCTCAACATCTTGTGAGCACCGAATGGGGGCATGATGGTTTGTGGGTTTTTAATTCGTGCATCAAAAATCTGCTTGCGCAAGTCATCAGGATCCGGGTAACGAGCTTTCATCTGCACCAGCGGAGGAGCAAAGTTTCCGGGAAGGGATCCGCCAGGAATCATATGACAGGAGATACAGTTGCCTTTGGTTCGGGTATAAATCAAATTCTTGCCTTTTTCGATTTCTGCTTCGCCAGCCCACAAGGGAGCGATTATAAAGAAACCGAGTAAGGCAATAACGACCTTTTTCACTCTCATTCTCTGCACCTTTCTTTTATTGTTATTGTAAGAAAACTATCAGTATTACTGACTGCTTTCGACCATGTAATCAACTGCCTGTTTTACCATATCATCGGTTAGCTGAGTTTGGCCACCCTTGGCCGGCATCATGCCGCTTTCACCCTGAAATCCGTTGATAGCATGTGAGTAAAGTGTTTCTTTACCTGTAGCTATTCGGGCTTTCCAGTTTGTTTTCTCACCTAATTTTGGAGCTCCGGCAAGGCCGCTATCATGACACGCCTTGCACACTTGCTGGTATGTTGCTAATCCTGCCTTGGCGGGTTCAAAAAGTGAGGGGATATCTGCTGTTTTGCCGATTTCTTCTTGATAGGCAACACCATCATTGCCATCTTCCTTAAAATGATCGGTCGGCGTGATACCTCGAAGTGACTGAACGACCTCTATGGATGCCGGGTCTTTGCAGTTCTCCATGCAGCGCTCATTGATAACGTCGGGCCGGTCATCGCGATAGAAATTTCCCGCATTGGGCATCGCTATTAAAACCAGATTGTCTGGAGTCAATACGAAATCTTCATCAACAATTTCATTGAGATATAGTACGTAGGCAGTGGTTGCGTAAACTTCATTGTTAGAAAGTGATTGTGGCTCAGGAAACGGCATTGTGCGATGAATGTAGTCCCACAAAGTTGAAGCATAGGGCCAGTAACTGCCAACGGTTTTTTCTGGTCGATCATCTGTAAGGGTATCGAAGCCTCCGGCCAGTTTTGGCCAGCGTTTCTCACCTTCACCAAACACACCGTGGCAAACCGCGCATTTATCTTCGTAGATTACTTCGCCATCGGCTACAGAGCCTTCACCGGGTGGCAGTCCTTTACCGTCGGGGCGGATGTCGATATCCCAGCCAGCAATCTCTTCGGCAGTGGGTGCACGACCTATATCCAGATTACTTGCCGAGGCCAAAGTGGATAATAAAGTTGCACCAATGACAGCCGCCAGCGTACATTTTTTCATCGTAGAAATGTTAAGAGAGCTGAACATTGAATACGCTCCCGTCTTCTTTTAGTTGCCAGGTATGAATGGAGTTTTTGTGGTAGATCGAATTGTCACCGCGTTCTGCTCTGAGCTGCGATAGTGTTGGTTGTACATAACCGGTTTCATCCATCGCTCTGGATTGTAAAAGCAGGGGTTGTCCTTCCCATTTGAGCATCACTGAAAAGCGAGTCAGGGCTTTTGACAGCACCAGGCCTTTGATCTGGGCCTGTCGCCAACTCACGCCACCATCAAGTGAGATATCGACGGCCTTGATTTTGCCTTTACCTGACCAGGCCACGCCCTCGATTTCATACCACCCGCGTATTTTCCAGGGATTCTCCGGGCAGGGTGAGGTGATGACAGAATTGCACTCCTGGACCCAGGTGAATTCACGGGCTCGTCCATCCGGCATCAAATCGGTATATTTGGAGGTCTCCTCTCGCTGGTACCAGGGCTTGTCACCGATCTCAAGGCGACGTACCCACTTGATGCTGGTGTTGCCTTCCCAGCCAGGATTGATAATTCGTATCGGATAGCCTTGCTCAGGGCGCAGGGCTTCACCATTCTGGGCATAGACCACAATGGTGTCGTCCAGCGCCTTATCCATAGGGATACTGCGTGACATGGCAGCACCATCGGCGCCTTCAGCCAGCACCCATTTACCTTCTGGCTTAACGCCGACCGCATCGAGTAATGTCGAGAGTTTTACACCTGTCCACTCACAGCAGGAGAGCATGCCGTGGGTGAATTGCAGGCCTTCCATTTGCGGGCCGCGCCACTCCATACCGCCATTGGCGGGGCACTCGATAAATTTGATTTCAGAAACGCTGGGAAATCTACGCAGTTCATCCATGGTCAGGATTAATGGGCGTTCAACCAACCCGTGAATCATCAGTCGGTGTTCATCCGGATTAATGGTGGGAACGCCACCATGATAACGCTCAAAGATTAGCCCGTTAGGGGTGATGATACCCTTTAGGCTGTGCAGGGGAGAAAAGCTGATGGATGAAATGGGGTCCGCGGTTAACCATGGCACTGTTCGACGAACGACGTCAGACTCGTATTTGGAAGGCATGCCGTAAGGGTGGGTGACAACGCCTTCACCGAGGCTTTTGGTCCAGCTTGGTACGTTCGGAGGTAAGTTGCTGTTTCCCAGCACGTTGGGAGCGGCGACGCCGGCTGCGACACCGCCCAGGGCCCCCATTGCCTGCCGCAGGAAAAGGCGTCGATCCAGGCCCTTGAGTTTGTCGCCGTCTTTGACCAAACGGGCAAGGAGCTGATTTTCTTCAGTCCTCGAAAAGCCGGACATTTTCCCTCCATGGGAGACTTATTGTTATTGCTTTATGCTATTAACCTATAAAAAAATGACATAAGTCAAGAAATGAAATTATTTAGCATATCCATTCTTATGAATAAATCTTTGAGCTTTCAATGCGGGTGAGCGCCTTGATTACTTGTCTGGAGTGGTAGGGTAAGAATTTCAGGATAATTCAGGGTGAACAAGCTGGTAAGCAACGTTCAATGAATTTGAGGAAATAAGTTTTGCTTGCATAAGACTATGGTCGTGCTTGGCGTCAATCTAAAATGGGCGTTTTCGTTAAAATCTCGTGATCTATATTGAGGTTTCAGGCAACCAAATATGAGCTGTAGCTAACTTCAGTAGAGGGGCGGTATCCGTTCTGGTATGAAAAACGTACTGATCAGTTCTATGGCCGCGTTATTTGTACTCTGGAAACCGATCTGCTTACGAATTCGTTATGATGAGGAAAAACCGGCGAAGAAATTTGGTTGGAAAGCTTTGATTAGAGTGTTTCGGTAAGTAGTGATGTTCGCCCAACAGTGAGTCGGGGTATCAAAGACAGGTGCACTATTGATGTATTAAAAAGTGATTTATTAAAAATTCGAAGTCTAAGGGTAAAAGTATTAGTAATTTTTAGCGGGCGGCAGTTTTATCTGACCTTCATGTTGTTAAATAGATAATGTGGGACTTTATCTAGCTCGGCTATAGATAACTAGGGAATTAGATAATAATATTATTGCATAATTATAAAAGGGACATTTATATGAAAAGTATTATTCTATTTACTCTCCTGGCAGTATCCGCGGTTTCAAACGCTATAGCTGACGATCATTTATTACAAATTTCACCTGAAGTTAAGTCGATCACGGTTAAAACCGAAGATGGTCCCGTAACGATCCAGCGCGAACGTAACGATATGCAGCTGATTGGTGGGGTTTTGCAGCCTCTGGTTCCTGTCGCAGGCGTTCATCCTATGGGCGAGCTGGAAGTGATTGAGGCGTTGAACGATCCCGCTTTTCTGGTCGTTGATATGCGCACGACTGACTGGCGAGCGAAGAGTACTATTCCCGGTAGTGCCCATGTTCCCTATACGGAAGTATCCCTGCGTATGGATGAATTTGGTTGTAAGGGATCGGAAGGTAACTGGGACTGCAACGAAGCGATAAAGGTTGTCGCGTTCTGTAACGGTCCTGCCTGTTCCCAGTCACCAATCGCTATTCGTGCGATGGTAAGAGATGGCTTTCCAGTTGATCGCATCTACTATTACCGCGGTGGTATGCAAAACTGGACGGTACTTGGGTTAACCGTCCTTGAGGATGCATTCTGATTCAGAAAATATCGGAATGCGTGTGATTCTCTAATTCCGCAGTCAGGTAATATGTAAGCAGCAGCCATGATTATGCGCCGCTGTTTATATTTCTCTACACGGGTTCTACTTTTCGAGATGGTAGTGTTTATCACTTTTCAGGGTAAGTCTTTGCTTGAACAGGCCGTGTGGCTGAGCTTGTTTAATACCGCGAGATCAGATTTTTTGGACATAAAATTGATCAAACCTCGAAACAACCACATCTTGATCCCTGAATGATTACTACCAGCGCTGCGGTAATCATCTGGTTGGAATAGACTCCAAAATCATCTGCTATGCCTTCACTCTGAATATAGCTATCTTCTCCTCGCCGGCAGGGTGATTTATATATTCGGCAATATAATTTCAAGCTCAACGTTGTAGAGTAGACAGCTCCGGGCAGAAATTCCTGAAGACGCAGATTGCGTTGGCCCACTGCGTGTGTTGCCGCAAGCTGGTTTAGAGGTTCAGTATTCGTTTTCTTTAATATTTATGCCAAACTGCAAAAAGCTATTTTGGAGAGCAACATGAATATAACAATAAAAAAATGCCTGACTGTTCTACTACTTAGTCAACTGGTTTCTGTTGCCTTCGCGCAGCCCACCTCATCTGCAACAGTTTTAAATCAGGCGCGCGAGCAAGTTAAAACTATTTCAACCCAAGCGCTGGTAGAACAACTTTCGAATAATCCAAATACCATCGTTATCGATGTGCGTAGCCGTGAAGAAATATTACTACAGGGCGGCATGGTTGAAGCTCCTAGAATCTATAACATTGAACGCGGGCAGTTAGAGTTACAGATTGAGCTGCTCGAGGAGAGTGCCGACCACCCCATTGTTGTCTATAGCTACAACAACCAACGAAGTCCGCTTGCAGCACTTACCCTGCAAAACATGGGTTACCAGCAGGTGTATAACTATGCCGAAGGGATAACCGGTTGGAACAAAGCAGGGCTAACCGTAGAACTTTTGGATAAAGCCCTCGACTCGGTTTTATATTCAAAACCTGTTGAAGTGATTCCAGGGGTATGGTCAGCCATTGGTGCAACAGAACCGGGCAGCTATGAAAATTCCGGTCATAACAATAACCTATCTTTTATTGTCACGGATGAAGGCGTTGTGGTGGTGAATGCAGGGGATAACTTCCGGTTGGCCGAAGCCCTGCACCATGAAATAAAGCAAATAACTGTTCAGCCGGTCAGCTACGTTATTCTTGAAAACGGGCAAGGCCATGCGGCGGGTGGCATCGCCTATTGGAAAGCGCAAAACGTGCCGGTTATTGCCCATCAAGACGCTGCCAAGGAATGGCAGCACCAGGGGGAAGTCATTATTGAACGCATACACCGCCGAATGCGTGATAAAGCCTTTGGCACAGAATTTATGATGCCGGATGAAACCTTTGAAGATGAAAGAATAATTGAGTTAGGCGGTTGGCGCATAGAAGCCAAAAAGCTGGGCCCTGCGCACAGTTCGGGAGATATTTCTGTGTGGCTACCGGAAAAGAAGTTAGTGATTGCAGGGGACATTGCCTTTCATCAACGCCTGTTGCCAATTTTTGAAGATACGGATACCAAAAGCTGGTTAGAAACCTGGGAGATTTTTGAATCCTTAAATGCAGAGTTTGTTATCCCAGGTCATGGTGAAGCTACCAATATGGATGAAGTCCGCAAATACACCAAAGGGTATTTGGTTTACATGCGTGAGCAGATAAGTGCCTTGATTGATGATGGAGGCTCTTTGGAAGATGTTGAACAAATCGATCAGTCTGCATATCGGCATCTTGATACCTATGATCAACTCTATCGTCTAAATGCCAGCCGCATATTCAGAGTAATGGAGTTTGAATTTTAAGTTATTTTATCATTCGGATGCTTCAATATATTGGCTTCCTGTGATGAGTTATTCATACGTCGAGCTTTTTAGCACTCGATGCGCGCTCCATATTATCCGAATCGACGTACAGCTCATCGGTTGTTCGTATGCTGCCATGCCCTAGATCAGCCTGAACATGGGATAACTCTCTACCGGCAGCAACTTCCATTGAAGCTCCTGTATGCCTTAACCAGTGAGTGGTTGCGGCTCTCAGTTCGGATGCCTCCACTTGGAAACTGTCTCTTTTTAGAGATTCACAAGCTTCATTCATCGCCACCTCAACAATGTTGCGAATCTGCCTGCTGCCAATACCTCTTGCGCTGTTTTGCAGCGATTCAATCAAAGGTTCATTTGAATCCTTTGAGGGGTACCGCCAAGTTAAAATCTCGTAACTGGTAGAATTGGCAAATGAACACATACAAGCGCCACAGATTTCCACCTGACATTATTTCCTATGCCGTTTGGCTCTACTACAGATTCAATCTAAGCCACCGAGATATCGAAGACCTTCTCGCTGAACGCGGTATTACCGTCAGTCACGAAGCAACCCGCCTGTGGTGTATCAAGTTCGGTGCCATTTATTCACGCCGACTGAAACGAAAGCACCGAGGTTATGGTGACACTTTCTTCATCGATGAAGTCTTTGTGAAG
>JAUXFT010000171.1 GCA_030622755.1 Aestuariirhabdus sp. | reverse complement strand
TCATAGGCGATTACGCTAACCTACCCACCTGATTAGGGGAAGAGCCAAACAATTAATAAGTGCTGCAAAAAAATCAACAGCGCATAAAAATATTTATTTCTTAACCAACTCTCGTATTAAGTCTTACTGTGCAGAGCGTCTCCCCTTTTTTGTGCATGAATTAAGGGTTGGTTATTTCAGCATGTAGATTGTAACAGCGCGGCTCAATTTCCAATTCAACGCCAAACAATTCCAAGACTCGCGCCTGGATCTCTGCTGCCAAATCGAGTAACTGTAGAGATTGAGCGCCACCGTTCGTGATTAAAACCAGGGCCTGTTTTTCATAGACCCCTACCGGACCAGAACATTTACCCTTGAAACCTGCTTGCTCTATTAGCCACCCTGCAGCTAGTTTTCTGTTCGAGCCAGATTCAAAACTGATCAGTTGTGGATATTTCTGCGCAATGTTTTCTGCCAACTCTTCACTTACTATAGGGTTTTTAAAAAAGCTCCCCGCATTAGGAGTAATTTCAGGATCCGGTAATTTGCTCCGCCGGATACGACAAACAGCTTCTCGCACCTGCATCGGTGTCAACGAATTGGAATCTTCACTCTGCAGTTCTGACGCAAGGCCTCCATACTGGAGTCTGGGCTCAGCTTTATTTGGTAGGCTAAAGCGTGCTCCAAGAATGACAAAACGATCACGATAGGCTTGCTTGAAAATGCTATCTCGGTAACCAAACAGGCACTCGGAAGCAGAAACAGTTTCAACCTTGCCATTTGCAAGATCAAATAATTCAAGAGAAGTCAGGTGTTCTTTAAACTCTGCGCCGTAAGCACCAATATTCTGAATTGGTGCAGCTCCCACCAGACCAGGAATCAACGATAAATTCTCAAGTCCCCAAAGATTACGACTAACGCAGCGTTCAACAAACCAATCCCAATTCTCTCCAGCAGCGACAGTCACTTCTGTCCTCTGGGAGGATACTGCAGAAAAATCCAACCCTCTCAATGCAATTCGCACAACTAAAGCTTCGAGTTTGGGGGGCAGAACGATATTGCTGCCCTCACCAAGAAGCATTAAAGGAAGGTTACGAGACGCAGCAAAGCTATTAGCTTCCCTTAATTGTTCAAGAGCGGAAACATCCGTAAAGAAGCTAGCCACACAGTTCAGGCGGAGCGTATTAAATTTTGCAAGGTCTACTTGCTGCTGAATCATAACTGGCTACGTATGTGTGTTAGCAAGCCCCTGGACGCATCCTCAACCAGATCGAGAACATGATCAAACCCCTGCCCACCACCGTAATATGGATCAGGCACCTCATTTTCCCCTACAGATCCAAAATCAAGAAACAGTTTGACTTTATCATGGGTGATTAAAGGGCATTGTTGCTGCAGTACAGTTAAATTTTGAATATCCATAGCCAACAGATAGTCATAGTGCTCGAAGTCTTCTATTTGAACCTGTTGGGCTCGAAGATGTGAAAGCCGATAACCTCGATCTTGCGCTGCAGTCATAGATCGCGCATCCGGACTTTCGCCTATGTGATAAGCGGAAGTTCCAGACGACGCCACCTCAATCAGATGCTCTAAACCAGCTTGACGAACCACCAATTCAAATACTCCATGAGCTGTTGGGGATCGACAAATATTGCCAAGACAGACAAACATTACCCTGACCATTATTGGCGAGCCATCATAATTCGCCGGACACGCTCCAGATCTTCGGGGGTATCTATTCCCGCGGGCGGAGTTTCTAGCGCCGTCTCAACATGAATGCGATCGCCATGATATAAAACGCGTAATTGCTCAAGACATTCAATGGATTCAAGCGGGCCAGGACCCCAGGCCACAAAACGATTCAGCAGCCCTACTCGATACGCATAGATTCCGATATGACGATTAAAGGTAACATCCTCAGGCAGGCTCTGTTGATTGCCAGCAAAAGCGTCCCGAGCCCAGGGTAAAGCAGCACGACTAAAGTAAATAGCGTGAGAGCGTACGTCAGTAACCACCTTTACGGCATTAGGGTTAAACAGTTCGCTAACCTCATGTATCGGCTCGCAAAGCGTTGCTACGGAAGCCTCAGCGTCACCTGCAAGATTACCAGCCACCTGATCTATCAAAGCGGGAGGTATCAAAGGCTCATCACCCTGTACATTGACGATGATATGGTTTTCCTCAAAGCCAAGCATAGAAGCCACTTGCTGTAACCTGTCTGTGCCTGACGGATGGTCGCTTGCAGTCATTACTACTTCTGCACCAAACCCTATACAAACCTGCTCGATCTCTTGATGATCTGTTGCGATAACTACCCGGTCTGCCGAGCTCTGGCATGCTTGCTGATAAACACGCTCAATCATGCTTTTACCCGCTATATCAGCGAGAGGTTTGCCTGGTAGCCTGTTTGACGCATAGCGAGCAGGAATGACGACCGTAAAACTCATCCTATGCGCTCATCACTGGCTAATGTTCTGGCCTCATTTTCCAGCATCACAGGGATGCCGTCGCGAACCGGGAAAGCGATACCGTCATTTTTACAAATCAATTCCTGCTTATCTTTGTCATATTCCAATTCACTATTGCATAGCGGACAGGCAAGAATTTCCAATAGTTTCTTATCCATTACTCATCTCCAGATAATCGTTGCAGCTGATCTCTTAGATTGCAGAACAGTTCTTCAGGCAATTGTGCGCCTATCTTGAGGTACCAGTGTTCGGTAGTCGCAAGTGGGTAGCATTTTACCGCGTCTTTTTCGGTCATGATAACCGGTCCATTGTATTCAATATCTGTCTTACTATAGGCGTGGTGATCTTCGAATGCCTGAGCATCAATATTCAACCCTAAAGCCTTTAGTGAATTAAAAAACCGAGTCGGGTTTCCTATCCCCGCAATTGCCCGGACGGTTTGGCCTGTAAACTCACTGGAAATATTGCCTGGCTGCACTTCTCGTCCATCAACAAGATTCACGAGAGCCTTTGGAATCAAAGACATACAGTCATATTCTAGAAACTCTGGGAAGTTAGAAACTCCATTAATCACGACATAATCTACGGATCCAAGGCGCGACACAGGCTCTCTGAGCGGACCTGCTGGCAGGAGCTGCCCATTACCAACACCCCTTTCACCATCGATTACTACGATCTCTATATCTCGGCCCATACGATAATGCTGAAGGCCATCATCGGACACAATTACATCGACCTGCTCATGCTTGATGAGCTGCTGGGCAGCGCTACAGCGATCAGGGTCAACGTACACGGGACAACCGGTAGTTTGGGCAAGCATCAGCGGTTCATCACCACATTCACTAGCGGGAGTATCGATCTTTACCGCCAAAGGATATTTTTTACTGCTACCCCCATACCCCCGACTGATAATTCCAGGGTGATAACCCCAGGATTTTAAATGGGAAACAAGAGATTGAACCAACGGAGTTTTACCCGTGCCTCCTACCGTAATATTACCAACTACGATTAGAGGAACAGGACTTACCCAGTAAGGACCATTAGTAAGAAACCGGTGACGCCGCCTGTTGATAATAACCGATGCAAGTCTGCTAAGAGGAACTAGCAATAAAGGCCAGCGTTCATTGCTGTACCAGCCTTTACTTAATCGCTCACCAAAGCTCACTCTTTTGGCTTCTCCATCGTAGTAATCGTCAAGTGAACGAATCCTAGCTGACCCGATGCATCCATGGCTGTCACAACCGCCTGGTAAGGAGTTTTTGCATCAGACGTTATCACTAAAGGCATTGAGGTATCCCCTTTAGACTCCTTGGAAAGCGCCGTTATTAACGTTTTGAGATCGTTATTAACCAAAGGTTTACCGTTAACCGCATAACTTCCTTGCTTGCCAATAACAATCTCTACCTGATTTTCATGCTCAACCAGCGGTTTTCCTGTTGCTTCAGGTAGATCAATACTCAGATGAGTCTCTTTGGTAAAGGTAGTAGATACCATAAAGAAGATAAGCAACAAAAACACTACGTCTATAAGAGGCGTCAGGTTTACGTTCACCTCTTCCGTCTTTTGACGGCGAAACATCATTGTTTGCGGGCTCCGTTGGTATCGACCTCACGCTCGCCGTGGATCACCTCAACAAGCTTCGTGGCCTCTTGCTCCATCGTAACAACAAGCTCCTCAACCCTGCGTACAAAGTACCGGTGAAAAATAACAGCTGGTATCGCAACGGTGAGGCCTGTAGCGGTGGTTATTAAAGCTTCGGATATTCCTCCAGCCAAAACTCCCGTATTTCCAGAACCTTCAAGCATAATAGCGGAAAATACTTTTATCATGCCTATGACGGTACCAAGAAGCCCAAGCAGAGGGGCAATGGCAGCCACAGTACCAAGAGCAGTAAGGTATCGCTCCATTTCGTGTATAACACGTCCGGCACTTTCCCGAATGCTCTCTTTCATTAGATCGCGGCCATGCTTTGAGTTGCTTAATCCCGCAGCAAGTATTTCGCCTAGCGGCGAACTGGCCTTTAACTCCCTGAGTTTTTTAGCATCGAGCTGATTACTTTTAATCCATTTCCACACCAGAGCCAAAGTATACTTTGGCGCGATCTTGGACTCTCTCAATGTCCACAACCGTTCCGCACAAACGGCGGCAGCGAAAATTGAACACAACAGTATAGGTAGCATTAACCAGCCACCAGATTTCACTAGTTCAAACACATTAATCTCCCCAACTAAACTGCGCACACTCTATCACAAGTAATATTGCTTCCGTATACCCCTTCACCACCAATAGCGAGGGTTTGCGAGACGGTACTCGCTTTCCAATTCAAGCGTACCCTTTGCACCAACACTAAAGATTACCGTACCACTATATGCGGTATTAAAAAATTCACTATCGAGCGTTTGATAACGATGTATAACCTGCGTAGTCGGATGGCCAAAGGCGTTTTTATAACCAGCAGATGCAACGGCATAACGGGGTGATATGTGTTTCACAAATGACCAGGAGGAAGAACTGGAACTGCCATGATGAGGAACTACAAGCATGGAAAGCTTTTTCGGGAGGTATAACTCTACATTATCCACTAAAGCCTTCTCGACTTTTTCGCTGATATCCCCTGTTAATAACAACGCCTCATCACCGAATTCAATAAGCAAAACACAGGATCCGTCATTCCCCCTAAAATCTGCTCCATAACCCCAAAGAAATGAAAACCTGACCCCATCCCAATGCCATGACTGGTTTTTATTGCAAGCTCTGGACCCAATGATGGAGCGTAAAAGTGACGGATCACCTCCCACACTAATATCAGTAACTTTGAATTCTGATAGCAAATGAGGAACACCTCCCCGATGATCCAGATCTGCGTGACTGACAACCAAATGATCTATCTTACTTATCTGCCGATGCTTCAGGTATGGCTCAATCACTGCTCTTGCCATAGTGAAACCACTTGGGAAATGCATGCCCGTATCAAATACTAATGCATGGTTCCTGGTTTCAACCACGACAGCTAACCCTTGCCCCACATCTAAAACAGCGACATCAAGCACCCGCGATGGTATAGGCCGCCCAAACACAACCAACATTAGCAAAACGGTCATCAAGGGTCTTACCTGAGCACTTGCCGGTAGCAAAATCAAACCAACTGCTATCAAGCCAATGTATAGCGTCAAATTGGAAAGGCCCGGTAGCGTAAATTTAGGACTGTTTATTGAAACCAGTTCAATCAGCCACAACAACGAGAATTGCAAAGGCTCAATAATCACTATCAATAAACTGGCTAACTGTGGAATTAGCGGGGCAACCCCTACCGCTAACATTAGCATCGGAACGAGTAATACACCGACCAGCGGTATAGCAATAAGATTCAGCAACGGTGCCAAAGGATAAACAGGTTGGTTTATATAGAGACCAAGCAGCACCATCAGGAGAAATATTCCCAATTGTGCTTTTATAATTTTTTTCATACTGTGCTGGGTTTGGGGGCGACTGGAAAAAAGCATTATCAACACAGCAACCGCTAGAAATGAATACCAAAACCCCGTCGACAGGGGGCTCATAGGGTCAACCAGCATCACCATTAATAAAGCAAACAGCCATACCGTCGAGGCCTTTGGCTTAACTCCTGCGAGCGTACAAAAAAGAGGCACGGACAGCATCACTAAAGCTCTTAGCGCTGGCAATTGCATTCCGCTGATAAGCGTATAAAAGAGTGCAAACAAGAATGCCCCAATGACGGCAACTGGATAACTTGGAATCAACTCCCCCATACCCAACATGCGAACAAGGCCGCCACACAACACAAAACCTATCCCGGCAAACAGTCCAATATGCAATCCAGAAACCACCATCAGATGGAGCGTCCCGCTCCGCCTCAAATCCGTCCAGTTATCAGCAGTAAACTCGCTACTATCACCGATCAAAAGTGCAAGAGACATGGCTCGATAACGCGGACTCACGAACTCCCTTACCGTTTGCTTCAGGGATAAGCGCCAATCCAATAACAAATTTGAACGGTCACAATCTTCATTGCGTTGTACGACGTCTTTATCCAGAATATATCCAGCCGCATCTATGCCCTGACTAAACAACTTCGCCGAATAGTCAAAGGCTCCGGGACTGGAAAACCCTCTTATTCGTTTCATCCTCACATAAAACTGCCAACACTCTCCAGGTAGAGGGATACGCTCTTTTTGCCTCCAACTTAAATGTACCCGGCGAAGCTTCTGCGTAACCTTACCACCCCCAACATCACGCAACTGCAACACCTTAAAAGTAAAACCAATAGAATTTTCCTTCTCTCGCACCAGGCTATCAACACGACCTTCTATAATAAGGTTTTTGTTTTCGAGATCAGCTGATAACTGATGACTTACTCCCCACAACCCCCATAGAATCGCATATATAGAACCAAGCATGAAAGCAAAAACAAATGCCCCATAAACACCAAAATCACCAAAATCACCAAAATCACCACGAGCGAGCACGACTAAAGCCATAACAACAAACGCTATTAACCAGTAACCTGCCAAAGGTTCTAAACGAGAAGACATCAGGACGACGCCCATGCCTGACACCAGTGCTATTATCGAAAGACGCACCGCTAGAGTACGAGGATAAATACAGGCATAATGACTAACTTATACAGTACCAAGCCAACTCCTACATGCCTCGTAAACTGATCAAGCGCTACCTTCCGGATCCGCGAGTTATCAAAGAAAACCGATACCTGGCCTTT
>JAUXFT010000018.1 GCA_030622755.1 Aestuariirhabdus sp. | reverse complement strand
GGCAGTTTTTAGACTCTTTTGAGGCGAATAGTCACTCTATTCAACAAGAAAGAGCATAGAAAATGACCAAACCCGGCTTTTTCGCAGTAGGGCAACCCTGAGTCCGACAGGCTCCTAGATACTGAGAAAAGCAATTCGGAACTCTAATCGACTTTCACACAGGTTTTCGCTGGAATGAGCCAGCGCAGCTCAATCCGTAGCCGCCGTAACTGCTCTGCATTACCTGCATCAGAAAACAAAATTACATTGTAATTGCGACCACTGTCGCGGCCCTTCAATCTTAATAAAATCAACCCGGTCGTCACCAGATAATCAGCTTTCAGATCCACTTCCTCAGTGGCAACGGCTGACTCCACCGACCAAACATCACCATCGGACAGCAAACAGCGGACACTGGATTGCCAGCACAACAAATAATGATCACCCAACCACCAAACGGCGTGAGCCACAATAATCAGTAGGCTCACTAATTTAACCAATAGTAAAAGGTCGGCAGCGCACAACAAGACACTAAGAATTAGTAAAAAACTGCCATAACACATCAATAAGCGCTGACTTGCTTCAACTCTAAGATGCGTGAAGCGGTTTGCAGCAGGTGCGACCGAATCCATGGCGGCACTCCCTATGAAGAAAACTAATCAGGCTATTGAAGAAAAGCTAACCTGGTTGAACCCGGTCCAGAATGATTTTAATAATTCTCGCCAGATCAGGATCAGCGGGAACCTCTTTTTGCATAAACCAGGAGAACATATCCTGATCTTCACACTCTAGCAGTTTGATATAGCGTTGTTGATCAGCCTCATCAAGATCAGTAAAGGCTTCCTTCAGGAAGGGCACCAGCAAAACATCAAGCTCCAACATCCCCCGCCGACTGTGCCAGAACAAACGGTTCAGTTCCTCTCGAGAATTCATCACTTCGATCTCCGATAAGCCATGTGAAACAGGCGGCTATTATAGACTCAGGGTACTGCAGTTAACCACCGCTGTCGCCACAGCAGTTTTTGCTCTAAAATCGAGCGCTCAACGGCGAAGGAGCAATGACCCGATGAATGAGCAATGGCAGTTATTTCTTGAACAACACAACAATCCCCAGAAAAACAGCTCCAGTAGTTGGTTCTGCGAGCTGTCCTCCTGGTCGATTCTCAATGTTCAGGAAGGAGACGCTGCTAGATTCTTACAAGGGCAACTCA
Organism: Aestuariirhabdus sp.; assembly: GCA_030622755.1. Classification (GTDB taxonomy): domain Bacteria; phylum Pseudomonadota; class Gammaproteobacteria; order Pseudomonadales; family Aestuariirhabdaceae; genus Aestuariirhabdus. The sequence continues at coordinate 31,632 of JAUXFT010000018.1, read as the reverse complement.
CCTGCGATCTCGATCAAATAGGCACTAACAAAAGCATTTTGGGAGCCTGTTGTAACGCTAAAGGTCGCATGCTCAGCAATTTCCGAATTCTGGGCCAGAGACAGGGTTATTGGTTAATCATGGATCGCTCCCTGATTGATGACAATATTGCAGCCCTGAACAAGTACGCCGTTTTCTTTCGCAGCAAACTGAGCAATGCAGAGAACACTTTGGTGGGGATTGGCATCAACGGAGCTGATGGCGCTGCATTATTGCAACATCTGGGAGCGACACTGCCCGCAATAAACTGTGCCAGTGATTTCCGTAACGGCAAACTGATCTGTGTGGATGAGCAAAACCCACGTTTCCAGGTGTGGCTACCTGTTGAGCAAGCAACATCATTGTGGCTTGAATTCGCCAAGAATCTGCTACAGGTCGACCCACAAACCTGGAATCTTGTCGATATTCGCCAAGGCATCGCCTGGATAAATGCTGGTAACAAAGAGATGTACACTCCTCATCAATACAATCTGCAAGCTGTAGGGGGCATCAGCTTCAGGAAAGGTTGCTATACCGGCCAGGAGATCGTTTCCCGCATGCAACATTTGGGAAAACTCAAAAACCGCATGTATCGCGTAAGCTATAAAGCCACCACCAATCATTTACCTGCTCAAATCCACGACAGTAGCGGTAAAAACATCGGTGAAATCATCTCCCAGGCACTGGATGAACAGAGCGGGCTCAGTGAAGCATTGGCCATCATTCGTGATACGGCGGTTGAAGCCAATCAGCTGCAGCTTGATTCAGAGGTCAGCGTTAACGTGCTCGAACTTCCCTACACAATAACCAATAAAGAGCATTTGACCCCTGAAAAGTAACACAGCAAATCCAAAGCAGCATTGAATCAGCAGTTATTGATGCAAAGTCTGATGTGATAACTTTCCCCCCAAACACAAAAAAACCGACGCCAGCTAACGTCGGTTTTTCATTCAGTCACGGCACAAACCGTCACTTAAAAAAACAACAAATACTCACTATTTATTTAGAAGCCCATAATTTCAAGAGCCTGTTTTTTATTTGATTACCAGAAAATTAATTACCAGAAAAATTACAGCTCACTAAATAATTTTTGAATGCTGGAAAAATCAAGTTTCCCCGCTCCCTTGCTGCTGTGCATGGCGTACAAACTACGCGCTAATGCCCCCATCGGCGTTGAACTACGGCTTTGCAGTGCTGACTCCATCGCCAATCCTAGATCCTTCGCCATCAGATCGACACCAAAACCGCCCTGATAATCATTACTCGAAGGTACCGATTCCATTACACCCGGGTAGGGGTTGTACAACTCCAACGCCCAGTTACGCCCGGAACTTTTCTGCATAATGTCCGAAAGGACTCTGGGATCAAGGCCGTTGGCCACGCCGAGCTGAATCGCTTCGGCAGTACCGCTCATCAGTACGGCCAACAGCATATTGTTACAAATTTTAGCAACCTGCCCTGCTCCGCTATCACCCGCACGGAAAATGTTTTTACCCATATTTTCCAGCACTGGCGTTGCTCGATTAACTGCCTCCTCTGAACCACCAACAATAAATGTCAGGGTACCATTAGCCGCCCCGGCAGTTCCTCCGGAAACAGGTGCATCAATCATGGTTAAGCCCTTACCTGCCGCAACTGAAGCGACGCTGCGGGCAGTTTCCGGGGCAATCGTACTGCAATCGATAATCAAGGTTGAGCTATCAACCGTATTGAACAAACCCTGCTCACCCAGATACAGACTTTCAACATGCTGGCTGGCTGGCAGCATAGAGATCAACACATCCGCCCCGATCGCAGCATCCTGAGCCGATGTCGATAAAGTCGCACCAGCCTCAACCAATGCCGTTACAGCACTATCAACCAGATCGAACACCTTAACACTGTGCCCGGCCTTAACCAGATTCTTCGCCATAGGGCCACCCATATGCCCCAAACCTATAAATCCAATATCCATTTCAAAACCTCGTTTTTGTTATAATAAGTGGCAATTATTTCAACCAACGATTTTGCCTATACATATTAATTCGACAGATCTTCCAGCGGATGCGGAGCTTCACCCCATGGCACTTGATAATGACTGTCAATCCAGGGGATATCCACGTCATCAAGACAATTGTGGCGCCAATGCGGTTGGTTATCCTTATCAATCAGCAAGGCTCTCACTCCTTCACGGAACTCTCCTAACGCCGAGCACTGGACGGACACAATCAACTCCTGTTGAAAAACTTGCGCCAGGGAAAGGTGACGACACCTCGCAATCTGTTCACGCACCAAATGTATAGAGGTAGGACAGCCGGCAGCAAAGGACTTTATGGATCTCTGTAACCAGCGATCATCAGAAGATACCTTTAAACAGGCGTCCAGAGATTCCTGCAACGTACTGTGATCCATCAAATTATTAATCAAATCAAAGTGCTGCCGAAGCGGGGAAGCTGGCATTGAATGCAATGATGTTTTTTCAAACCGTCGCAAAAGTTTGCTGACCAGATCATGATTAACTTCGGCATCATTGCTCCACTCCTGTACTGTTAAAGCACTACAGAGTTCCTGATACTCAGAGTTATTCATATAGCGATCGGCAAAACCCGCGAACAATGCATCAGCGGCATTAAGCGAACAGGCTGTAATACCAACAAACTGGCCAAGTTTTCCTGGCATACGCGCCAAAAACCAGGAGCCACCAACATCCGGATATAACCCGATATTAATTTCAGGCATGGCCAATCGAGTTGATTCCGTCACGATCCGATGGCTGGCGCCTGCCATCAAACCAACCCCTCCCCCCATGATGATGCCCTGCCCCCAGCAAATGATGGGTTTGGTGAAACTATGCACCAAATAGTCGAGACGATATTCCTGGCTAAAGAAGTCCACCGCATATTGGTTCTCTGTGCCATCAGTTTCACACATGGAATCATACAGCTTACGAATATCTCCCCCTGCGCAGAAGGCTTTATCACCTGCGCCCTGAAGCATTACGCAGACTACCCGATCATCCTGCTGCCACGCAGACAGCTGATCAAAGAGTAAATCGATCATCTCCAGACTAAGAGCATTCAGTGACTTTTCAACGTTTAACGTTGCAAAGCCTATCTGTTTTTCTCCCGCTGAACGTAACTCAAACACTACCGGGTTTTGTTTTTGTTCTGTCATACCAACTTATACCTCATTGCGGTAACAACCCGTCGCCTCAGGAATTTTTCCAGATGGGTTTACGCTTTTGTAAGAAGGCATTCACGCCCTCTTTCTGATCATCGGTATCGAACAGATCGACAAACAGTTCTCGCTCAACAGGTAGCACCTGTTTCAATGGATTCGAACGAGCCGCCTGAACCAGTTGTTTACAAACACTAATACTGCTGGGGCTTTGCCTGGCCGCTTTAGAAGCCAGATCCAGAGCGGTTGGCAATGCCTCACCGGATGCCACTACCTGCTCAACCAAACCAATGCGCTCAGCCGTTTCAGCATTAACCTTTTCACCACACAGAATCATACGCTTGGCCCAACCCTCACCCACCAACCAGGGAAGGTTTTGGGTACCACCGGCGCAAGGTAACAGGCCAACGCTTGCCTCTGGTAATGCCATCACGGCATGGGCTTCGGCAATCCGAATATCGCAGGCCAGCGCACACTCCAGGCCGCCACCCATGGCATATCCATTGATAGCCGCAATTGAAACACCACGAAATGCGCTGAGCGTTTCGAAAGCCTGACCAAACAAGCGAGCCATTTTACGCGCTCTCGATTTGTCTCCATCAGCAAACAGATTTAAATCGGCTCCCGCAGAAAAAAACTTTTCTCCTTGTCCGGTAATAACCATCGCATAAACATCACGGTCCGCATTTAACGCTTCCACCAACACCACCAGACCTGCCAGGCTCTCTTCATCCCAGGTATTAGCGGCGGGGTTATTAATGGTTACCAGAGCCGTATGCTCCCGGATTTCCACCTGCAATTTGTCGGTAATCTGCTGATAGGATGAATTACTCATATACATTACTCATAGATAGCCCCTCATAGAAAGTTCCTCATGCATACTTTATACAAATATTTCTCGAAAACCGCCCAGAAATAACTTATCGAATAATATCAGTGGCGCCTTCCATCAACATCCGCCGACCAATAATGACTCGCATTATTTCGTTGGTACCTTCCAAAATCTGGTGTACCCGCGCATCACGAACATAGCGCTCCAACGGGTATTCCCGAATGTAGCCATAACCTCCGTGAATCTGCAGGGCTTCATTGCAGACATCGAAACAACGATCTGTGGCAAAGCGTTTGGCCATCGCGCTGTAAACGGTTGCTTCCGGGTCAGCCTCATCCAGTTTACAGGCCGCCAATCTTACCAGCTGCCTGGCAGCGACCAGCTCGGTAGCCATATCGGCCAATTTAAATTGTAGCGCCTGAAAGCTTGCGAGCGGTTTACCAAATTGCTCGCGCTCATGCATATATCGTTGCGCCTGATCCAAAGCAGCCTGAGCCACCCCCAGCGAACAACTGGCGATGTTAATGCGGCCACCATCGAGTCCCTTCATGGCTATTTTGAAACCATCTCCTTCTGCCCCTATCAAATGCGAAGCAGGAATACGGGTATTTTCAAAAGTAATCATTCGAGTAGGTTGACAATTCCAGCCCATCTTTTCCTCTTTACGACCATACACAATGCCATCTGCATCTGCGGGCACCAGTAAACAGGTAATCCCCGCTGCTCCATCACCACCGGTACGAGCCATAACAACCAACACGTCGGTCGAACCGGCGCCGGAAATAAACACTTTGGAACCATTTAGAATATAACTGTCGCCCTCCAGTCGCGCCTGAGTTCTCAGGGATGCAGCATCGGATCCGGCATTCGGCTCGGTCAGGCAATAGGAGGAGAGCAATTCACCGCTCACCAACCCCGGACAGTATTTGTCACGAAGTTCTTGGGCAGCAAAGCTGCATACCATCCAGGTGGCCATATTATGGATCGTCAGATAAGCCGTAGTGGACGTGCACCCCTGAGCCAGTTCCTCAAAGATGAGACTGGCATCGAGCCGACTCATGCCCATTCCCCCGCTTTCTTCGGGGGAATAGATACCACAAAAACCAAGCTCACCCGCCTTCTTTATTACGCCCACAGGAAACTCCTGCGCTGCATCCCAATGCGCTGCATTGGGAGCAAGTTCGCTATTGGCAAACTGACGCGCCATATCACAAAATGCCAGCTGATCCTGGCTCAAATTAAAATCCATAACTCACTCCCGCTTTACCCGGCATTACCATGTCACATCGTGGTAACTAAGTCGCAGCAACCATATTTCAGCCGATTGTTACGTGCCGTTGCGTGCCCCTTTTCAGTACAAACAGTACAAGCCGTCTATTTAAAGAAGGCTTGTACTGAAATTACCGGGTAAATAATCCAAAATTCACTTCGCTAGACTAACGTAAATTAATGGTCATGTTGGGGCCACTGCTCATTCCCGCATCAAACCAGCGAGCCGTAATCGTTTTGGTTTCGGTATAAAAACGCACCGCTTGCTTACCATAAGCATGCTGATCACCGTAGAAAGAGTTTTTCCATCCGGTAAATGAGAAGAAAGGCAGAGGCACAGGGATTGGTACATTAATTCCTACCTGGCCCACTTCGATATGATGCTGGAAATGACGCGCCACCAGACCAGAAGAGGTAAAGATAGAGGTACCGTTGCCGAAAGGACTCTGATTGATTAAGTTAATCGCATCATCCAGGGTTTCCGGGGACATGGTGCACAGTACCGGGCCAAATATCTCCTCTTTATAAACACTCATCTCCGGGGTCACATTGGCAAACAATGTTGGACCAACCCAATTTCCATCAGGATATCCCTCTACTACACAATCACTGCCATCCAGCAAACAAGTAGCACCCTCATCTTTACCCTGGGCAATCAGTCCCAGAATACGCTCGCGAGCTTGCGCAGAAATGACCGGCCCATAACCTGCTTCAGCATCATCCCAGGCTCCCGGCTTAACTTTGGCCATAGCAACTTGCAACTCAGGTATCCACTCTGCCGCTTCGCCGACAAACAACGCTACACTGATCGCCATGCACCGTTGCCCGGCCGCACCAATCGAGGCACCTACCAGATTGTTGATTACCTGATTCTTGTCCGCATCGGGCATTATGACCATATGGTTTTTAGCACCCGTCATAGCTTGCACACGCTTAAGATGCTGGTTACCAGTACGGTACACATGCTGACCAACATTGACCGAACCCACAAAGGAGATCGCCTTGATCTGCGGATGCGTTAACAGCGTATCGACCTGCTCCTTACCGCCATGAACGACTTGCAGTAAACCTTTTGGAAATCCGGCTTCCAAAAACAGCTCAGCCAATCGATTGGGTGTCATTGGATCCTGCTCGGAAGGTTTCAGAATAAAGCTATTACCGCAAGCGATCGCCAGCGGAAACATCCATAAGGGAATCATGGCCGGAAAATTAAAGGGAGTAATTCCCGCACAAACACCCAATGGTTGCATGTAGCTATAGGTGTCGATAGCGCGTGCCACGTTCTCGGCAGTTTCTCCCATTAGCATGCTGGGAATATTGCAAGCCTGTTCCGCCACTTCGATACCACGCCACACATCACCCTTGGCATCAGCAAATGTTTTACCGGTTTCCCTGGCAAGAATTTCGGCAAGTTCGTCATGGTGTTCTTTAAGCAAGGCCTGATACAGCATCATGAAACGAGCACGCTCCGAAGGGGGAACTTCACGCCACTCCTCAAATGCAGCCTTGGCACTACTAATCGCAGCTTCCATCTCATCGGGCGTTGCATAAGGCGCGTAACAGAGTATTTCCTGTGTGGCTGGATTGGTCACCGGCAAAGTTTGCTCACTCCGACTTACTTGCCATTCACCATCAATAAGCTGAGGAATAGTTGTTGTTGTCATATTAGATCACCCATCATGGTTGAATCATTGCGTGTAATCAGGCACCCGTGCGAAATAGAGTCCCTGCAAGGTTGATCATTTGTACCATGTCATCCACTTAATAAGGATTGACTAAATTGCTTGGTTGATGGATTATTTTGCGGTGACAACAGCATAAACCATCCTCCTTTTAATTATATTTTATTTATAAAGAACAATAAGTTATGAGAGATATATCCTCGGGCTGGCCCCTTCCAGATGAAGGAATTCGTTTTATAACACCTGATTTTCTGGTGCGCAAACTTGCCACCCACCCACTGACACAGAACTGTTATCCACTCGGCTTCGGTTATTATCCCAATGCCCAAAACCATCAAATGGAACGCCTGCAACATGATGACAATCTGCTGCTGTTTTGCACGCAGGGCGAAGGTGAAGCCCGCATAGCACACCAAAATTTTCGCCTCCTTACCGGTGAGCTCTTGTTGCTTCCCAGAGGAAAAGCCCACAGCTATCAGGCTTCAAGACAGCAACCCTGGACGCTTTACTGGTTACATTTCGACGGTCTGACCAGCGACCTGATGATGGATCGCCTATTACAGCTAGCCGAAGGGGCGGTGCTCAAAACGGACCTGCAAGCGAAACTACTCGGTGACTTCGGAAGCCTTATGAACTTGCGAGACGGAGGATACCAACTGGATAATTTTATTCACGCCTCGCACCATATCGCGCAGATGTTAAGTTTCATCGCGTTGATTAGCCGACCTCGCTTGAAGCTTAAGTCTGGTCGCTACCTTGATCTCGATAGAATTCACAGCCTAATGCAGGAAAAACTGCATCAACAACTCGATCTGGACACCATCGCGGCCAGCGTTAGTCTTTCCAAATACCATTTTTCCAAAAAATACAAAGAACTCACAGGCTATTCTCCGATCCAGCATTTTATTCACCTGAAAATGCAAAGCGCCTGTTACCAGCTTGATATCTCGGATAAAAGCGTTCAGGAAGTGGCCGCAGAACTCGGCTATGACGATGCTTATTACTTTTCCCGCCTGTTCAGCAAAGTTCTGGGAATTTCACCCAGCCAATATCGTGCGCACAAGCATCGCTAAACAATCCATACAACAAGTATTCAACCACTCCATCAAACATGCAACAACCCTTTCGCTAGCAAGCAGCCCCCCGCTATAATGCAGACACTAACTCCAGTCCAGGGCTCACCACCTGATCTACTATGAACAAGACTTTCAACTGTGCTCTCGGGCAAGATATCGCCTCTCAGAAAGCCCGCATCGAGCACTACCTGTTCGACAGACTGCTACCCATGTGGCGTAGTCAGGGTATAGATGCCAAATACGGTGGTTTCTTCGAACGACTGAATCATGAACTGGAACCCTTGCCAGTCGATTGCAAACGACTGCTGGTGCAATGCCGCCAGATATTCGTATTCAGTCACGCCTATAACACCCGGCGTAGAACAGAAGACGCCGAAGCCGCCCGTCAGGGTTTTAACTTTCTTTGCCAGCACTTTCTGGACAGCAAAAATGGTGGCTGGTTTTTTAGCGTGCACGATAATGGCACCATCAAAGACGCCACCAAAGACGCATACGGTCATGCCTTTGTGCTGTTTGCTTGTGCCTACTACTACCGTGCTTTTCAGGACCCACAGGCGCTGACACTCGCCGAAGAGACCGCCGACATTCTGGTTACTAAACTGCGTGACCCCTCCAGCGGTGGTTTTTTTGAAGCGGCCGAAGCCGACTGGACGCCCAAACAGGCGGTTCGCCGACAAAATCCACACATGCACTTGCTGGAGGCTTTTGTTGCGCTCTATCAAACCGACACAGGCATTCGCCAGACTCGCTATCGTGAGTTAGCAGATACTATTCTCGAGCTATTCAGTCAGTATTTTTTCGACAACTCGAGTCACACCCTGGGTGAGTTTTTCAATAACGACTGGCAACCCCATCCGGTAAAAGGCGGCATTATTGAGCCAGGGCATCATTACGAGTGGTACTGGCTGCTGATGGATTACGAAATCAGTCGCGACACACCACTGTTAAGAGAACAAGCAGACAAACTATATCAGTGGGCCGAACTCAATGGCATCGATACCCTTCACGGCGGAATTTTTAATGAACTTAATCGTGAAGGGGACGTTCTCGATTCTGACAAACGCATCTGGCCGGTAACTGAATGCATAAAGGCGCGTGCTATCCGTTTTGAACTACTTAAAGAGAAAACAGATCTTCACAAACTGTGTGGGCAACTGGACTACCTGTTTGCCAACTATCTGTTAGAGAATGGCGGCTGGCATGAGTATCTGGAAGCAGACAACACACCGAAACCTTACGACCTCCCCGGCAGCACGGGTTATCATCTGTTTTTGGGATTGATGGAAGCGCATCGCGTTATTTCAAATCAGCAGAATTGAAACCGATATGAAGCAATCTCACGAAACGCTCTGTGAACATCTGACTGAAACACGGATTAACTACTCAAGCTCAGTAATTACCGGGACTGTACAGTGGCTGCAACCTCACCCTGATACGGGTACGGGTAGAGCAAACTCCTGCATCTTTATTGCTTCAACCACCAATTTCCATCCGGTTGACTATCAATGGCCTGACCAGCCCGGCGATCGAGGTTTCGTCACCTTTCAAGACGCAAAACTCAACATCAACGATTGTTATGTTGCTGCGTTTAACCCTGAGACTAAAGAGTTTTTTCTGGATACCGAGATCCCGATAAAACGAGGCGAAGCGGGATGGATATTTTGCGTTGCTCATTGTCTGGCATCACCCTTCGATAAACTTCTTTTCAACATTGGCGATGAAGTAAGCCTTCAAATAGATAACGCTTATCGGCACTCTCTAAATGTTGCGCACAGCGGTTGTCACTTGATGTCGCTGGCATTGAATCGATGTCTGGAAAGCTACTGGAACAAACCCGTCATTCTGGACGCTATGAGCGCACCCGATTTCGACCGACTGGCTATCGAACAGTCTCGTATTTCACCTTTTCAGAGCCGGGATCAATACCGGATTGGTAAATCAATCCGCAAAAAGGGTCTGAATAAAGCGGCTTTGCTGGAAAACATTGAAAACCTCCAGACAGCTGTCAACCTGCAACTACAACACTGGTTAGCCTCACCGCAGGAGATCCTTACCAGCCAAGAGGGTAATTCACTACTGTCACGTAAAAGCTGGCAAACAACCCTTGATCAACAACCAGTGATTATTCCTTGCGGCGGTACTCATTGTAATAACCTTTCACAACTGGAAACGCTTCGAGTGGTTCTCGACATAGATGATTCAGGTAACGCGTTAACCGTCACTACAACCCTTTCTCCAATCGAGGCTCAACCATAACCTTCGCCCCCTCGACCTTACCTTCGCTATAATGCCCTCCTGGCCCTCTCCTTTAACCCTCCTGGATGACTTTCCCTTTTATAGGTTTCTTTTCAATATTTTCTATTCAAGGATTATTTTCAGAGGTTAATTTTTCAACAATCCTTTTCCAATGATCTGCCGTTCAAAACTTTTATCATTAGAGACATCAGCTCCATCTCTCATACCCGACAAGTCTCCCTCATTACGCACGAAAAAGATTCCGCACTGAGCAGACTGAATCAAAGCAAGGCCAAAAATTAATCAAAAAAACGGCAGCCTGGGGCTGCCGTCTATTGCCTTAGTCACTCCTGGTTAGAGTTTCTTAAGGTGCTGTATCAGTTCAGACGCAATCTTCTGACCATCTCCATACAGCAGTTGGGTATTTTCCTGATAGAACAAGGCATTCTCCACACCAGAGAAACCGGTACCCTTGCCGCGCTTCACGACCACTACATTCTCTGCCAAGGCTGCATCCAATACCGGCATGCCATACAGAGGACTTGTTTTGTCGTTGCGGGCATCAGGATTAACCACATCGTTCGCACCAATAACCAGGGCAACCGTGGTCTTGGGAAACTCAGGGTTAATCTCATCCATATCGAATATCTTGTCGTAAGGAACACCCGCTTCAGCCAACAGCACGTTCATATGCCCAGGCATCCGACCCGCTACCGGGTGAATGGCAAACTTCACCTTTACGCCCTCTTCCTCTAACAACTCGCACAGCTCCCATACTTTATGTTGCGCTTGCGCGACCGCCATACCGTACCCGGGAACGATAACAACCTGACTGGCATAGGCCATCATGATGGCAGTATCCTGACTCTGGATCTCCTTCATGGAACCTTGTATTACATCTGGATCCGCGCTTTCTGCGCTCTGCCCAAAACCACCAAAGAGTACGTTCCAGACCGAGCGATTCATCGCCTTCGCCATCATCTGTGTTAACAGCGTACCCGCAGAGCCAACTACAGTACCGGCGATAATCATCGCCGCATTGTCGAGCACATAACCCTCAAGACCCACAGCCAAACCCGTCAACGCGTTAAACAATGAAATAGCCACTGGCATATCCGCACCGCCCACAGGAGTAGTGACAAAGACACCCAGTAGCAATACCAATGCGAAGAACAGCATGACCAGACCAGCACTTTGCGTATCGAAGAGCTTAACCCCGATATAAATCACCAGCACTAACAGAGCCAGGTTAACCCAGTGCTGCTGTGGTACCAGAGAAGTACGCTTGAAACGACCATCAAGCTTGGCCCAGGCAATCAGCGAGCCACTAAAAGATATCGTACCGATAAATGCGCCGACCAATGCCACAATAGCGACGTCAGTACCCAGTACCATGCTGACACTACCACCGGGGATCGCGTCCGCCTGACCAATAGCCCGCATCAACACGACCGCAGCGATTGCACCGGCAGCACCACCGCCCATACCGTTAAACAGGGCGATCATCTGAGGCATATCAACCATGGGTACGGTCTTGCCTTTCTGCCAGGCATAACCACCACCGATGGCAATACCAAGCGCCATCAACAGATAGTTAAAAACGCCGTGCAACGTCGGATCAAGGAAGGTCACCAGTGTCGCCAGTATCATGCCGACACCGGACCAGAGGATACCGCGCCGTGCGGTAACCGGAGAACTCATCTGCTTTAGTCCAACGATAAACAATACTGCTGCCAGGAAGTAACTGGCTTGAATCATCATTTCCATCAGCCTTTACCCCCCTTACTGCTCTTGAACATTTCCAACATCCGCTCCGTAACCACATAACCACCAACAGCATTACCGGCAGCTAACAGCACAGCAATAAAACCTACCACCTGTTGGGTAAAGGTTTCGGCGTGCCCGAGAGCAACCATCGCGCCCACCAAAACGATACCGTGAATAAAGTTTGAACCGGACATCAACGGGGTATGGAGGATAACCGGTACCCGGCTGATGACCTCATAACCGGTGAAACCAGCCAGTAGAAAAATATAGATTGCAGCCCAACCTTCAATCATGATTCAGCTCCTTCGATCCTTTCACGTGCCGGCTCAAAGCGAATCTCGCCATCATGGGTCAGGCAGCTGTCTGCTAACACCTGATCTTCCCAATCGAGTTCGAGTTCACCGTCGATGATTAATAATTTACAAAAGTTCAACAGGTTCTTGGCGTACATTTCACTGGCGTGGATAGCCAGCATACTGGGTACGTTCAGTGGTCCATATACGGTAACGCCATTGTGCTCAACCTGCTCACCGGCCACCGTCAATTCACAGTTCCCACCCCCTTCCGCCGCCAGATCGACTACTACTGAACAGGCGTGCATCGCTTCAACCATCTCCCGGGTAATAATGCGTGGAGAAGGACGCCCGGGAATGGCCGCGGTAGTAATAACCACATCAGAGGCTGCAACGCGTTCGGCAAGTACTTCTTGCTGTCGCTTTTGCTCCTCATCCGTCAGTTCTCGGGCGTAGCCGCCCATACCATCAGCAGAAACACCGGTATTAACGAATCGCGCGCCCAGGGATTCAACCTGCTCTTTGGCAGCTGAACGAACATCGTACGCTTCCACAATCGCGCCGAGTCGACGAGCCGTAGCTATTGCCTGCAGGCCCGCTACACCGGCACCGACAACCAACACCCTGGATGGACGTATGGTGCCGGCCGCAGTGGTAAGCATCGGGAAGAACTTACCGGAAATAGACGCCGCCATCAGCACCGCCTTGTAACCCGCCAGCGACGCCTGGGAAGAAAGAGCATCGATAGATTGCGCACGAGAAATACGTGGTATCAACTCCATCGCAAAAGCAGTAACTCCTTGCTCTTTCATCGCAACGATAGCTTCGTCATTACTATAGGGGGCCATGAAGCTCACGCAGATAGCGCCCTTCTTCATCATGCGAACTTCATCAGGAGTCGGTGGCTGCACTTTCAGCACAATATCTGCCTCAGCGAAAACCTTATCAGCCGTCGGGTGAAAAGTGGTGTTCTCAAACGCCTCATTGGCATTACCGATAGATGCCCCGCAACCGGACTCACAAACCAGGGTCGAACCCAGCGTTTGCAAACGGCTCGCCACATCAGGAATGATCGCAACACGTCGCTCTCCTTCCTTAATCTCTTTGGGTACAGCAACACATATCGCCATGCAGTATCCTCCAGCTCCTAAGCAAATAAATCAAAATCACCCTGGAAATATAGAACAATCCAGGATCGTTAATAGATGACAACACTATAACAACATAAAATTATACTAAATTCTTATTTACTGCCTTCTTTCTATGAATTTTGGCCAGCCATTCACACACAGGTTATTAGAGCGAATTATTATAATTAGTTGAATAATAACTATGATTGTCGTCTAAGCAATCGAGACACATGCCGATATATACTATTTAGCAATCACAATCATAAAAAGAGCGAATACGTATGAGCAGCGAGCAACCTAAGGAACATATCTTCACCATGGACACCTCCAGCATCAAATTTGGTGCCGGTGCCACCCGAGAAATCGGTGAAGATATGAAGAATCTCGGAGCCCACCGAGTCATGGTCGTCACCGACCCCAACCTTACTCATAACCCTGCAGTGCTTATCGTGATGGAGTCACTCCGTAGCGCTGGGCTCGATGCGGTATTGTTCGACCAGACCAGCGTAGAACCAACAGACGTTTCCTTTAAGGAAGCGATCATTTTCGCCATACAAGGCAACTTCGATGGCTATGTCGGTGTCGGGGGTGGCTCCAGCATGGATACCGCAAAAGCAGCCAACCTATACGCAACCTATCCCGCCGATCTGCTTGAATACGTTAACCCACCGATCGGTAAAGGGACTCCTGTACCGGGTCCGTTAAAGCCAATGATCTGTGTACCGACCACCGCCGGTACCGGCAGTGAAACCACCGGCGTCGCTATTTTTGACCTGCTGGAGATGGAAGCAAAAACCGGTATCGCCCATCGCGCCCTGCGACCCGCTTTGGGCATTATCGACCCGGATCATACGAAAACCATGCCGCCTATGGTTGCCGCCTGCACGGCTCTGGATCAATTCAGCCACGCTATCGAATCAATCACGGCTCTGCCCTACCACCAACGACCAGCAGCGGAATCTCCCGCACTGCGTCCAGCCTATCAGGGTGCCAATCCGATCAGCCATATCTGGGCTTGTAAAACCCTGGAGATGATCGCCAGTAACCTGGTACGGGTCACCAATGATCCTTCCGATGAAGAAGCTCGCGGACAGATAATGCTGGCGGCAACCTATGCTGGCATCGGTTTCGGTAACTCAGGCGTCCACCTGCCCCACGGTATGTCCTACCCTGTTGCCGGTATGGTTAAGGATTACCGTCCCGAAGGCTATGTTACCGATCACCCGACGGTTCCTCATGGTATGGCTGTCGTGCTTAACGCACCCGCGGTGTTTCGTTTTACCGCTCCGACCAACCCCGAATTACACCTCCAATGCGCAGAATTAATGGGCGCTGATATTCGCGGTGCCACTCCAGATGATGCCGGCGAAGTATTGTCCAGTGCCATCGTGCAGATGATTCGCGATAGCGGACTGCCAAATGGACTATCGGCGGTAGGTTATGGTCCGGAAGATGTAGACCGGTTGGTAGAAGGCACTCTCCCCCAACACCGGGTCACTAAACTGTCTCCGCGTCCGGCATCGGCCGCAGACTTACGACAGCTGTTTCTGGATTCGATGACTCTGTGGTAGAAAACATGCAGAGAAGATTTTGCAAAAAGGAAATCCTTCGCCGCCCAATATTCTGATGAGTAAACCAGCGACGTTCAACCCTCTACAGCCGTATTACAAAATTTACCGACTTCATAAAATCCCACACGTGATCAAGTTAAAATTCACGGTTCAAAAATAAAGTGTTCTATCATCCCAAAAGAAATTAGTATCCATAGATAACGTGGTTGCAAGTTATGGAACGAAGAAGATTATCAACGGAAGATGGGTGGGAGCCCCCTGGTAAGTGCTATAACATTCCATAAAGAGTACAAATTTGGCGAACTGCCCTGGCAATGCTTAGCCGTAGTCTCTGATCCTATATAAATACAAAAGAATATCCTCTGGGATTTTAAAACATGATCAAGCGAAATGGATTCCGCACATTATTACCCTCGTGGTTGAAAGTTGCGTTCACCCTGCTGGTGATAGTGATCTATTTCCCACACGCATGGGCAGATGATCAACGGAACCAGTGGGACAAGGACAAAGAAGTCTGGCTGGAGCAAAATCCCTCTATAAAACTGGGCATTGAACCGACCTGGCCACCCTCTGATTTTGAGAATAAGGCAGGCGCCTGGACAGGGCTTCTGCTGGATAAGTTAACCGATACAGAGAAATCCTGGCTGGCAAGCCACCCTGTCATCCCTATCGGAGTCGACGGCAATGACGCCCCACTCGATTTTTTCAACGCCACCAACGTGCACGATGGCATCACTTCCAGCTACCTCAAACTTATAGAAAAACGCCTGGGTATCGTTTTTCAGCCAGCACACAACAGTTCTTTTAAGAAGATGCTCGCCAAGTTGATGAACGGAGAACTGAAGGTAGGGGCAACCATAGTGTCTCGCCCGGAGCGCGCAGAAAAATTGATTTTCACCAAGCCCTTCTTTTTCGCTCACACTGTTATTATTTCCCGCAAGAACCATCCAGATATATACAACATAGAGGATATAGCAGATCTCAATGGTAAAAAAGTAGCTGTAGTAGACGGCTATAACATCCAAAAAAAAATGCTGGAAGAGTACCCGGAAATCCAACAGATCGCTTTCAAGAATTCCCATGAAGCGTTAAAAGCGGTCGCTTTTGGCAAAGCTGATTTTTTTATAGATAACCAGGCGACGGCGAGCTGGATCATACAAGAGGAGCAACTCGTCAACCTGGTCGTAGTAGGCGACTCGGGATTAGGCCCTACTCCACAAGCATTCGCCGTGTACAAGGATCCACAATGGGCACCCTTGGCAAGAATTCTGGATAAGGCTCTGTTCAGCATCTCCTTGCTGGAAAAAAATGAGATCGAGCGCCAATGGCTTGGCAGTGTCAACAAAATTGAGCCCGTAACAGAGCAATTTCAGGTTGATGATCGTCTATGGTGGCTGATAGCAGCAGTACTGGTAGTACTGGTGCTATTGATACCCATCCTGCTCCAGCGCTTCAGCACCAAAAGGGATATCGAGTGGTTCGAGTCTGCAACCGTACGGAGAATCTGGGCAGCAGCAGTAGTAGTATTTTTGGTGTTTGTTCTGGGGTTAACCTGGCATTCGCTCAACAAAGTACAACATCAATTCAAGGACAACACCGCCAGACAACTATCGAGTATCAACCAGGCCGTCCACCGGGCTTTGCTGGCCTGGCTGGATGAGCGGCGCAGGTTAGTGATCGACCTTGCCGCTGAAGAACTTGTGATTGAAACCACGGCCCAACTTCTCGAAACGCCACGGGATGCACAATCGCTGGCCAAGGCACCGGCGCTGAACCGCCTACGGAAACTGCTGGTGCCTCATCTGGAAAAAATGAATGCCAAAGGTGTATTCATCATCGCCCCTGACCGCATCAATGTAGCTTCCATGCACGATGCCAATATAGGCAGCACAAACCTGATCGCACGACAGCGCACCCGACTGATGGACCGAGCCTTCTCAGGGGAAACCATCTTCATCCCACCGATCGTTTCAGACGTCCCGCTACAGGACAAAACAGGGAAGCTGATCCCTGATGCTCCGACCATGTTCTTCGCTGCCCCGCTGCGCAACCAAGCGGGCAAGGTGATCGCCGTCTTCGCTTTACGGCTTGCCCCCGATCAGGAGTTCTCCGGATTCACTAAAGTGGGTCGCCTCGGTGAAAGTGGTGAAACCTACGCTGTAGACAAAAATGGTCGTCTAATCAGCGTTTCGCGTTTCGAACAGGCCAACGAGCTTTCCAATATAAATGCCGACACCCCTGACAATGCCTACACCCCCGGACGTTTCGGCAGTCCCGTTACTGACCCCGGCGGAAACCTGTTACAAGGATATTCGCCAACATTGAATCATAACGAGTGGCCTCTGACATTGATGGCGCACGAAGTATCCCGGCAACGCTCAGGAAGAGATGAGCAGGGCTATCGTGATTATCGAGGCGTCCCGGTTATTGGTGCCTGGACCTGGTCAAGAGAGTTGGGTATCGGCATTGCAACAGAACTGGACCTGGATGAAGCGCTGGAATCCTATCTAGGTCTGCGAAATTTGGTGTTTGGCGCCTTGGGTATCACGGTGCTACTTGCCCTCGCACTGATTGGACTCAGCGTATGGATGGGTGACCGGGCCAAGGTCAAGCTTGAACGTCTGGTGACAGAACGAACGGATGAATTACGAAAGGTGGTACAGGCTGTCGAGCAGAGTCCACTCGGGGTCATCATCACCGACGTAAACGGCATCATTGAGCACGTCAATCCAACCTTTACCCGAGTCACCGGTTATACCGCCGAGGAGGTTATCGGCCAGAATCCGCGCGTGCTTAAAAGTGAAGAAACGCCTTCCGAACAGTACAAAACCCTCTGGGATACTATCCTTGCTGGCAAAGTCTGGCATTCAGAGATCCGTAACCGTAAGAAAAATGGTGACTTTTACTGGGGGGCCATCTCTATTGCGCCGGTGGCCGATGATGCCGGAAATGTCACCCATTTTGTTGCCATGACCCAGGATATTACCGAAGCCAAAGAAGTTCAACTGGCTCTGCAAGAGGCCCGTGAACGCACCGAACTGATACTTAACTCTGCCGGAGAAGGCATCTGGGGACTTGACACCAATGGTAGGGTGACGCTCTGCAATCAGGCAGCAGCAAGAATGCTGGGCTACCGAATAGAAGAATTGATCGGCATCTATATGCATGAAGCCGTGCACCACTCTCACGCTGATGGCTCTCCGTATGACATAAACACCTGCCCCATGCGAGCCGCTTGCCAGGACGGCGAGATCCATGAGGTCGACAACGAGGTGCTATGGCGTAAAGACGGTTCCAACTTCCCTGTAGAGTACTCTGCGGTACCCATGCGCAAGGAGGGTCATATTGTAGGCTCGGTGGTGGTATTCAAGGATATTACCGAACGTAGAAATTCCGAGAATGAACTGAAATCCAGCATGGAACGATTCAAGGTGTTGTTCGATGCGGCAGAAGATGCCTACCTGATCCACGACGGAGAACGATTCCTCTCGTGCAACCAGGCTGCGGCCAACCTTCTCGGCTATTCAAGTAAGAATGAACTGATTGGCTGCGATCGTAACGCGCTGTTTCCAGCCATTCAGCCGGATGGATCAGATTCGGCAGAGAAGGTCAAAATATGGATCACAACCGCGTTTGAACAAGGCGTACAACGCTTCGATTGGACACACCGACATAAAGAAGGTGAAGACGTGCCAACTGAAGTCATCCTGACGCCGATCGTGCAGGATGGTCAGCGGGTGCTTTTTGTAGTCTGGCATGACCTGACTGCGCGGATGAAAGCTGAGAATGCCCTGAGAGATAGTGAAGCCACCAGCAGAAAAGCGCAGGAACAACTCAATACGCTTTTTGAAGCCTTACCCATCGGCGTGGTGTTATTCAGCCCTGGAGGTGAAGTTCTTGAGGCAAATGCTATTACAGAAACCATGCTGGGTGTGAGCAAAGACGAACATAGAATGCGCGGCCTTCAGGAAGGAAACTGGAAAATTGTTCATCCTGACGGAAGAGAGATGACCACTGAAGAGTACCCGGCGTCACGTGTACTGGCAGGGGAAGATGCCATATTCAATTTTGAGATGGGTATTCATCGCCCTCAGGGTGACCTGATCTGGATCAGCGTTAACGCCGCGCCACTGATCGATGAGGCTGGCGGTGGCGTAGTCGTCGCCTTTGAAGACATCACGATGCGAAAGATAGCGGATGAGGTGCTGGGCCAGGCGATGCAACGAGCCGAAGAAGCCAACAAGGCCAAGAGCGATTTTCTGGCGAATATGAGTCACGAGATCCGTACACCGATGAACGCCATCATCGGCATGAGCCATTTGGCGCTGCAGACCGAACTGAACCCTAAACAGAAAAACTACATCGACAAGGTCAACCGTGCCGCCGAATCCTTGCTTGGCATCATCAACGACATTCTCGACTTTAGTAAGATCGAAGCGGGTAAACTCGACATGGAGAACGTTGATTTCCGCCTTGAAGATGTGTTCGACAATCTCGCTAATCTGGTCGGCCTGAAAACTGAAGATAAGGGACTCGAACTGCTATTCTCGGCAGATATCAATCTCCCCACTGGACTGGTCGGCGATCCGCTGCGATTAGGGCAGGTCATCATCAATCTCGGCAACAATGCAGTCAAATTCACCGATCAGGGTGAAATAGTCATCGGTGTCGAAGAGATCCGCCGTAGCGGAGACGCTGTTGAACTGCATTTCTGGGTCAAGGATTCCGGCATCGGCATGAGTTCTGAGCAACAAACCAAGCTATTTCAGAGTTTCAGTCAGGCCGACTCCTCTACTACCCGAAAATATGGTGGCACCGGGTTAGGACTGGCCATATCCAAACAGCTGGTTGAAATGATGGATGGCAAAATCTGGGTTGAGTCTGAACCCGGGCAGGGTTCGACCTTTCACTTTCATGCCAGATTCGGCATGCAGAAGAACCCCTATATCCGCCGGGCCTTCAATGCCGATGAGCTCAAGGGGTTGCGCGTACTGGTAGCCGACGACAACGCCAGCGCTCGGGAAATACTCTCCGCCATGGCGCAAAGCTTTGGTCTCGAAGTCGATATTGCCTGTGATGGCAAACAGGCTCTCACCCTGATAGAGGATGCCAGGAAAAATTCAACTCCCTACGATCTGGTCCTGATGGATTGGCGAATGCCCATAATGAATGGTGTCGAAGCCGTACACTGCTTGCAGGAGGAGCCTTCTGATCACACACCATCGATTATAATGGTCACTGCTTACGGACGTGAGGAGGCGCTCAACGCAGCAGAACGCCAGGGAGTATTGCTGGAATCGCTGCTGACCAAACCGGTCACCCCAAGTACATTGTTCGAAGCCATTGGTTTTGCTTTAGGTAAAGGTGTAGAAATCACCAGTGGTAACTTTAAGCGCCATGACAGCATTCAGGATGTAATGACTAGATTGGCCGGCGCCAAAGTACTGCTGGTCGAAGATAACGAGATGAATCGAGAGCTGGCCGTAGAATTGCTCAATCAGGCAGGCATGGATATCACTCTGGCTGAAAATGGTCAGGTGGCACTCGACATCCTCAAAGAAACCAGAGACTTCGACGGTATTTTGATGGACTGCCAGATGCCGATCATGGATGGCTACACCGCAACCCGGGAAATCCGCAAGGATCCTGAGTTCAAAACGCTCCCCATCATCGCCATGACGGCCAACGCCATGGTGGGCGACAAGGAAAAAGTGATCGAAGCAGGGATGGTTGATCATATTTCCAAACCGCTGAATGTCTCGGCCATGTTCAACACCATCGCACAGTGGATTACTCCAGCAAACCCTGTCGACCCTGAGTTATTGGACAAATCCGGCAAAGGCAACTCAACAGAGGAAGTAATCCCTGATCTACCGGGTATCGACACCCGGTCGGGTCTCGCCATCACCATGCATAACCTCAAGTTGTACCGAAAATTGTTGATCAAGTTTCATGATGCTGAAATAGATTTTGTACAAAATTTTCAGGAAGCACGTAACAGTGATGACCCAACAGCAGCAACCCGGTGCGCTCATACCCTGAAAGGTGTGGCCGGCAATATCGGTGCAACCGCCGTGCAACAGGCGGCCGATGCGCTGGAATCTGCTTGCAAGCAGAATGCTTCACCCATAGATGAAATCGATCCACTGCTGGAACAGGTAATTAACGAACTGGCACCGGTCCTGAATGGTTTGTCAAAGCTTGAAGAAGCTGAACGCCTGCTAGTTCAACAAAATATGCGCAGCGCTGACAATCAAAATACCATGAGTGACATGGACACTGAAAAAACTCGGGAACTGATGATCAAACTCAGGAACCTACTGGAAGACAGCGACGCCGAGGCTACGGATCTCATAGAGGAGCTGGAGAATTTGCCGGGTTTATCTGCGCATGCAAAGCTGTTACAACGACTATCGAATACCATTGGTGAGTATGATTTTGAGGCCGCACTGGAAGAGTTGACCGCTCTTCAGCTAGCAGTTTTATCAGATGACAAACCCTGAAACACAACCTGCAAAAATGCTGTCATCCTGCACCCGGCCCTGAAAAACAAGGCCAGGCTGCAGGTATCTACCTGATAAAAGTACTTGGAAGAAACCGACTATAGGAAACGATTGTAGAAACCGCTTAACAACTAACAACTAACAACCGCTAACCAATGAATACTCGATTGCGGCTAGTAAACGCTGTTCATGCAAAAAAACCGAAGTGGTGCCAGCAACAACAGGCTCGAAAAAGCTATTTTACGTAACCTCTATTTGAAACAGACTATAATTTCAGAAGCGTCAGTATGCAGATGCATCTAATTGAACATGTGGTTTTAAATTTGATTTAACGTCCGGTGTGATTTGTGGTTTAACATCCGGTGTAACTTTTATTTTAACACCCTGTGTAAAACGACCCGCTGATTTTAGTAAGTGTAAATCCAGTGAACAAAAACAAGAGTAATACCATGGATAACGAATCTGCTTGCGTTTTAATCGTCGACGATGCCCCTGTCAATATTCGGCTAATCAGCGGAATATTGAAGGGACACTATAAAACCAAGGCGGCAACCAGCGGAGAAAAAGCACTGCAAATTGCTCAAAAGGAACCTCAGCCATCCGTTATTTTGCTGGATATCATGATGCCAGAAATGGACGGTTATGAAGTGTGCAGCAGGCTAAAGAAAGACCCTGCTACAGAACATATTCCTGTTATCTTTATAAGCGGCCACAGTTCAGATGAAGACCGCGCAAAAGGTTTAGCTCTGGGAGCCGTTGACTATCTGCACAAATCTATAGATCCCGCTACCGTTCTAGCAACTCTGAAGAAGGTTATGTCCTGAACGGTCCAGGCGGAAACAAAAGCGACTTTGTCGCGCCTATCCACATCCTTGGCCTCTCCTTGGCCTCTCCACCAAGAATCACGACGACTCAATTTAAAACAGTGTAACGATATCCAAAAACATAGCGTTACCAGCGAGCTAAACAGCACTCCTACAATGATGGTATTCATCCTTCCATCACGAACAGAAATCAGGCTATTTCAGTATCATTCCGTGTTAGAAACACGGCTCCCGTTCAGTATCATCTCGTATTGGACAAGGCTCCTGCTACCGTTTCCTCCAAAAAAACGTCACACTACGCCACTCTCCTTTTTCCCAAAATAGCTCAATAGTTTTTCGCATGAAAATTAGCCAAATCCACTACCCCTTAAGCAAAACCCTGTCCCTGATCGTTGATGACTGGACGATGAATCCTGGTGAACAATGGGCAGTAATCGGTGCTAACGGATCCGGCAAGAGTTTAATCGGCCAGTTACTCAGCGGTGACCTGGTCTCCGATAACGGCACCATCACTGAACGACCCGATCGGGTGGGTTATGTTTCTTTTGAGAAACAACAGGAGATATTGGACGAGGAGCGCTACAACGATGATTCCGAATTTATGGATCGCATCGATACCGGGACCCCGGTTGCTGAACTGATATTGCAAGAAAGCAACGATACCGAGCGCCTGCAACAGTTATCCGAATTATTGGGGATGGAACATATTCTGGACAGAGGCTTCCGTCTGCTCTCCACCGGTGAAACTCGTAAACTGCTATTAGCACGAGCGCTGATGCTGCAGCCGCAACTGCTCATACTCGATGAACCCTTCGATGGGCTGGATGCCGCCTCACACCAAACCCTGGAAGCCCTGCTTGCTCGTTTGATGCGTGAAGGTGTCATGGTTATACTGCTGCTTAACCGTTTCAGTGAGTTACTGCCTGAAATCACCCACGTCGCTTATATGCAACAGTGCCGACTCCTGGCGAGTGGTTCACGTGAGGAGTTACTGGAATCTGGCGCCCTACAAAAGCTGCACAGTTTTCATCAACTTCCTGAACAACTGCCTCCCCGAGATCCTGACCATCAGATAGATCCACCACCCGCCAATCTGCCACTGGTAAAGATGCAAAATATCAAGGTGAGCTACGACGATAAAAACATCATTGATGGTTTAAATTGGCAGGTAAATAACGGTGAGCATTGGGCTGTACGCGGACCCAATGGCTGCGGCAAAACCACCCTGCTTAGCCTCATCAGTGGCGACCACCCACAAGGTTACGCTAACGATCTGCGCCTGTTCGGAATCCAGCGCGGTAGTGGCGAAACCATCTGGGATATTAAAAAACATCAGGGGCTGGTCTCTTCCAGCTTGCAACTGAGTTATCGAGTTCCGGTAAGCGCCTTAAACCTGATCATCTCCGGCTTCTTTGATTCGATTGGCGTGTACTCCAATCCCTCTGACCGACAAAAAGAGATTGCCCTGCAATGGCTTGAGGTCATTCATCTGCAGCAGCAAGCACACACGCCCATTAGCCAGCTCTCTTACGGTGAACAACGCATGCTGTTGATCGCCCGTGCAATGGTTAAACACCCACCGCTGATGATTCTTGATGAGCCTTGCCAGGGACTGGATGAGATCAATCGAGAGATGGTGCTCAAGCTGCTTGACCAGATCGGCCAGTTGGGAGAAACCACATTATTATTCGTGAGTCACCACGAAGAGGACTATCCTTCTTGCATAAATCATCGTCTCGAGTTTGTTGCAAAAAACACGGGCGGATTTAACTATGTAATGAGCGGCGAATAATAGTGTAAGTATCAGAGTCTTTCTGAGTTCAGAGAAGGTCATAGAGATATGACATGTAGAGCTGACATCGAGAGACGAAATAAGCCAGTACATAGCGAGACATCAGGGAAAAGGTTAACTGCAGGGTCGCCCTGCAGCCCACATCAATTTCCCTGCTCCGGCGTTACTACCATGGATAACAGCGCATCATGAAAAGTTTCATTCAGGCATTACCCAAAGTCGAACTGCATCTGCATATTGAAGGAACGCTCGAGCCAGAGCTAATGTTTGAACTGGCCAGGCGAAACAAGGTCAGCATCCCCTACCAGACGATCGAAGATGTACATGAAGCCTATCAGTTTCATAACCTGCAATCGTTTCTCGATATCTATTATCAGGGTGCGAACGTACTCATTACCGAACAAGACTTTTTCGACCTGACCTGGGCATATTTGTTGCGCTGCCAGAAAGACAACGTATTGCATAGCGAAATATTTTTTGACCCACAGACCCATACCGACCGTGGGATCGAGTTTGATACCGTCGTTAATGGTATTCATCGAGCCCTTACCCAGGGACAGGATCAACTCGGCATCAGTAGCCAACTGATTCTCTGTTTTTTACGCCATCTTGATGAAGAGTCCGCAATAAAAACCCTGCAACAAGCGGCACTTCACAAAAACAAAATCGTCGCGGTTGGCCTGGATTCCTCCGAAGCGGGTAACCCACCGCAGAAATTCCAAAAAGTATTTCAACAAGCACTCGATTACGGATTCCTGACCGTTGCCCACGCCGGTGAAGAGGGTCCGGCAAGCAACATCAGTGACACTCTGGAGTTACTCAAAACATCTCGCATTGACCATGGCGTTCGCTGCAGTGATGATGAAATACTGGTCGCAAAACTTATCAAGGACAGGACACCCTTAACCATATGCCCGCTCTCAAACATCAAGCTAAAGGTGTTTGAAAATATGGAGCAACACAATCTGGTCGAACTGTTAAGAAAAGGGATTTGCGTCACCATCAACTCAGACGATCCCGCCTACTTTGGCGGTTATATGACAGATAATTTCCTGGCGATAGACCATGCTCATGACGTCACCAGGGATGAGTTCGGCGAATTCACCTTCAACGCGATTGAAGCCAGTTTTATCTCCACGCAAGAGAAAGATCGTTTATACGCTATTACTCGCGATTTTCTGGACACATACCCGAACTGATCGTTCTTATCCGTCTGATCCTCTTATCATACCGGCAGATGGGGCGCAGCAGTAAAGCGTTGCCCCATCTGCAAAACCTATACATACCTGAATACATACCGCGCCTGAATACATACCTGAATAAAATGGAGAGCATCCTTTAGCGATTATCACCCGCTTGCCCCCACTGTGAAGGTGAGGTTCCTGCCCAACTCGACATGGCCCGCGTCTATCTCAATAGCTGCATTGATAAGTACAATGACAACTGTATGACCCCGGTGGACGCTGCCGTGTTAAAATTGATGCTTACCGAAATGCAGTGCAAGGTCACCGATGAGTGCCTGCAACTGTTTGGTGGTTATGGCTATACCATTGAATATCCAATCTCCCGTTTCTATGTTGATGCTCGCGTACAAACCATCTACGCAGGCACCTCCGAGATAATGAAAGAGGTCATTGCCCGTTCCATGCTTGGTAAATAAAGGCTTGGTAAATAAAGACCGGGCAAATAAAGGCTGGGCAAATAACCAGATTACCCGTTATACATATTCCTTATAAACATCGAACTCAGGAAATCAGAACATGAACATTACCGACGTTGTTATTCTAGACGCCGCACGTACCCCGATTGGCTCCTTTGGTGGCAGCCTGTCTTCTTTAACACCGGCCGAGCTTGGCACCATCGCCGCGAAAGAAGCGATCTGCCGATCCGGTGTTGACCCTGCCGACATAGATCATTCCGTGTTCGGCCACATCATCACTACCTGCCCGCAAGACGCCTACCTGGCTCGCCACATCGCCCTGAATTCAGGTTTGCCCGAAAGTTCCAGTGCCTTTAATGTCAATCGTCTGTGTGGCTCTGCGGTGCAATCGGTCATCTCGGCGCTGCAACTGGTCGCTATGGGTGATAGCAAGATCGCTCTGGCCGGTGGCGCAGAAAGTATGAGTCAGGGCGCCTACCTGTTGCCCAACGTTCGGAAAGGACTGCGCATGGGTAATGGCCAGACCGTTGACCTGACCCTGGGCATTCTCAGCGATCCTTTCGACAGCGGCCACATGGGCATCACCGCGGAAAATATTGCCGCGCAATATGGCTACAGCCGTGAGCAACTCGATGCGTTCTCGGTTGAAAGTCAGCGCAAAGCCGGCGCCGCAATTGCCAACGGTCACTTTGAGCAACAGATCGTACCCGTACAGGTAAAACAGGGACGTAAAGAATTTACCGTTTCGCAAGACGAGCACGTTCGAGCCGACACTACGGTCGAAAATCTGGCAAAGCTCAAACCCGCTTTCAAAAAAAATGGCATCGTGACACCGGGGAACGCTTCGGGACTCAACGATGGAGCCGCGGCAATGGTTATCACTACAGCCCAGGAAGCTAAACTGCGCAACCTGAAAGCTCGCGCCCGTTTTGTCAGCTACGCTTTCGCCGGAGTTAAACCTGATGTCATGGGACTGGGTCCAATACCCGCGGTGAAAACGGCTCTCGAAAAAGCCGGGCTGAGCGTAGCGGATCTTGACGTGATCGAGTCCAACGAGGCCTTCGCCGCCCAGGCGATGGCGGTCACGGAGTCACTGGAATTTCCGAAAGAAAAGGTCAACCCTAATGGTGGCGCCGTAGCTTTGGGTCACCCCGTCGGCGCGACCGGTTCTATTCTGATCGTAAAGACTCTGTCTGAGCTGGATCGCATCAATGGACGCTATGGATTAATCACCATGTGTATTGGTGGCGGACAGGGTATTGCGTTGATCGTGGAGCGCCTCGCCTAAGCATTCGCTAAACAGTTTCGCTAACATTCTTGACTAAAAGCTGCAATCCTCGCCTTCTGCTACCCGCATCAAGAAGGCTTTGATTGCAGTTATTACTTGAAACCGCGGTATTTAAGCATCATCGATTTATATAACGAGCAATTGGTTGTTTTTAAAAAACCTCTACCCCCTACAATACTTCTTCAAACATCCTCTAGAGAACCTACTCGATAACTCTCTATCTAACGTCTTAATCGACTCTTATAATTTAAAATTCTGCCCAGCATCTTAATAAAATTTTCTTCAAATTACTTTTTATGATTTTACAATAACCACTGCCCTACATATCGAACCGTTGGTATTCAATCAAACATTGATTCGCGCTTTGAAACTCACTAACTTCTGATGTTTCAACTTTTTCCTGTGCGGTTTTGTTAACTGCCTGACTATTGCTAATACTCTCTTGATGAATAGATCGAACTGCATACCAGAGACAATCCAGCGCTTTACTTAGCCACACAGCGAGTTCCATTCCTTGCAAAAACTGACCGTTGTCCAAAGACTGCCAAGCCGGCAACCCTGAAATAAACTGTGCATCAATCGAAAATTGTCGATGTAAATTAACGGCATCGAACCATGGGTTTCCGATGCCTGCGTACTCCCAGTCCAAGACCACAAGAGAGTTATCATCCAGGCACAGATTTCCCCAGTGCATATCATGGTGAGTCAGGCAGGTCGGCACTTCTGGCAACGCCTGGAAGGCTTTCTGCAAACACTCCAATAGCTCATGTAATGTATCAGCAGAAGTTGATAGCGCCATTCGGTATCGCTCAAACAAGACCTGGTAATCAATAAAAGGCCCTTCAACAATTTCCTGCCATTCACCCACTGCATCCAGAATATGATTCCTGAGAGAATTCATAGGCGTCTTTCCAGAATTATGTTCTACCTGCAGGGAATCCCCATGATCGTTCATCAGGCACCAGCCATGCTGCCAGGCATTATGAATAATTCGAGGAGACCAACCATAAGACTGTATAGCATCCAGAACCATCGCCTCCCGCTCACGAACGACTCCAAACGCCTGTTTGTCATCTGCATTCAGTCGAAGCACCAATGATTGGCCGGCATGACTCCCTCTAAACAGTCGATTAGTGCTGCTATCTTGCGCCATCGGTTGCCAATCAATCGAACTGTCGAGATGGCTGTTTACCTGATCGAGAATTGTTTCTCGATCCATCTTTTCTGACTGATCCGCGGTTGGTTCATTCTGCTGTTGGGTATCCACTACTGTCATAGCGTCTCAGTTAGGAGTGCGTTAGAATCTTTACATGTCTTATCGGGGTGCCTGCGGAAAAGACTTACCTGCAAAGTAGAAGTTTTTTCCATCCGGCTGAGAGTGTAACCCGTAGAACCTGATCCAGTTAACACTGGCGGAGGGAATAAGCCGCGCGTTGCCCTGCGCTGGTTTTCCTCACCAGCGAGGTAACCATGAAAAAATATCTAATCACGCTGTTAAGTTTCATCTCCTTATCTGCCAACGCTGCAAACGCAGCCGACCTGACGGTCTACACCTACGACTCCTTTGTATCGGAATGGGGCCCTGGGCCACAACTCGAGAAGGCCTTCGAAGCTCAATGCCAGTGTGACCTTGAGTTTATCGTGGCCGAAGATGGCGTCAGCATACTCAACCGCTTGCGCATCGAACAGGACCGCACCAAAGCAGATATCATTCTCGGTATCGACGATGCACTTATTGAGATCGCCCGCCGTGAACAACTGGTGCAACCCCACGGCATGGAACTCAGCCAGATAACCTCCGATCTGCAGTGGCAAGATCATGATTTCGTTCCTTTCGATTACGGCTACTTCGCTTTTATTTATAACAGCGAAAAAATTACCACACCGGTTAGCTCCCTGAAAGAGCTGGTCGATTCAAAAGCCACCGTCATATATCAGGATCCTCGTACCAGCACGCCGGGACAGGGCTTAATGCTGTGGGTCAAAGCCGTTTACGGAGATCAATCTACTGAAGCCTGGCAACAGCTTTCCAGCCACACCCTGACCGTCACCAAGGGGTGGTGGGAAGCCTACAGCCTTTTTCTGCAGGGTGATGCAGACTATGTACTGAGTTATAACACCTCTCCGGCTTACCACGTCGTTGCGGAAAAAAAATCTCAATACAAGGCAGCGTTGTTCAGCGAAGGACACGTGGCACAAATAGAGGTGGCAGCAATTACCCGTAGCAGCAAACAACCAGAACGCGCCCGAGAGTTTCTCACCTTTTTAGTATCTGCTGAGGCTCAAGCTATTATTCCTACCAGCAACTGGATGCTACCGGTGGTTGATGACGTCGTTCTTCCTCCTGTTTTCGATCAGCTGATTAGCCCGCAGCGAATCGGGTTCTCGCCGATTGAAATCGCCGACCAACGCGCTGGCTGGATACGGGAATGGCGAAGTGCAGCTTCTCGCTAGGCAGGCATAACCTGATGTCCCTGAAAACAGCCGGCTGGCTTTCTCTGGCATTCATTTTATTGATTACCACTGTATCCTTTCAGGGGCTGATCGGTTTTCGCAATGAAGGCCCGGATTGGGCGTTATTACAGGATGACTATTTCCAGCAAATCCTGCAATTTTCCCTCAAGCAAGCGCTTCTTAGTGCCCTGCTCTCGGTGGCTTTTGCCTGGCCAGTCGCGCGGGCTTTGTATTACCTTCCTGACCTGAGCGGACGCCGCCTGTTCCTGGGCTTGTGTTTGCTCTGCTTCGTTATGCCTACGTTGATCGTTATTACCGGCCTGGTGGCATTACTGGGTCACTCCGGGTTTCTCTCGCCATTGATTAGCCTCTTTACCAGTAAGCCCTGGAATCTCTACGGACTCAGTGGCATTTTACTGGCTCATGTGTTCCTCAACATGCCATTCGCAGTGCGGGTAATCTACCTGCAATTGCAAGCCATTCCCGATAGCAGCTGGAAACTCGCGACACAATTGAAACTCTCACCCAGCCAGCGCTTAGGAATTATCGAATGGCCAGGAATTCGCGGCGTCATGCTCATGCTGTCTGGTTTCATTTTTGTCCTCTGTTTCAACAGCTTTGCCATCGTGCTGGCGCTTGGCGGCGGGCCACAATCTACCACACTGGAAGTGGCGATTTATCAAGCCCTGAAATATGACTTCAACATTCCTGAAGCACTAACCCTGGCCTGGACACAGCTAGTCATTGCCGGATCCCTGTTCCTGATGGTGTCGCGGTTGGGCAGCCCTGGCTGGTTATCCCCAGACACCGCGAGTCACTCATCCACCCCCACGGCACAAGGCAAGAGTCGGTTCGTGCTGCAAGCAATTTACGGCATCGCCTGGCTGCTCATGCTATTGCCCATTCTGGCCTTACTACCCGGTTTACTGCAGGGAGGGCTGCACGGCGGCCTGCAAAACTTTAATCCGGCCGATCTGTTGTCACCGACTATGGTGACACTGGCACTTGGTCTTATCGCCGCCTGCGGAGGCATGCTGTTGGCATATTTATTACTGCAACCGGTTCGCGCTGCAGCCATCCGAAATCAACCCCGACGTCGCCTGCTACTGGAGTGGCTGGCAACCCACAATCTGGTAGCACCTGCGATGGTGGTCTCCGTAGGGTTGTTCGTATTTCTGTTGCCCAACATCGATCTGGATCGTTGGGGCATCCTCTTTGTCGCACTGCTCAACACCGCCATGGTTGTACCCTTTGCCATTCAAAAACTCAAACCCCGTTTGCTACAGTTTGACCAGCAATACAACGCGCTATGTCGCTCACTCAAACTAAACGGCCTGGCACGATGGCGGATCGAGTGGCCATTTCTACGGCCTGCGCTGGCATCCAGCTTCGCCCTGGTACTGGTACTGGCGATGGGCGATGTAGCGATCTTCTCGATATTCGGCAATCCACAGTGGAATACTTTGCCCTGGCTTATCTACGGCTATGCAGGCAGCTATCGCATCGCCGAAGCCAGCCTTGCTTCGATTCTTCTGCTGATTCTGTGTGGCTTGATTCTATGGGGCGTGGAAAAACTCCAAGGCGCTGACGATAAACCCAATAAGATTCGCCGTAAAAAAACCGATACGGAGACACCCCATGCTTGAGGTACAGGCGCTGCAACTGGAACGTGATAACCGCGTATTAAGCTATGAACTGCAATTTGCCGAGGGTCAGATTTTGGCTATTCAAGGGCGCAGCGGCTCAGGGAAATCCAGCCTGCTTAGCGCCATTGCCGGTTTTCTCACACCCTGCTCTGGAACCATTCGTTGGCAAGGCATAACACTTAACAACCTACCGGCCGAGGAACGTCCGGTCAGTCTGCTTTTCCAGGACCACAACCTGTTCGAGCACCTGAGTGTACAGGCTAATCTCTGCCTCGGATTTTCACAAGATATTCCTCTCGCCGCACTACAGCAAGCCGCAGAAGCATTAGAGGTAGACGATCAGCTGGATAAAAATCCCGGCGAACTGTCCGGTGGTCAACGCCAACGTATTGCCCTGATCCGCACACTGTTGCGCCCGGAACCCCTGGTGCTGCTC
>JAUXFT010000080.1 GCA_030622755.1 Aestuariirhabdus sp. | reverse complement strand
GTTGACGCGCAGTGAAAGCGAAATCCTTGCAGGAGATCGTTTGTTGGCTAGCGAGGAGCGTCGTCTGGATTCAACGTTCTTCCCAAGTGCACCCGATACTCAGATTAATGGTGAGATTATGGCAGTATCCGGCGGAATCAGTCAGATTGGTCAGTTTGATAGCGTTCTGATCAACCGCGGCGAACGGGATGGTATTGAGTCGGGAAATATTCTAGCGATAAACCGCAGCCTCACGATATTGGATGCAGAGAAAAAGCACAAAATAACCTTGCCGGAACATAAGGTCGGCATATTAATGGTCTATCGTACTTTTGAGAAAGTGAGCTTTGGCTTGATATTGGAAACTCAGGAACCATTGCTGGTAGGGGATAAACTGGAAAACCCATAAACCCTAAATTAAGATAAAGGCTGCCTCGGCAGCCTTTTTTGTTTCTCTCCTGGTGATCAAGGATGATCGATGGAAACGATAGAAAACTGGCAGCGCCTGTATCCCTGGTTGCTGTTACACCTGTTGCCCGGCCTCGGGCCAGGACGAATCCAAAAGCTACTCGTATATTACCCTGATCCCCAGGAGTTTTTGAAAGAGGGTCAAGGTGGGTTTGAAACGCGATTACCGCAATCCACAGTACAGGCATTACAGAGTTTGCGTTCCGGGCGCGGTGATTTTTGGGACTACCAAAATCATGCGTGTGAACGGATTCGAAATTGGCTTGATGAACCATCCCGAGCCGTCCTGACCCTGACAGATCCACGCTACCCTTCACTATTAAAAGAGATAGCCGACCCTCCCCCTCTTCTTTATGTTCAAGGTTCGGTTGATGTTTTAGCAGAGCCGCAGTTGGGCGTGGTTGGTTCCAGAAAGCCGACGCATCAAGGGGCAGAAATCGCATTGGAATTTGCCTATCAGCTCTCGTTAAGCGGCATAAACGTTACCAGTGGTTTGGCGCTGGGTATTGATGCGAAAGCTCATCAGGGAGCTCTACGAGCAGAAGGGAATACAATCGCCGTTATGGGGTGTGGGCTGGAGCAAATATATCCAAGACAAAACAGTGGATTGGCAGCTGAGATAGTCAATAGTGGTGGAGCCCTGGTATCTGAATTTCCTCTGGATATGCCGCCTCGTGCGGGTAATTTCCCAAAGAGAAACCGAATTATCAGTGGCATGAGTGTTGGAGTTCTGGTGGTGGAGGCTGAGATGAAGAGTGGTTCACTGGTTACCGCTCGGCTTGCTGCAGAGCAAGGACGCGAAGTCTTTGCTGTTCCGGGATCGATACGGAGCCCGTTGAGCAAAGGCTGCCATCATTTAATAAACGAAGGCGCTCAACTGGTAGAAGGAATAGATAGCATTCTTATGGCATTGAACTCCCCGTTCTTACAACAGGCGATACAGCCGGAGTTACAGTCGGAGTTACAGTCGGAGATTGAACAAACAAGTACCATCAGAACAAATACTAAAGAATACACGGTACCCGAGAAGCAACTACTGGATTCAATGGGCAATGAGGTGTGTTGTTTGGATCTGCTGGTAGTGCGTTGCGGTAAACCTGTTTCTGAACTGCTGGCTTTACTCCAACAGCTGGAGCTTGATGGTGTGGTAAGGCGAGTAACGGGTGGGTATGAAAGAAGATATGAATCGACCGAATAACTTGCAACAAATGAGGGACTGGGGTAATTTTCGCCCACTTTCCTTAAATCTGATTTTGGACGTTACTAATGACTAAGCCATTTGTATCAATTTTAATGGGGTCTGATTCGGATCTTCCTAAAGTTCAAGCGGCACTGGATGTATTGAAGAGTTTACAAATTGACGTCGAAGTTCGTGTTCATTCAGCGCATCGTACTCCGGATGAAACCCATGCGTTTGTAAAAGGTGCTGATAGCCGTGGTTGTGTGGTCTTTATTGCCTGCGCAGGCATGGCCGCACATCTGGCTGGCGTGGTAGCCTCATTGACCATTAAACCGGTCATTGGTGTACCAATTGATGCAGGTCCATTAAACGGTATGGATGCTTTGTTATCTACCGTACAAATGCCTGGCGGGATTCCTGTTGCCACGGTTGCTATCGGCAAGGCCGGAGCAAAGAACGCTGGCTATTTGGCAGCTCAAATCATGGCCTTACAGGATGCGGATCTGGGGCGGCGACTGTTGGCTGATCGCAGAGCGAATGCTGATGAAGTGCTGCGCAAGAATGCTGCGTTGCAGGAACAATTGAAGTAGATGTCCTGGCGTTACGCGCCAATAGTAAAGGCCCTTGATGCTGGAGAGGTGATTGCCTACCCGACTGAGGGTGTTTGGGGCCTTGGGTGCGATCCATGGAATGCCAGTGCAGTCAGCCTTTTATTGGCGTTAAAACATAGGCCATGGCAGAAAGGTTTGATTCTGGTTGCATCATCCATGCAGCAGATCGAGCCATTGTTGCAGGGTTTGCCCGCAAAAAAAATTCAATTATTAGAAGATAGCTGGCCGGGATCAAATACCTGGATTATTGATGATCCTCTGGGGTGGATACCCCAACAGGTAAAAGGGGAACATTCGACTGTAGCGGTCAGAGTCAGCGCTCACCCGCAAATAAAAGCGTTGTGTGATGCTTTTGGGGGCCCAATAATATCTACATCGGCAAACCGTAGTGGGCTGCCGCCGCTTCGTTACAATTGGCAGGTCAGGAAAAATTTTGGTGAGTCATTGGGCGGGATTGTTGAGGGTGAATTGGGGGGGCAGCGTGGTCCATCTCAAATACGCAATCTGAGAACAGGCCAGACTGTTCGTTCAGCATAAGCTCTGTCGGGGAGGCAGGTGTGACCGAATCAATCGATTCCGAAAAAGTAAAAAGCTATTTACTGGATCTGCAAGATAGAATTTCTGCGGGCTTGGAAGTGCTTGATAACAAGACAGATTTCATCGAGGAAAGCTGGCAACGAGAAGCCGGGGGTGGGGGAAGAACCCGGGTAATAGCCGGGGGTGAACTATTTGAAAAAGGGGGCGTTAATTTTTCGCATGTATTTGGTGATCGGTTACCCCCCTCTGCGACTGCCCAAAGGCCGGAGTTGGCCGGAGCTCGATATCAAGCGATGGGTGTTTCTTTGGTCATGCACCCCAACAACCCTTTTGTTCCGACATCACACGCTAATGTGCGGTTTTTTATCGCAGAAAAGCCGGGTATGGAGCCTGTTTGGTGGTTCGGTGGTGGCTTTGATCTAACGCCCTACTACGGCTTTGAGGAAGATTGCGTTCATTGGCACAAAACGGCTCGTGATGCTTGCGCAAGTTACGGTGAAGGGGTTTACGAGCGTTTTAAAAAACAATGCGATGAGTATTTTTATCTCAAACATCGCGACGAACACCGTGGTATTGGCGGGTTATTTTTCGACGATTACAACGAACATGGTTTTGAGCACTGCTTTGCTTTAATGCGCAGTATTGGCGACGCCTATCTGGAAGCCTATGTACCCATTGTAGATCGTCGGCGATCAATTCCCTGGACTGAGCAAAATAAGGATTTTCAATGTCATCGTCGTGGTCGTTATGTAGAGTTTAATCTTGTCGTCGACCGTGGAACCTTGTTTGGATTGCAATCTGGTGGTCGCACGGAATCGATTTTAATGTCGATGCCCCCAGAGGTTCGTTGGGGTTACGATTGGCAGCCAGAACCGGGAACAGATGAAGCAGAGATTGCCAGTTATCTGGCTCCTAGAAATTGGCTACAGGACCTTTGATGAGCAGCGTTGATTTATATGCGGTGATGGGTAACCCGGTGAAGCACAGCAAGTCACCGGTAATTCATCGAAGTTTTGCCGAACAAACACATCAGGAACTGGAATATAAAGCTTTGCTGGTAGCAAAAAATAACTTCGCACAGGCCGTACAGTCATTTTTTGAGCAAGGTTGTGGCCTTAATGTGACGGTGCCTTTTAAGCAAGACGCCTGCAACCTTGCGGGCAAACTGAGCGAGCGTGCGCAACTGGCCGGTGCAGTGAATACCTTGTGGCGCGATGCTGCCGGTGAATTGGTGGGTGACAACACAGATGGAATCGGTCTGGTCACCGACATTGTTCAGAATCAGGGGATTAATCTTCAGGGCAAACGCATACTTCTATTAGGGGCCGGTGGTGCCGTTCGGGGTGTTCTGCATCCGTTGTTGGCCGAGCAACCAAACGAAGTGGTAATAGCAAACCGTACTCCGGGAAAAGCTATTGAACTGG
Source organism: Aestuariirhabdus sp. (assembly GCA_030622755.1). GTDB lineage: Bacteria > Pseudomonadota > Gammaproteobacteria > Pseudomonadales > Aestuariirhabdaceae > Aestuariirhabdus. Next base: position 9,601 of record JAUXFT010000080.1, on the reverse strand, counting down.
CTTCGATATTCTCAACCTATGGCAAGGTTACGGCTTGCGCGTATGGCGAGCTGGAGGGCGTCTTTGATGTGGTGATTAATGGCACTTCAGCAAGCTTACATGGCGATTTACCACCTTTGAGTGAGGGGCTGATAAGCACCCAAACCTTTTGCTATGACATGATGTATGGTGCGGAAGTAACCGCATTTAATCGATGGGCTGAAATACAAGGTGCAGCACAATGTGTTGATGGCCTGGGGATGCTGGTAGAGCAAGCCGCGGAGTCATTTTTTCTATGGCGTGGTGTAAGACCTGCAACAGTGGAAGTGTTGCAGTCATTGCGCAAACAGTTATCGTCTTAATCACTATCGAACAAGTGGGAATATAGTTTTTGCTGCATGATAAAGGACAATAAATAACTCAGGGTTCCTGCTATTATGACCAGCGGCAGGAGTTGGTAATATTCTGAAGTATTCTGCTGGTAGCCAATATACAACAGGAGCATGGTTGTGGATTCTAAACTGGGTTTTTTTATTCTGGTTGATACCGGTGATAATGATGTTCACAAAGTTCGTGAAGAGCTGTTAAAGATAGATGAGGTCAAGATTGTTCATTGCCTGATCGGCCCTACTGACCTGATCTGTTACGGCGAAGCGGACGATATGGATTCGTTACGTGAAGTCATTACCAGCAAGACCTCTGCCTTGATCGAAGCCAAATTTAATCGAATTACTCACACAGAAACATGCCTTTCACTGCAGTGCCATGGCAAGCGCTTGAATGCTGAAGAGCATGGCCATCCAGATAAAACTTCTGCATGGATTTTTGCCGATATAAATATCAGTAGCGCATTGGATATCAGTGAGCGCTTACTGGCTAAAAATCCAGAAATTATTTGTGCCCATACGGTACTTGGAGCACAGGATACAATTTTCTATGTTGAGGCCGAAAACCTGGAGCGTTTAATGGCGGTGGTCGATGATGGTGTGCGTATTCTTCGTGGCATAGGTAACGAAGGAAAATCTGTTAAAGCGCTATCTCGAACAGATACACGATTGGTGTTAATGCCTTAACAGCTATCGGCAGCGGTAAATTAATACCAGTTGCCGATTTTAGTTTTAATGCAGCATAAGGTTGTTTCAATTACTCGTAATTTTCTTCTATATGAAGATTTTTTAGCTTCACGTAATTAGCTGCGGTGTACTTGAAGTAACTGAACTCCTTGTCGTTGAGAGGGCGGGTTCGTTTAGCCGGGCGGCCAACATACAGATAGCCACTTTCGAGAACCTTACCTGGTGGCACCAGACTCCCTGCTCCCAACACTACCTGTGACTCAACGACCGCACCGTCCATCACCATAGTGTCCATACCGATTAACACCTCATTACCAATGGTGCAGCCATGCAGCATCGCCTTGTGTCCGACGGTGACATCGTCACCAATAATGAGAGGAAATCCGTCGGGGTTATAGGGGCCAGCATGAGTGATATGTAATACGGATCCATCCTGAATACTGCAGCGTTCACCGATACGAATACGATGCATGTCTGCACGAATCACCGTTAATGGCCAGACGGAACAATCATCACCCATCACAACATCGCCGAGCACTACGGCTGTCGGATCAACGAAAACTGCTTTACCTAGTATGGGGGTCGTATTTAGATAACGACGGATCGGATTACTCACATGAACCTCTAGCCATTGAAAAACGTATTATGGCGACCCATTGTATAGAGAGCTGACGTTGATGAGCAGCAAAAATTCACCTGATCAGGATCTTACTTAATGAGCAATCCATTGCTGGAAACTCACGCGTTACCACCTTTCGACCGGATCAAGCCGGAGCATATTGAGCCAGCGATAACGCAGTTGTTGACTGCAAGCCGAGACTCAGTGAGGAAGTTGCTGGAGGGTGACAAGGATTATCGTTGGGAGTCGCTGATAACTCCGTTGGATAGTATCGATGATCGATTGAGTCAGGCATGGTCTCCGGTAAGTCATTTGAATTCAGTAGTAAATTCCACTGAGCTGCGGGATGCCTACAATGCTTGTTTGCCAAAGCTTTCAGAATATTCGACAGAGATGGGACAAAACAAAGGGCTATATGAAGCCTATCTAGCCCTTTCTGAGAGTGATCAGTTTCCCGGGTTGGATCATGCGCAACAAAAAGTAATCAATAATGCGTTACGTGACTTTCGTCTGTCAGGCATTGCTCTGGAATCTGCTGATCAAAAGCGATATGGAGAATTGAAGAAGCGCTTGTCTGAGCTGACCAGTAAATTTTCCGAGAATGTAATGGATGCCACTCAGGCGTGGACCAAGTTGATTGTTGATGTTTCAGTGCTCGAGGGTTTACCGGATTCCGCGTTACAGGCAGCAAAACAGGCAGCAGGGGCAAAGGGTGAGGAAGGCTATCTGATTAACCTTGAGTTCCCCTCTTATCTGCCGGTTATAACGTATTGTGCAAATCGTGAATTACGAAAAGAGGTTTATACGGCGTTTGCAACGCGTGCCTCAGATCAGGGACCAAACCCGGGCCAATGGGATAACAGCGAATTGATCGATGAAATTCTGGCGCTGCGTAACGAGCTTGCTCAGTTGCTCGGATATTGCAGTTACGCCGACCTGTCATTGGCCACCAAAATGGCTGATGATCCACAGCAAGTCCTGGGCTTCCTTCAGGATTTGGCAGATCGGAGTAAAGGTGTTGCCGAACGAGAGTTACAAGAGCTGCGTAACTTTGCACGCGACCATTATTCGGTAGAAGAGCTGGATGCCTGGGATATCACCTATTATGGCGAGAAACTGAAACAGCATACCTATGCGATTTCCCAGGAAGAGTTGCGCCCCTATTTTCCGGCCGAAAAAGTTATCGCTGGGATGTTTGAAGTAGTGAATCGCTTATATGGCATCGATATTCAGCAACTGGAAGGTGTGGCAAGTTGGCACCCCGATGTTCGCTTTTATGAAGTCAAAAGAAGTGGAGAGGTCATAGGAAAATTCTATCTGGATCCATTTGCGCGGGAAAACAAGCGCGGAGGTGCATGGATGGATGAGTGCCGTGTGCGCCGGGTTTTTGATAACCAGCTGCAGATTCCAGTTGCCTATCTGGTGTGCAATTTTAATGGTCCGGTGGGTGATAAACCGGCACTGCTAACGCACGATGAAGTTACCACCCTGTTCCACGAGTTTGGTCATGGATTACATCATCTGCTTACCCGAGTGGATTATCCCGGTGTGTCAGGCATTAATGGTGTGCCGTGGGATGCGGTCGAGTTACCCAGTCAGTTTATGGAAAACTGGTGTTGGGAAGTAGAGGGCCTGGCATTAATCTCAGGTCATTTTGAAACCGGGCAACCACTGCCGCGCGATTTACTGGATAAATTACAGGCCGCTCGAAATTTCCAATCAGGAATGATCATGGTGCGCCAGCTGGAGTTCTCACTGTTTGACTTCATGATCCATTATAATTATTCCGCGACGTTGAATGTTCAACAAAAGCTGGATGAGATACGCGAAAAAGTATCTGTTGTAATCCCGCCGGCCTTTAATCGTTTTCAGCACGGCTTCAGTCATATCTTTGCTGGAGGGTATGCCGCTGGTTATTACAGCTATAAATGGGCTGAAGTTTTGTCAGCAGATGCGTTTTCCCGGTTTGAAGAGGAGGGGGTTTTCTGTCCGGAAACAGGGAAGGATTTTCTAGAGGCGATTTTACAACAGGGTGGCGCTTATGAGCCCATGGAGCTTTTTGTTCGTTTCCGTGGGCGCGAGCCGAAAATAGATGCTTTGTTACGTCATAGCGGAATAGCGGAATAGCGGAGTAAGGAATAATGACTGTCAGGAAACGCTTTATCGCGGGTGCGGTGTGCCCCGGCTGTGGAGAACAGGATAAGCTTGTTGTGTATCTTCAGGAGGGTGAGGCTGAAACTCGTGAGTGCGTTGCCTGTGGTTTTACCGAAAAGATGGGATCCGATGAAATGAAGACCGAGTTACCAACAAGAGTTGCGCCAGCAGTTTCTGTGGACCCTGGGGTGAAGCCATTACGATTGGTGGCGAATCCAGTGAGTAAAGGCTAGGGGAACGTATTAAACGGCGTGTAAATAAAACTGCTTAAGCTTGAGATCAATACCCAGTTGACCTGCAAGGCAGGGCCATTGGCTGCAACCGTCTTTCCACTTACGAGCATTTCCTTGTAGATAATGCTCAATACTTTTACTGTCAAAATTGTGAATGTCTGTTACCAGTTGGCCAACGAAAACTTCAATGGTTTGATCAAGTTCGTTGGCAAAGGGTTCACCAATAATCGAGTGTACGATGACGTTTGCCTGATTAGTATCAAATGGAATGAGTGGGTAGCCCGCCTTACTCCAGAAAATGTCATTAACCTCTTCAAAAAGGCGGTGAGCAAGATAGGATTTGATCATTAAGCCGTCAAGCCCATGATGGTTTTTTGCTATTTGTGGTGGGTCTAAAAAAAATTGTTTTGCGGCTGACACAAAGGGAGATATGAAGAGCTTGAGTTCAGAGTTCTCTGCCCCCTCCTCCATGATATGTATGAATTCAGGTACGTGCTTCGCGTACTGAAGAACAAACTCCATTAAGGTTTCATTGGCCTTATCCTGATCAAGACCAAGTAATGGGTGGAGACCATTTTTAAGAGCATTGAGTCGATTTTTAAGTCGATGAGTTTGCTGTTCGGATAGCATCGCCTCGGAAATGACTGGCCTGATGTCCTCTGTCTTCATATTGCATCCCCACGGCACACTAAATAAAAAAACAGGTGCCGCTCGAATTATCTATTAGGGCTGACTACGTCCCTTGTTTAACAGTTAAGATTTGTGAGCAGTACGGTTCGGGTAACTCAATTAGCAGTGGAATCTTTATGCAACCTGCTCTGGTGAATTCAAAGTCATAGGTTAGTTCAATATATAAAGTGCGTATGTATTAAGTATGAATTTGATCGTTAGCCTTTAATTATTAGCGCTTGATCACAGAAAGCAGTAGCCCTCTGCCTAGATTTGAGTGTAGCCGAACATGTGCAAGCGCAAGCAGATACTTTAGACCGTTACGCTATTTACAAAACCGGGGGAGATTACGCTGTGTTACTGATAAGTACTGGCGGCAAAACAGGTCGCAAAATTAAAAACAGGAAAAAAGCTCAGATGCAGTTATTGAGATTATGGGGCATTTGATATTAATAACGCTGATGAATTAACCCTAACATGCAAAAAAAAGTTAAATCGTTGCAATGAAAGAAATCATGAACCTATACTGGACTAGGTAAGAAGAGGTGCCCCTCATAAAAGAGGGGCAACCAGTGTGGTAAATCAAATGATCAGGCTTTTCGCTAACGATCATGAAAACGAGCCACCAATATAAAAAAATAACAATATTAAGCGTTTTCCAAGCCCCTGCACTCGCTGACTAATTACAATAACAGGCGATGTAAGGACGACATTTAGAAGAGGGACGAGTTAACGATGTCTAAACTGGCACTTTGGGCCCGACGAATTTGCGCTACTGGTATGGGACTGGTTGCAGCAAACGTAGCGGCCGAGATGAAGCTTAATCTTCCCCAACCAGCATCACCCTTAACAGCAGAAATTTTTGATCTACACATGTTAACTACTCTGGTTGCCACGATCATCATGGTAATTGTGATCGTACTGGTAATTGTGACGCTGTATAAATTCCGAAAATCAAATGGATCTGAAGCGGATCACAATTTCAATAGTTCAAAATTTGGTACCTGGGGCTGGATACTGGTTCCGGTTATTGTTTTGGGAATAGATCTAAGTATTGCTGGCCCGGGTACTAAGACGCTGAAAAATGTTGAGACCTTCGAAGAGGCAGATTTAACACTTAAGATAGTGGGTTCCCAATGGAAGTGGACCTATGAATACCTTGATCACGATATCAGTTTTGTCAGCACATTAAATAATGAGGATATCTCAAGTGAAGGCTATCTTCGTGAAGTAGATAATCAAGTTGTATTACCAACTAACAAACGTATACGACTACTGCATACCGCCACTGATGTTTTGCATAACTGGTGGGTTCCGGCAATTGCTCCGAAGAAGGACTCCATCCCGGGTTATATCAATGAAACATGGACCAATATTGATAGAGAGGGAACCTATTATGGACAGTGTGCAGAGCTTTGCGGAACACGACATGCGTATATGCCCATAGTAGTAAAAGCAGTAAGCCAGTCAGAGTTTGAGCAGTGGATTGCGAGCAAGCAACAGGAAAAAGTGGCAGCACTGGCCGAGGCAAGTGCGAATAAAGTATGGGATAAAGGAGCGCTGATGGCTCGCGGCGAAAGTGTTTATACCCGCACTTGCGCGGCTTGTCACCAGCCTTCCGGAGAAGGTTTGCCTGGAATATTCCCCGCGCTTAAAGCAAGCCCAATTGCACTCGGCGATGTGGCAGCGCATTTGGATATTGTCATTAATGGTAAGCCTGGTACAGCCATGGCAGCCTGGAGTGACCAGTTAAATGATTTGGAAATTGCTGCAGTTATTACCTATGAGCGTAACGCTTGGGGTAATGATGTCGGTGACGTTGTCCAACCAGCCGACGTCAAAGCGGCTCGCTAAAAGGGAGTGATCGAACAATGACAACTATAGCCGTAGACCACGACGACCATCATGATCATGTGCCCACAGGAATAAAGCGCTGGTTATTTAGTACCAATCATAAAGACATCGGTACTATGTACTTGATCTTCGCACTCGTTATGCTGTTTCTTGGCGGGGGCATGGCAATGCTAATCCGGGCTGAGCTATTTATGCCGGGGTTGCAACTTCTTAATCCAGATCTTTATAACAATCTGGTTACCAATCATGCGCTGATTATGGTGTTTGGTTTAGTCATGCCTGCTGCAGCTGGTATGGCAAACTGGATGATACCGATGCAAATTGGTGCGCCTGATATGGCATTGCCGAGACTGAATAATATGAGTTTCTGGTTATTGCCGGCAGCTGCGATCATGTTGATGATGTCTATGCTGGCACCCTATTTCGGTACTGGTGGCCCTGTAAATACGGGCTGGACGCTGTATCCCCCGCTATCTATTCAGGCCGGTATGTCGATGGATCTGGCAATTTTCACGCTACATATTTTTGGCATCTCATCGATACTGGCATCTATTAATATTGTCACCACCATTTTAAATATGCGTGCCCCGGGCATGACATTAATGAAAATGCCCATCTTTGTATGGGCGTGGTTAATGACAGGGTTTTTATTGATCCTGGTGATGCCGGTTTTGGCCGGTGGCGTCACCATGCTTTTATTCGACCGCCACTTCGGAACAAGCTTCTTTGATGCGGCAGGTGGCGGTGATCCAGTACTGTTTCAGCACCTTTTCTGGTTCTTTGGACATCCTGAAGTTTACGTTCTACTGCTTCCGTCCATTGGTGTCCTTGGCTTGATTGTGCCAACATTTTCACGCAAAGAATTATTTGGCTATAAGCCTTTGGTGATCTTTATGATCATCCTGACGTTGCTTGGTCTGGTTGTGTGGGCGCACCACCAATACACGGTTGGCATGTCATTGGCGGTAACGACCTATTTTATGATTGGTACGATTTTAATATCGATTCCAATCGGTCTGATGATCTTTAATTTTATTTTTACGATGTGGCGAGGATCCATCACTTTTGAAACACCGATGTTGTTTGCAATAGCGATCATAGTGATGTTCTCTTTCGCTGGTGTGACAGGCTTGATGCTTGCGGTTGTACCTGCCGATATGCAATACCATGATACGTATTTTGTAGTGGCCCATTTTCATTATGCGCTGATACCCGGAGCACTATTTGGGTTATATGCCGGAGTGTTTTATTGGTTGCCTAAGTGGACAGGTCATATGTATGACGAGAAGCTGGGTAAAATATTTTTCTGGTGGACCACAATCGGATTTAATTTGACGTTTTTCCCACAACACTTTTCTGGATTAGCAGGAATGCCTCGTCGAATTATAGATTACAGTCATCAATTTGCTGAATTCAATATGATCTCTACTGTGGGCGCATTTGTATTCGGGCTCTCACACATCCTGTTTCTTTATATCATTATAAAAACAGTGCGCGGTGGAGAAAAAGCCGGTGATATGCCATGGGAAGGTGCACGTACAGGAACTCCAGGGCTAGAGTGGACGCTTAGTTCCCCTCCTCCATTCCATAGCTTCGAAACGCCTCCGGAAGTGAAATAAAATGAGTCAAATGCATATGAGTGACAGGGACAAACGAAATAACCTGCTTGTTGCTGGGACTCTTGGAGTGCTTGCTCTGGGTATCAGTCTGTTAACGCTTTATTTAATGTTATCGTCTGCCAGTTAATAGAGGTTACAACGTGGATGCAGCAGGAAAGCCTAAACAACTAAGGACAGTAGTATTTTTGTTTGCACTGGTTGTGGGTATGTTTGCTTTTGGGTTTGCGCTGGTTCCACTCTACAAACTGATTTGTAGTGTGGCCGGTATTAATAATCTTGATGCAACTGGTAGTCGGGTGACGCTTGAAGAAGCGTTATCGATGGGGGTAGCTACAGACCGAATAGTGAACATGGAATTTGATGCTACGGTCAATGGTGATGCTCCATTTAAATTGACGCCGATAACGCGAAAAATGAGTGTAACGCCAGGCAAAGTCATGGAGATGGAATATCAGATAACGAATCTGAGTCAGGAGTACGTAGTAACACAATCTGTTCCCAGCGTTACTCCGTGGCAGGCAAGTGAATATTTAAAGAAGGTCGAATGTTTTTGTTTTACTCAGCAACCCTTGCAAGCGGGTGAATCAAAAAAGATGCTTTTACGCTTCAGTGTTGATCCAGAATTACCTAAGGAATATAGCGTAATAACGCTATCGTACACATTAATGGACACCAAACGTGGTGAAGTAAATACAGAAACCGCAATGGTACTAGAATAATAAAAACTGAAACCTGAGAGGAATTCAGTATGACAACGAGTCAAGAAAATTACTTTATACCTGAGCCTAGCCGTTGGCCCATTATCGCAGTAGTGGGTATATTTTCCACTCTGTTTGGCGTGGTGTTAACAGTCAACGATGTGCCTTCCGGCAATTTTGTTATGTATGCCGGCCTGGCAGTGCTGGTATATCTTTTATTTGGTTGGTTTGCCGATGTAATAGGTGAGAGCCGATCAGGTAATTATAATGATCAGGTTGATGCAAGCTTTCGACAAGCAATGGCCTGGTTTATTGCCTCGGAAGTTTTTTTCTTCGCAGCCTTTTTTGGTACGTTATTTTATATACGCACTATTGCCATTCCTTCTTTGGCTGGAGAGGGCCATCTGGCAAGTTCTCACATGTTGTGGGAAGGCTTTAAGGATGTATGGCCATTACTGCAGTTGCCTGGTGATGCAACTTATGTACCGGCAAAAGAAGCGATGGGCCCGATGGGTATACCGCTTTTAAATACCATTATTCTTCTAACCAGTGGCGTAACTATCACGTGGGCACATTGGGGTTTAAAGGAAAATAAACGTGGCCATCTGTTAACAGGTTTAACCGTTACTGTTGTTTTAGGTGTAGTTTTTCTTGGGTTTCAGGCTTACGAATATATTCATGCATATGCTGAATTAGGGCTTAC
>JAUXFT010000183.1 GCA_030622755.1 Aestuariirhabdus sp. | reverse complement strand
CGACTTGGGTTTGCTCGTGTCGCTGGTTGCGATGACGGTGTTGGCCATTACCGTCATCGAAATCCAGCTCAGCAGCGTAGCTGCCAGTAGTGCTAATCCCTTTCCAGCGGTGGTCATTGTGTGGCTGATTCCTTCTGTTTTGTATCAGCTTCGCTATCAGCCAAAGTATCACCAACAGGTTCGGTGTGACGCTGACTGATGTGCAACCCTTTTAGCAGGTTGAGGGCCTGGAATAACTGGTAATCGGATTGAGCCAGATTACTTTTCGGTTTTTTAGTCTCGTTGCTGGTGGGTTTGTCGGCACCGCCATTGCCGTTGCCCAGGTGCCCTTGTAGGTCGGCCTCTTTAAAGCTCTGGCTGTGCTTCAATGGGGTCAGGGTGGCACGCTCCGCCAGAATATCGGGTTCAATTCCCTGTGCCTGGATTGATCTTCCGTTGGGAGTGAAGTAGAGAGCCGTAGTCAGTTTTAATGCGCGATGGTTTGCCAGAGGCAGTACCGTTTGTACGGAGCCCTTACCAAAGCTTGCTGTTCCCATGATGATGCCGCGTTGGTGATCCTGCAGTGCTCCGGCAACAATTTCTGACGCCGAAGCGGAACCGCCGTTAATCAGTACTATTAGTGGAACGCCTTTTGACGGGTCGGTTTTGGTCGCGTTAAAGCGCAGTTCGGAGTTGGCGATGCGCCCTTCGGTGTAAACAATCAGTCCATCGGTGAGAAACGCATCGGAGACTTCAACGGCTGCCTGCAATACACCGCCCGGGTTGTTTCGTAGATCAAGTACCAACCCTTTAAGTGGGTGCTTGTTGTCGAGTTTCATAATGGCTTTGGCGACTTCCTCACCACTATCGATCTGAAACTGGGTAACGCGGATGTAGCCGAATCCGGGTTCCAGTTCACGGTTTTTTACGCTGGTCACCTTGATGACAGCGCGCCTGAGGGTCAGATCAAAGGGGACATCGTTGCCGGGTCGCATAATGGTGAGTTCGATTGGATCGCCAGCCTTGCCGCGCATTCGCTCAACCGCTTCACCTAATGTCAAACCCTTGACCGGCTTCTGATCGAGTTTAATGATCAGGTCACCCGCTTCGATACCGGCTTCGGCAGCAGGGGTGTCATCAATCGGTGTGACAACTTTGATAAAACCGTTTTCCATGCTGACCTCGATGCCCAGACCTCCGAATTCACCCGAGGTGCTAATTTGCAGGTCTTTAAAATCCTCCGGGTCCAGATAGGCGGAGTGAGGATCCAGTCCAGATAACATTCCTTGAATGGCACTGTCGAGCAGCTCCTTGTCGGTGACCTCTTCAACGTAAGCGGTTTTGATACGCTCATAAATTTCGGTAAACGTGCGCAATTCATCAAGAGGAAGGCGAGCATCGGGTTCCTGCTCTGCCCAGACAGGCGTAACAAACCCACACAGAGTTGTCAGTGTCAAGCTAGCTGTTAGCGTGCCGAGGCGGTGGAAAAGGCGTCCCATTGGTCGCTCCTTGGATTGAATCGTATGTAGCATGCTCTGTTTATATCCTATTGTCTGGTAAGGCAGCAACGTAAAGGGTTCTGGGGTTTGCCTTTGTAGCGAATCTCAAAGTAGAGACCGCTGATATTTTGACCGCCACTATTACCTGAAGTTGCGACGATTTCTCCTTCATTTACCCATTCGCCGTGCTCTTTTAAAACACTGCGATTATGCGCATACAGGCTCATATAGTCGTTACCATGATCAACGATGAGTAGCAGTCCGAATCCCCTTAACCAATCTGAAAAGACCACGCGACCATGATGTATCGCGATGATCGGAGCGCCTTCTTTTGTGGCGATAAAAACGCCATTCCAGCGCATGTCATTACCTTTGGAACTGCCAAAGCGGTGCTTGAGTTTACCTTTGACAGGCCATTTCATTTTGCCGCGCTGCTGTTTGAACTGTTTGCCCGGTACGCTGATATCAGCAATAGATGCTTGTAATGCCTGTATGACTCGCTGCAACTCCGCCTGTTGGGCTTGCTTACTGGCGAGTTCTCGATCCTTGTTTTTCAGGGTGCTTTTCAGGCGCGTTATAATTTTTTTGCGCTCGGCCTGTTGTTGTTGAATATTGCTTTTCTGTTGTTTTAGATCGCTGCGCTGGTTGGTCAGTTGTAGTTGGGTTTGCTGGATATCGGTATCAATTTTTTCGAGCGTAGCCAGCGTGTCCCGGTAGCCGGTGATCTGTTGATTTTGCGCCTGATTGAGGTAATCGAAATAGTGAAGCATGCGAGCACTGCGTTCAGGGTCTTGCTGGCTTAATACCAGCTTGAGATAGGGTTGCTGGCCACTGCGATAGAGGGAACGTAACGTGGTGCCTATCTGTTGTTGCTGTTTGGAAATCTGACTGACCAGCAGCAGCTGATCAGCTTTCAGCTTTTTTAGGCGCGACTGACCCCCCTTCAGTCTTAGCGCTATCTGCTTGATCTGTTTGTGCAGTTCACCAATATCCTGCTCGGTGCTGCTTAGCGCTCGCTCCTCTTTATTTCGCTGTTTGCGAATTTTTTCCAGCAACTGATTCATCTGCTGGATGTCTGTTTGCAACTGTAGCAGTTGTTCTCGAGCCCGGGCTTCGTCATCGCTGGCTACTGCGGAGGTAAAAGGCAGTGCCAGCATTAGCAGCATGGCGATTATCGATGGTCTCATTGGATCTGTTTTTATTTCTCGTCTACTTGAAATAGCAGGCAGTCGTGTATTGTTTGATACATCAATTTAATACATCAATGTTGATTAGGTAAGTTTCTACTTGCTGCTATTTAAGCAGACTGCGACCACTCATCTCCGCTGGTTGGCCGAGGCCCATTAACGCCAGCAAAGTCGGGGCTATATCGGAAAGGATACCACCATTATCGAGTGTTATCTTGCGCTCCCCTATATAGACGCAGGGAACTGCTTCGCAGGTATGAGCGGTATGCGCCTGGCCACTATGTTCATCGTGCATCTGCTCAACATTACCGTGATCTGCGGTGATCAGGCATTGTCCTTTATTGCGGAGCAAGGCTTCCTTGATGCGCTCAATGCATTGGTCCAGGCATTCGACAGCTTTAACTGCGGCATCGAAGTTGCCAGTATGGCCGACCATATCACCATTGGCGTAATTGCAGATGATCAGGTCGTATTCGCCACCATCAATAGCTTCGACCAGTTTATCGGTAAGCTCGGGCGCGCTCATCTCGGGTTGCAGGTCGTAAGTAGCGACCTGAGGGGATTTGATGAGGGTGCGGGTTTCACCGGTAAAAGGTTGCTCTCGGCCACCGCTGAAGAAGAAGGTGACATGGGCGTATTTTTCAGTTTCGGCGATGCGCAGTTGGGTCTTTCCCTGGTTTTGTATGGTTTCGCCCAGAGTGTTTACAAGCGACTCGGATGGATAGGCGCAGGGAGTGTCTATGGTGTCGGCGTATTGGGTCAGCATCACCATGTCGGTCAGCTTTGGCTGTTTATTACGGGTAAAATCCTCGAAATTCGTATCGACAAAGGCGCGAGTGATCTGTCGTGCTCTATCTGCCCGGAAATTCATAAAGATCAGGGCATCACCGTCTTCGATTACTGCGGCTGCCTGGTTGTCGTTGCTAATAACAGTGGCGTCGACGAATTCATCGTTCTCATCCCGGGCATAAGCTTGCTGAAGGCCTTCAATCGCGGTTTTCGCCCGATAGGACGCTGTGCCTTCGGTCATCAACTCATAGGCTTTGCTGACTCTATCCCAGCGATTGTCCCGGTCCATGGCGTAGTAGCGGCCAATGATGCTGGCGATTCGGCCAAGGTTTTGCTCGCGCAGTTGCTGGTCGATTTTTATAAGCGATTGTTCTGCGCTGCGAGGTGGGGTATCTCGCCCGTCAAGGAAGGCGTGTACGAAAACTTTTTTGGCGCCCTGACGTTTGGCCAGCTCGATCATGGCGCTGATGTGATCTTCATGGCTGTGTACGCCGCCGGGTGATAATAACCCCATGATATGAACAGCGTTATCATTGCTGACGGCACCCTGCACAGCACTGACAATGTTCGGGTTTTCAAAAAAAGAGCCGTCGTCGATGGCTTTGCCAATACGCGTCAATTCCTGGTATACAACACGACCGGCGCCGAGGTTCATATGACCAACTTCAGAGTTGCCCATCTGCCCGTCAGGTAGACCAACATCCAGTCCTGACCCGGAGATCAGTGTGTGTGGCTGCTGCTTCCAGAGCTTATCCCATACTGGCGTGTTGGCGGCAGCGATGGCGTTGGATTTTGATGTTTCACTGTAACCGAAGCCGTCGAGAATGATGAGGGCAGTGGTGGACTTCGCAGGATTCATTAGATGACCATTATCGCAATTTTCAGGAGGGCAGATTTTACCTCGTTGGCAGGGGGTTGGCTATTATCTGGTGATGTCAAAGCAGCCTATAGGATGAATTATTGCTCGGGTTGTTCAGCCTGCCCATCTAACCCTGTATACTCTGCCGCTTTGTTATATAGCGAGCGCGGAAAGCGAAATGGAAAAGTTTTTAGAATTTATGGTTAATCACCCGATTCTGATATCGGCCTTTCTTGGTTTATTAACGATTTTGTTATGGACTGAAAGCCGCAAGGGTGGCAAAACAGTGACCAGTCAGCAGGCAACCCGGTTGATTAACAGTGACAATGCACTGGTGCTTGATGTGCGTGAGAAGAAAGATTTTTCAGCGGGACACATTGTTGAATCCCTGAATATCCCTTATGCCAAGCTGGCTGAGCGAAGTTCAGAGCTGGGTTCTGACAAGTCTCGTGCAGTGATTATTGTTGATGCCGCTGGGCAGCATGCTGGAATTGCAGGCAAAACACTGACATCGGAAGGGTTCACTAACGTGATCCGCCTGAGCGGTGGTATCAATACATGGAAAGGGGACAATCTCCCGTTGGTTAAGAAGGGTTGATTGCCAGAATGACAAATCAGGTTGTGATCTACAGTTCCAGCTATTGCCCTTATTGCATCCGTGCCTTGCAGCTTCTGGATAAAAAAAGGGCTCAAGCGAAGGTGATTTCGGTTGACGGTCGTGTTGACCTGAGGCGAGAAATGAGCTCAAAGGCGGGTCGTACTTCGGTTCCACAGATCTGGATTGGTGAGCTATATGTTGGTGGCTGTGATGAGCTCTATGCTTTGGAAAGATCGGGCCGTTTAGGCCCCTTGTTATCTGCGTAACTATCCCCACTAAAGAGTATCAGTAAGAGTTTTTTTAACGCCTGCTTGAAGGCGTATTTCATCGCCACTTCAAATGCATTCAAAGTGGCAGACTTATAATAATCAGGATCCAACTCATGGCCGAAGAACAACAGAATTCAGCAACAGAATCAGCAAACAATCCGCAATTTGCACTGCAGCGCATTTATGTCAAAGATATCTCCTTTGAATCTCCCAAAGCGCCTGAAGTGTTCCGAAAGGAATGGAAGCCGAAGGTTAATCTTGACCTTAATACCCGCAATAACAAGCTGGATGATGGGGTTTTCGAAGTTGTTCTTTCATTGACCGTGACCGTAACAAACAACGAAGAGTCTGCATTTGTTGTTGAGGTACAGCAAGCCGGTATTTTTGTTATTACCGGTATGGATGATGCTAATTTGCACAAGGCGCTCGGCAGCTTCTGCCCGAACATACTGTTCCCTTACGCACGTGAAGCGATCGATAATATGGTTACTCGTGGTAGCTTTCCGCCAATCATGCTGTCGCCGGTTAACTTTGATGCGTTGTATGCCCAGGCCGCGGCTCAAAAGCAGGCTGAAGCAGCTCAGCAGCAAACAGAAGCCGCTGCTCACTAGGTCATTGTAGGCTAGCGCAATAAAAAAGGAGCATAGGCTCCTTTTTTATTGCCTGTTTATTGCCTGTTTATTGCCTGTTTATTGCCTGTTTATTGCCTGTTTATTGCGTGAAAGCTGTCTGCGTATTGTCTCGGAATTTTCCAGGGTGTTGTCAAAGCCTGACTGAGGTGAGTGGTTAGGAAGCGCCTTTAAATCCCAGTTGTCGCCAGCTTTCATAAACGGCAATTGCAACGGTATTCGACAGGTTCAGGCTACGACTATCGGCAACCATCGGGAGTCGGATGAGGTCGTTAATCGCTGAGTGCTGGAGTATGGCGTCCGGTAGCCCTCTTGTTTCAGGTCCAAATAGAAAACAGTCCCCAGGTTGGTAAGTGATTTCGCAATGGTTGCGGGAACCTTTTGTGCTCATCGCAAAAATGCGTTCGGGTTGCGCTTGGGCAATGAACTCTTCGAGGTTTGCCCAGTGCTGTACTTTGGCAAATTCATGGTAGTCGAGGCCGGCTCTACGCAGTTTTTTGTCGTCCAGTTCAAACCCCAGTGGTCCCACCAGGTGAAGTTGGTAGCCGGTATTAGCGCACAGGCGAATAACGTTACCGGTGTTCGGTGGGATTTCCGGTTCGAATAAAGCGATGTGAAGCATGGTTAGGATTTCGCGGTGATTGCGGAGGCGTATTATATCCGCATGAGCGGGGAAGAGGGGAGCGGCTTG
>JAUXFT010000162.1 GCA_030622755.1 Aestuariirhabdus sp. | reverse complement strand
CGAGGTATCTACAGAATATTCGAAATTTCCAGATTCTAGAAACGTTGCCAAAAACATGGCATCGACGCTTCCCAAGACTAAATTGATTTACATTATTCGGCAGCCATATGCTCGACTTAGATCACACTATATCCATAAGGTCGGGGCCGGAATTGAACGCAGAACATTGAATGAGGTGTTGAACGATTCTCTACATGATTATTCAATTAACGAATATATAAATTACAGTCGTTACTATTTTCAATTGGCTCAATACCTACCATTTTATCCGGCAAATAATATATTGGTTATTACTACGGAAGCGATGAAGGAAAATAGGGACGCTACTCTCAGTAAGTTGTTTTTGTTTGTTGGAGTAAATACGGATTTTGTGGTGGAAAATGATGTGCGAGTTAACTTAAGTTCAGAACGGAAACGCTGGAACAGGTTAGGGCTTGGCATACGAAAATCCGATCGCATCTATAATCGCTATAAATTCTACGCGGTTCGATATCCGAAATTGATAAAATTATTTGATCGTCTCGTATCTTTACCCATAAAAGTGACTCCTGTTTCAGAGCCTATCAAGTCCCGATTGGATGCGATATTTAAAGAAGATCTGCGCAAGTTGCAAGACTGCGTTGATGTGGACCTCTCTCATTGGTCTTTGTGAACTCAGTTTTCAGGCTTGCGTCCGTTATTGACCTTACATTTTCTGATTAATCCATTTGTCGTATTGGCTTAATCCAGTCTCTTTTTAAAGCGTAATGATGCTGCAATCAGGCCTCCAATGGTGAATAGTGCCAACCAGGTGATATCGGGTGCCATATCGAAGATCTCTACATCACGTAATACTACGCCGCGTACCAGACGCATATAGTGCGTGGCCGGTAAGGCTTCGGCAATATACTGAGCGGCTTCGGGCATACCCTCATAGGGGAACATAAAACCCGATAACAGAATCGATGGCATCAAAATAAAAACGGTCATCTGCATTGATTGCAATTGGGTTTGGGCAATGGTTGAAAGTACCAGACCGAGAGTTAGGCTGGCGAGAATAAACAACAGGGTAATCGCGGCTAAATCTCCCAAATCTCCGTTGATAGGGGTATTAAAAATGAAGTGCCCCAGTCCCAGAATGATGATGACCTGCAATGCGCCAATAAAAATGTAGGGGATTATTTTTCCGATCATCAGTTCCATAGGATGAATCGGCGTGGTGATTAACATCTCCAGATTACCGCGCTCTCTTTCCCGAACAATAGCAGCAGAAGTAAACATAATCATGGTCATGGTGAGAATAACGCCGACCAGTCCAGGAACAATGTTGACCACCGTACGTTGTTCGGGGTTGTACAGTAAGGTCATCTCAAAGGTTGGGGTATTGCGGTTGGCGGGCTGACTCATCAGCTCGGTCAGAGGCATCGTTCTCAAGCCTTTAATGGCCGATGCGATCATGGTGTCGGAACCATCAATGATCCACTGCCCAATGGGACGGCTGGTTTCTTCATCGCTTGAGGGATGAGATTCCAGTCCGACGCTCTGATGGCGCACCATCCGTTTCTCAACATCACTGGGAATGATAAATACCGCTCTTATCCTGGCGCTGGCTATCGCCGCCTGGGCTTCCTTAATGTTGATAAATTGTTCGGTAAACGTCACCACCTTGGTTGCGCTGATGGTTTGCGTGAGTACCCGGCTTAATGAGGTTTGACTGTGATCGACCACGCCTACGGGGATATCCCGAATATTGGTGTTGATGGCATAACCGAATAGCATCAACTCGATCAAGGGGATCATGATAACCATGCCAAAGGTCATGCGATCCCGGCTAAGCTGGGTAAGCTCCTTGTAAAAAATAGCCTGAATTCTAAGCAGTGATTTCATTGTCGACCTTCACCGGTACAGGTTACGAAAACATCTTCCAGGCTGGGTCTGACAATTTCCAACGCGTTGGTGGGCAGAATGCTGGGTTGTTGTGTTAAAAATTCAATAGGTTCACTGACGCTGTTTTTAATTAACACTCGCAAGCGGGAACCCAGCTGTGCGGCAGTAATAACATCGGGTAAGGCAACTAACTGTTGCTTCAATTGCCGTGGGCTATCGGTGTCAACTTCGATGACATGGGCGCCCATGTTGTTCATTAATTCATCCGGAGTGCCATCGGCACGTTTTATACCGTCCTCCAGAATCGCCAGTTTATGGCAGCGTTCCGCTTCGTCCATGTAGTGGGTTGACACTAGAATGGTGGTGCCGTGATTACACAGATCAAATAAGGTCTCCCAAAAATCTCGCCGATTTTCCGGATCGACCGCAGATGTAGGTTCATCCAGAAACAGTAATTCGGGCTTGTGCAGGGTGGCTGCTGCCAATGCCAGACGCTGTCGCTGGCCACCACTCATTTTTCCTGCTAATTGGTTTACCTTGTTGTCGAGACCGTAAATACCCAGTAATTCAGTAATGCGTTGAGTTTGTTCCCGGTGAGATAGTCCATAAATTTTTGCTATAAACTTGAGATTTTCTTTTACGGTGAGATCATCGTAGAGTGAAAATTTTTGGGTCATATAGCCAATAAGGAAACGCAGTTTTGCTGAATCCTGCGGTAACTTGTATCCCAGAACATCAATTTCACCTGAGGTCGGTTTTAATAATCCGGTTAACATTCGAATAGCGGTAGTTTTTCCGCAACCATTCGGGCCCAGGAAACCGTAGATGCTGCCTTTTTTAACCTGGAGGTCCAGCTCATTGATGGCTTTTAAATCACCAAAATGCCGACTTAATTGTGTGGCTTGTATGGCGTATTGACTCATGGCATTTCGACCTGAGCGGGCACCCCGTTGGGCAAATGACTGGCGCTATCGGGTAGTTGCACTTCTGCCAGGTACATCAGGCGTGCACGCTCTGCCTGATTTAACGCATAGTAGGGAGAAAAAGCGGGTTCGTTGGCGATCCAGCTCAAGGTTCCCTGTATTGGTTTATCCAAACCATCGACGTGAACAATCAGCGAGTCGTTTATTTTCAGTTTTACACGGTAAGGTTCTGGAACGTATATCCGGGCGAAAGGGGACTTCCCTGCCAGTACAATGGCTAATGGACTGCCTGCCGTCACACGCTCGCCCAGATTCCAGGGCAGGTTATCGAGAACGCCATCGCGGGTGGCTGTAATGGTCAGGTCGGAAAGCCTTTTCTGTTCAACGGCCAGCACAGCCTGTACCGCTTGCAGGCTCGCTTCGGCCATACGCAGATCTTCTTCACGCGTGCCTTTGATTAATGCTCTAAGTTGTTCCTGAGCGCTCAGCAAGTTGGCTCGGTCCGAATCACGCTCGGCCAGGGCCTTATCCAGACTGGATTTACTGGTGAGTTCTTTCAACGCCATATTTTTAATGCGTTTATAGTTGGCTTCACTTTCTAACAAAGTAGCTTTTTTCCCCGCAACGTTAGCGCGCGCACCTGCAATCTCTTCATCTCTGGCACCTTTTTGTAGCTTTTCCAGATGTGCTACGGCTTGAGCTACGTCGGCTTTGGCTTTGGCAACCTGAGCGGTTTGCTGAGTGTTGTCGAGCCTAACCAAAACCGTACCTTTGGTGACCATGCTGCCTTTTGCTACAGGAAGGTCCACTATAACCTCATTAGATGTGGCCGTATGTGAAATACGGTCACGCTCCAGAGTGCCAAGCGCAATGTTCCCAGGCGTCTGGTCGCAGGCTGACAGAAAAATCAATAGCAAACCGGATATTACAGAGCGCATGGTATTGGTTCCTGAATCATTGATGGTGATTTTGTGCATCGTTGTATGGTTTATTTCTTATGGTTTGGCTGCATGAGGTATTGAGGCGGTGTTATTGATGGCTGACCGTCAAAAACAGAGCCTGCAGGTTATGGTGAATCTGTTTTTTAAGCAGGGCGACCTCTTTATCAGCAATGCTTTCCCAGCCCATATAGCGCTCCAGGGTAGCTCGCGAGGATCGCAGGATCTGCGTCTGGCCCAGCAGGGTTAATGCGCTGAGCTTGACCTCGGAATGGTCGTGTTGTTTTTGCAAAATAATAGCGATCAGTTTGCACAAAATAGTCAGTAGGTCTGCCAGGGCGCCTGAATACATAATTTCAAAGGCTTCTCCGGGTTTCTGTTGTTCCTTGAGTATCAGTTTTGCCCAGGGCGCAGTTTGCTCGCTGGAGAGCACCTCGATATGGGTAAATAAAACCGCCTCAATTAACTCGAGGCTACGTTTACTGCGTTGCAGCTGGCTGAGTGGCTTATGGCACTCTGTATCGTCGATAGTGTTGGGTTGTTGCTTTGATTTTGGATTCTTGGCTTGCGACCCGGAGATCTTGATGATTTCGCTATGAATTGCCTCAGATAAGGGCTTGAGTCGCTGCGCCATCTGATCATTGATATGCCTGAACACCGCAAGGTAGAGGCCACTCTTGCCGCCAAAGTGATAACTGATCAGCGCCAGGTTAACGCCGGCTGCCTTGGCCAGCTGACGATTGCTTGCCGCGTGAAAACCCACATCGCCAAAGATATCGATGGCCGCTTCGATCATGGCCAGGCGTGTGGTGTCGGATTTTTTTAGTGTTTTTGAACGATCCATAGTCAAATATTAATCAGTCGTTTAATTAATATCAAGTACTGTGGTTGCGTTTGAATCTTGTAAGCGCGGAGAACAAATGATCCAGCTGAGGTTTCTAGGATAATCGGCGCTGCAGCTGTGCAAAAGCCGTTATAAGGTTCGTTAAAGACTTTGTGGAAGAAGGCTTTGCTGGCAATATAAAACAGCCGATTACTCGCATTGGGGCTGTTTTGGCTTATTCTGCGATAACGCCTGTTTGCGGGTTTCGCCATTCTGTTACAGGACTATAATTGATCTGTAGCACAGCTTTTTCAGAGGACAAAATCATGAGTATTTCAACTCGAGTCGGTGCTTACCTGGACGCACAGAGCATCCGATACGACATCGTCAACCATGCCCATTCAGACAGTTCGTTAGGGGCCGCAATATCCGCGAAAATCTTACCCGAGCGTATTGCCAAAGGCGTTATGCTGGAAGACCATGAAGGCCATCACTGGATGGCGGTGTTGCCCGCCAATCACAAAATCCACCTGCACGAGTTGCAGGGGCAGCTGAGTGCCGACCTGCATTTAATCGATGAGGCGCAGGTTTACCAGATGTTTAGCGATTGTGATCCGGGTGCTGTGCCGGCGGTAGCCCAAGCCTACAACATTAACGCCATTTATGATGAGGCGCTGGCCAATCTTGATGATATCTACCTGGAAGGGGGTGATCATGAAACATTGATTCACCTGACGGGCGATCAATTTGGCAAATTGATGAAAGATACCCGGCACAGTCGCTTTAGCGGAGCAGCCTTTCACTAATGGTTAATGGTTAATGGTTAATGGTTAATGGTTGTCGGGGGGCATCCCGATAGCCGCCTCAAGAGGACGGACTGCTGTCCCCTTGAGAACCCCTGCTGCTTTTGGCCGTTGTCGGCCGTCCATTGCCTTCGCGGCATTCGCACTTCCTTATGCATCACTTCGCCAGTCTCCGGCTATGCGCTATTGCATAGCACTATTGTATAGCACTATGCTCCCCGGCCTGAGGCAGCGTCACCAACTCCCATTACACTCAGGCCGATGAGGCGAAATAGTTAGCAGGGCATTCTTGCAAAAAGAGTTGACCATGAGCGGCCTGATTCAGCCTGGCGCGCATCGGTATCAGAAGGGGAATGAGAGAAAGCTTCACATTCTGTGCTGGCAGACGGGGTAGCCCCTTCTTAACCGGCAAGCAGTGATGCAATGATTCGATAAGACCCGATAGGGACGAGACATGCTGTACAGAGATGTCCGAATGCTGATGAGGCCAAGTGATGGCCAGAAGCAGAAAGCGTGATGGATCGTAGTGGGAGGAAGCCCCTTCGAGACGCCCGGATCATTGTGCTGTTGCGCTGTGAAGCCTTAGGCCGGCATAGAGGGTGATACTCTTTCCTGAACATTGGATTTTCAGAATAAAGAACTTATAAACGTGAAATTTCAGAAGATATAAATACAGCAATCGAGACTTATAAACCCTCTCTGATTATATTTCAGACATTATGCCAAGACACACCCAGACAGCAGCCGTCCTCTTAAGAATCCTCGCAATCCCGACTTTACCCATTCAAGAATTTTAGGGCATGATTACTTGAAAGTTGAGAAACAGGGTCACGCATGATCCGTTTATCCTATAGACTTACTGGCAAAACGTAGGGCGCACGATATCCTGTTTACCTTATCCTTTGAATGACCTTTCCTTTCACATTAACGAAAACGAGTCGAGCATTAATGGCAATTTTTAGTTGTAGTAAATGCAGTCATATGCGAGAAGTTGGAAGTAATTATGTTGGCAAATCTGTCAAGTGCCCAAAATGTGAGCACGTTACCCCTATTCATGACACCATTGCATTCGTCAAAGCGCTGATAAAACGAAATATTGCACAAAGCAATGCGCTAAAGAACTTCCAGTCAGCTTCTCCGGGAGATATTTCTGCCACTGATATTAGAGACAACTGTTTATTTGACGAAATTGACATTTACAACACGGACACTCTGTCCCAATCGAGCAACCTTGAACCTATTCAGCAATGGTTTGAACAGCGCAAAATTCAGGCGAATATCAATCCTGACGCAGCTGACACGACAGGCTTCTTTGATGAAATCTCCCTGTTAATGGGTAACAATTTTGATGTCCTAAATATTGTCACTAATCAAATAAAGTATGTTCAGAATAAAGGTTACATGAACGTAAAGATCGAGCTATCCAAAAAAAGCTCAGCTGATATTCAGCAGATAAAATCTTTTTGCAAGGCACTGCACGATTATTCATTTGTCGCCAAATACTACTACGATAAAAAAGAAAAGCAGATTCGGCTCACACTGCAAAAAGCGGCAAAAATACGGAATTTCTTCAATGGTATTTGGATGGAGTGGTTTGCCCTCATTAAGCTTCTGGAATTTTTCCGCGAAAAGAAATTAGCGCCCTCCTGTACAAGGTCACTAGAAATATCTTTCAGCGACGGTAATGCCAACGAGTTGGATCTCTTCGTTCTAACAGAGAAAAATACTCCTATTTGTATCGAGTGCAAAACAGGCGAATTCCGTCAGGATATCGATAAATACTTGTTATTGCGCAAAAAACTCAAGATCGAAAAAAGCCAGTTTGTTATTTGCGTATTTGGCCTGAGTAACGAGCAAGCTCAAGGTATGACCAGTATGTATGACCTAACGTTTGTAAACGAATCAACACTTATTCCTCATATTCAGGCGCAGAGTTAACATTAACCCTTTTCCCTTAGAAAATAAGAGGAAAGTTCTGTCGGTGAAAACCAGTTAGGTTATTAAAGAGATGGACTATAATTTTTTAATAATTTCAAAGCCTTTTTTATCTGCGCTGTAATAAAAAAGGGCTTTCTATAGATCAAAGGATTCAGCTATTAGTTCATAAGAGCGTAACCGTACTGCAAAATCATGGGTGATAGTCACGGCTATTATCTCATTAGCGCCGAACTTCTGGGCTAACCCGATGAGTTGCTCTTTTACCTGCGATGGTGAACCAATTGCTTTGTGGCGCTTCTGGCTTTCGAAGTACATCTGTTCCATCGCGGTAAATTCAAACGTTGCGGCATGTTGCGGAGGAATTATTTTCAGGGCGTTGCCATTCATGCCTCGCATCAGTTTGGCGAAGGTGACGTCTCTTACTCGTGCT
>JAUXFT010000214.1 GCA_030622755.1 Aestuariirhabdus sp. | reverse complement strand
TTGCATCGGCTTTACCATGAAGAGGAGGTTCGGTTATTCGATACCAATCCGGTAACTTTCCACTGCAACTGTTCCCGGGAACGTACAGGCCAGGCTTTATACGGACTTGGTGAGCAAGAAGCCCGAGCGCTTCTTGAACAACAGCACTCCATCGATATGGATTGCCAGTTCTGCAATACCCGCTATCAATTCTCTGCTGCTGATGTCGATGAGCTGTTCAGAAACCCACCAGCCACCCGACTTCACTAGAGTCCGACAGACTCCTGGGCCGTTTAACTTCTATAGGCTAAAGGGCAGGGCATTCAAGCCTTTGATTGACTGGGGTTCACGGTGAATTTTCAGCATTTATTCAACGCCCTTAGCACTGACTGTTTTTTTTTGGCATAATTGCTCCCCCTTAAATTTGACGAAGTCCACCTTAGCCCCGTAAACGGGCAGATAAGACTTATCAAAATGCAGATGACATCGGCTTGGGCCGACGAGGAATAAACGACATGACACAGGGTCGCACCACCTACTCTAATCTAACGGCAGCGCAGCTCGTCGAACTCTCGCTTGCCCGCGGAGAAGGCAAACTGGCCGCCAACGGTTCACTGGTTGTAGAAACCGGTATCCGTACCGGCCGCTCCCCTAAAGATCGTTTCATTGTTATCGAGTCCAGCACCAGCCCTGACATCCACTGGGGCCCTATTAACCGCCCGTTTGACGCTGACAAATTCGATGCCCTGTGGGACCGCGTAACCGGTTTCCTGGCAGAACGTGATTCATTCGTACAACAGCTGCACGTTGGTGCTGATCCCGAACACTATTTGCCCGTCACCATGACTACAGGCACCGCCTGGCAGAACCTGTTTGGTCGTAACCTGTTCGTACGCCCGAATGCCTTCAACCCTGCCGACAAGCCTGCCTGGGAAATCCTCAACGTTGCTGATTTTGCCTGCGATCCAGAGCGTGACGGCACTAACTCCGATGGCGCCGTGATCATCAATTTTGCCGAGCGTAAAGTACTGCTTGCCGGCATGCGTTACGCAGGCGAAATGAAGAAGGCGATGTTCTCTGTGCAGAACTTCCTGCTTCCTGCTAAAGATGTGCTGCCTATGCATTGCTCGGCAAACGTCGGCGAAGATGGCGAGACCTGCCTGTTCTTCGGCCTTTCCGGGACCGGTAAAACCACATTGTCCGCTGACGAGAGTCGTTTCCTGATTGGTGATGACGAGCATGGCTGGGGCAAGGGAACCGTTTTCAATATCGAAGGCGGCTGCTACGCGAAGTGCATCAACCTCAGCAAAAAAAATGAGCCATTGATCTGGAATGCTATCCGTTTCGGCGCCATCGTCGAAAACGTGATGATCGACGCAAACACTCGTGAGCCAGATTACGACGACGTCTCCCTGACTGAGAACAGCCGTTGCGCATACCCGCTTGAGCACATCGAAAAACGTGTTGCAGAGAACCTCGCTGGTGAACCCAGGGCCATCGTATTCCTGACCTGCGACATGACCGGTGTTTTACCTCCCGTCTCTCTTCTGTCCAAGGAAGCTGCGGCGTACCATTTCCTGAGCGGTTACACTGCGCTGGTCGGATCCACTGAAATGGGTGCTGGAAAAGGCCTTAAATCTACTTTCTCTACCTGCTTTGGTGCACCTTTCTTCCCACGCCCGGCTGGCGTATACGCTGAGCTATTGATGAAGCGTATGGTTGAATTCGGTAGCCGTGTATACCTGGTGAACACTGGCTGGACCGGCGGTGCCTACGGTAAGGGCGGTGAGCGTTTCAGCATTCCTACCACGCGCGCCGTTATTGCGGCCATCCAGAGTGGTGCATTAGCCGATACCGAAACTGAAACCCTGCCAGTTTTCAATCTGGAAGTCCCAAAACAGGTTGCCGGCGTAGACAGTTCCTTACTCAACCCAAGCCAAACCTGGGCTGACAAGGAAGCTTACGAAGTAGCTGCACGAGACCTTGCCAGGCAGTTTGTTGATAACTTCACCAAATTTGACGTATCTGACGATATCGTTAACGCCGGACCACAGCTGTAGCTGTCAGGCGTCGCAAACGGGGGGCCTCGGCTCCCCTTTTTTATGCGTTCCGTTTTACCTTAATAACGCACGAAATATGCACAATTTTTATACCTGTAACCAGACTGGATCCTTACGCCAACTATGCACAGTATTCATCAACTTATCGCCGAAGAACTCAAGATTCGTCCCCAACAGGTCGACGCCACCGTTCAGTTGCTAGATGGGGGTGCCACTGTGCCCTTTATTGCACGCTACCGTAAAGAGGTGACGGGGGAGCTCGATGATATACAGTTGCGGGCCCTGGAAGAGCGACTGCGCTATTTACGCGAACTGTCCGAACGACGCGATGCGATTCTTAAAAGCATTGAAGAGCAGGGCAAAATGACGCCTCAGCTCCAGGCAGATATTAATGCAGCTGACACCAAAACCCGACTGGAAGATCTATACCTTCCCTACAAACCGAAACGCCGAACCAAAGCCCGGATTGCCAGAGAAGCCGGACTCGAGCCTCTAGCGGATGCTTTGCTGGAGAATCCAGCATTGGAACCCCAGGCGACCGCTCAACAATACCTCAACACGGATGCCGGCATTAGCGATAGCAAGACCGCGTTAGATGGTGCCAAACAGATTCTGATGGAGCGTTTTTCAGAAGACGCCCAGCTCATTGGCCAACTGCGTCAATTTCTTAAGCAGGAAAGCCAGATCAGCGCTCGCCTGGTAGCGGGCAAGGAGCAACAGGGCGCCAAATTTCAGGATTATTTTGAGCACGACGAGCCTCTGCAGAGTATCCCTTCACATCGGGCGCTAGCGATTTTTCGGGGCCGAAACGAAGGCATTCTGAGCATTGCCCTGACCATGGGTGATCCCAGTGACCGCACCACAACACACCCTGGCGAAGCGATTGTTGCCGATCACTGGAACATCAACGATCAGGGCCGCGCGGCTGATAGCTGGCTACACGAAGTGGTGCGCTGGACCTGGCGTGTGAAGCTGCTTACCCATCTCGAAACCGATCTTCTGGGAGAGATTCGGGACGCCGCCGAAGTGGAAGCGATCAAGGTGTTTGCCAGCAATCTGCAAGATCTGCTGTTAGCAGCCCCTGCCGGCCAGAAGGCAACCATTGGTCTTGATCCCGGCTTACGTACCGGCGTCAAAGTCGCCGTCGTCGATTCCACCGGCAAGGTGCTGGATCACGGTGCCATTTTCCCGACCCCACCGCAAAACCGGATACGCGAAGCAGAAGCAACATTGGTGGCCATGTGCAAGAAATACGATATTGGCCTGATCGCTATCGGTAATGGCACCGCCAGTCGTGAAACTGACAAGTTTGTCGGTGACCTGCTAAAAAACCATCCGGATATCAAAGCCCAGAAAGTAATGGTCAACGAAGCCGGTGCTTCTATCTATTCGGCATCCGAGTTTGCTTCCCGGGAATTCCCCGATCTGGATGTCACCATTCGTGGCGCGATATCTATCGCCCGTCGCTTGCAAGACCCCCTGGCAGAGCTGGTTAAAATCGATCCAAAATCCATTGGTGTCGGCCAGTACCAGCACGACGTATCACAGAGCCAACTGGCCCGATCACTGGACGCCGTCGTAGAAGATTGTGTAAATGCGGTTGGCGTTGAGGTCAATACGGCTTCAGCTCCGCTGCTGGCACGCGTATCCGGCCTCAACCAGACATTAGCGAACAATATCGTTGATTTTCGTGACCAAAACGGCCCATTTAACACCCGTAACGAGCTCAAGAAAGTTACCCGTTTTGGTGCCAAAACCTTTGAACTGGCGGCGGGATTCCTGCGTATCTCGAATGGTGACAACCCACTTGATACTTCTGCGGTTCACCCGGAAACCTATTCGCTGGTAGAAAAAATAGCTCAGAAAAATGCTCGTGAAGTTCGAGGGCTGATTGGCGACAGTCCATTCCTTCGTAGCCTCAAGGCGACTGAGTACGCTGACGATCGATTCGGATTACCCACGGTAACCGATATTATCCAGGAGCTCGATAAGCCGGGGCGTGACCCACGACCTGAATTCAAGACGGCTCGTTTTCAGGATGGTATCGAGAAAATCTCTGACCTGCGTGAAGCCATGGTGCTCGAAGGCACCGTAACCAACGTCACCAATTTCGGTGCCTTCGTGGATATTGGCGTTCATCAGGACGGTCTGGTGCACATCTCCGCGCTTTCACACCAGTTTGTAAAAGATCCCAGAGACGTCGTCAAAGCCAATGATATCGTCAAGGTCAAGGTGATCGAAATTGATATTGCGCGTAAGCGGATCGCCCTCTCGATGCGCCTCGATGACGAAGCAGGGGCACGAACCGAACGCAAGGCTAATGAGCGTAAACAGCCCAATAAACATCAGGCGGCACCCGGAAAAGCCGCTCAGCAATCAACCGAAGGCAGCTTTGCACAACTGTTCGCCAACGCCAGGCAACTCAAAAAGCGTTAATCCAGGGTAGGCTGCGCGCGCTCATGATCGTATGATGTGCGCGAAGTCTGGTATGCAGAGCTAACGGGAGTGGCCACGTGAGTAAGGAAATGCGAGAACAGCTGAAAAGTGGACATATTGCCGGCAGCCCCTATAGCCAGCACCTGGGTATCCGTTACTGCAGCGTTGCTAATGGCAATAGTCACCTGCAACTGACAACGGCCCCTTTCACCCGAAACTTTAACGGCGTCACTCATGGCGGCGCGATTTTTTCCCTGGTCGATGCGGCGATGGGTGTTGCCTTGTTTTCAAAAATTCAGGGTGGCTACTCAACCGCTACTATTGAGAGCAAGATCAACTACATTCGTGCCGTTCATGACGGCATCATTGATTGCTACAGTGAAGTCATTCACCTGGGTTCCCGAACCGCTGTCCTCGAAGCCCGTGTTGAACAAGATGGTCTATTGATGGCCAAATCCAGCGCCATCTTTGCCCTCATCACTCGCGCCGATGTGAAACGCTAGCGCTGATGACTCGCCTTTCTTCAATCGTTATCCCATACTTTGCACTTTTACGAGGATCACCGCTTTGGC
>JAUXFT010000051.1 GCA_030622755.1 Aestuariirhabdus sp. | reverse complement strand
GAGTACAGAGAGTACAGAGAGTACAGAGAGTACAGAGAGTACAGAGAGTACAGAGAGTACAGGAAGAACTTAGCCCGCGTTGTTGAATCGGCTAGTCGGAAGCGGAGGTGTTGAACAGACTGGCTGCATCAATATCTTCCGCTACCAAAGCCGCCCGTGCGCCGAGTTCAACCCTGGCGTTGGGGAAAATGATGTAGCCGGGGGAACCTGTGATGGTGTAGCAATTGGTTTCATCGCGACTGAGCAGGGAACCCGGCATAAAACGACTGAAGTTGGGTTGGTCGTCGGGAAACAGCAGTTCAAAATGCTCACCATGGCGGATGATCTCATCACGAATAGCGAACAGGCGGATAGAATCGATAGGGGTACGCTCAGTATCCTCTGATTGCATCAGTCGGATAAGGTTGGCTGAGATCGCATTCAGACTGTTCGGATCATTCTCTCCAAAGGGGCGAGCTTTGCCAAGCTCCAGAGTGAATGCATCCGCATTATGATACTCGCTGCAGTACCAGGAAAAAGTGGGTGAGGGACGATCCTGGAACAGTACTGCTTCGATATCGCAACCGCCCAGAAATTCGATCTGTTGTTGATTCCAGGATTCACTGCGCTGGTTATAGGGGTATACCGCGAATTTTTCATACTCACTATCACGGATAGCAGTATGCAGGTCGTAGTGATAACGAGGCCCGCTGCTGTTAGTAAAGAACGCTGTGACGTGCTGCATGAGCTGGTTTGCTCGTTCGTCCTCTTTGCTGCCACTGTTATCGCGTTCCGGATTGAATAGGCGGTTAAGGTTGGTGTGGGTGAAGCGCTGGTTATTGCGCATGGCGGGTGGGTTGCCAAGAATCAGCAACAAGCGAAGTTTCAGGTTGATGTTGCCACGTAACAGTTCGCTGACAAGATGATCCAATAGTTCAATCGGCGCCGTTTCGTTGCCATGCACACCCGCTGATAGTGCCAGACTCCCTTTGCAGCTTTCGGGTTCGACCAGAAGTACGCCTTCGTCGAGCAGTTCAAAACGCAATGTGTTGCGTTCGATAGCACCACGTAATGGACTATTGATTGTCGACAGGGTCTGCTGCAGAAAACTGCTGTTGATGTCTGCAAACAGGGGGATTGTTGAAGTGTGCATGATGGCTAATCGTTCTATTGTTGTAATTTGTTATATTGTAACCAGCATAGGACAGCTTGCGGATATAGGTGTAAATGGCGAGAAACTTATGGTCGCTTTTTGGCAAGCTTTGCAACATAAACCATTTCCTGAACGTGCTAATTGAACGCATAGGGCGTGCTGGTTGTCGATATCACTAAGTACCGTGGTTGCAGAACCCGGGAGCTATGATGGTATGATCGTCGGCAACAGTTGGGAAGCGTTGCGATCAGCCTTGCTTTCAGGATCAAAAAAAGATCAGTATCTGGAAAAGGTAAGTACCTGTAAAAATAAGTACCTGGAAACAGTGCGCGCAATGCCAGAAAAGAATCATGGGGTGATTGCTATAGAAGACGGCAATAACTCAAGTCAAAAGGAACAATCAGTGAGTAGCGAGCCACAGTTGCTCGAGCAGAACGAGCTGTTTAGAATTAATTCGCCCTGTCGAGGTGTATGTACCACCAATAATCGGGGGTATTGTGTGGGCTGCATGCGCAGTCGGGATGAGCGTTTTAATTGGCAAGATCTGTCACAGGTTGAGCGTGCACGGGTTCTGGCGTTGTGTTCCCGCCGCCGTAGTAGAGTGTTGAAAAAGATGTCAGACAGTAGTGAGTATCAGCTTGATCTTATGCTGGAAACGGATGATCCACCAATTACTAAAGACCTCTTTGATCCTCTGGATCCATAGGCATTTATTGATCTGTACATCCTCTGATGGGCAGTATTCCTGAATATAAGAAGCTATTATCTGTAATTTTCCCCCCCGAAACTCTCCCCGAAACTGTATCGATCATTAAGGATAAGAGTTGATGTTTTTCCTGTCGGTTTTTCCCGAACGGCATGTCGTGATCTTGCGTTGGGAGCCGTTTGCTAGTTAGCTATACTCTTGTTTCTGATCTCTATAACCCAGGAGTTTGCGATGGAGTTGCAACGAACACCGGATCGTTATTTTGAAAATCTGGATCACTATGATTTTACTCCGCACTATTGCGATATCTGTGACGAGGAAGGCAATCAGCTTCGCATCCATTATGTGGACGAGGGTGAGGGCGATGAGACGCTGGTGTTGCTCCATGGAGAGCCGACCTGGAGTTATCTTTATCGGCATATGATTCCTCCGTTGGTAGCTGCCGGCTATCGGGTGCTGGCTCCGGACCTGATCGGTTTTGGTCGTTCCGATAAGCCAACGAACCGCAATGACTATAGTTATCGTCGGCACGTAGACTGGATGAAATGTTGGATGGAGGGTCTGCAACTCGAAGGTGTGACCTTATTTTGTCAGGATTGGGGCGGCCTTATTGGCTTGCGGTTGGTGGCAACTGAAGATCAACGTTTTTCACGAGTAATAACCGCCAATACTTTCTTGCCGACCGGCGAGCATCCACCGAGTGAGGCTTTTGTAGCCTGGAGGAATTACTCCCAGGAAGTGCACAGCTTCCCGGTTGCTCAAATTATTCAGGGTGGATCGACTCGCACTTTAAATGAGGCCGAACAGTCTGCGTATGATGCGCCGTTCCCTAATGAAAGCTATAAGTCTGGCGCGCGTCAGTTTCCGATATTGGTGCCTACCGAACCTGATGACCCTGAAGCTTTAATAAATAAAGAGTTATGGCAGCAATTGGACGTTTACAATAAGCCCTGGTTGACACTGTTTTCTGATAAGGATCCGGTTACTGCGGGGGGAGATCATTTCTTTCAGGCGCGGGTGCCAGGTTGTCAAAATCAACCGCACAAAGTGATGCGCGGTGGAGGTCACTTCTTGCAGGAAGATTGTAGCGAAGAGCTCTGTGCAGCCATTATAGATTTCATGACTGCTAACTTATGTTAGTAAGAAGGGGGCTGTTGTAGGGGACTCTTGTAGGGGATAGGGACAGGAATATTGCTTCTGAGAAGAGATCTCCACTGTTTATGTGATTTGACTTGAGTTGTATAGGGGGGTTGCCTGGAGTGATTCGGGTTTTCTTTTCTGCAGAGTTTCATGAACAGTTTTTTGAATAATTTTGAGTACTCTGAAAAATAATTCGCCGATAATTTCTGATATTTGTATTCGTATCTTTCTTTTAAAAACATTCTCTGGTCTATGATTTGAGGCAGTGTTTTTGATGCGTATTTTGCTGTAAATTTTATCCTGAATGGCATTACAACGAAATCAAGATTTGGCGCCATGAGGTGGAAAGGCGCCAGTAGTTGTTGTGTTTCGTGTAAGTGATAATTGCTCTTGCAGGCGTGTCTGCAAAGAATGTAAAAATCATAATTATAAAAATCTATAAGTATCGACTACTTGTGACCACAGAGAGATAAAAGCATGCAGACCAAGATTTTGTTGGATGAAAGTGATATCCCCAAACAGTGGTATAACGTGGTGGCTGATCTACCCAACCCGCCAGCGCCGCCTTTGGGGCCCGATGGAAAACCGCTGGATCCATCGGCTATGTCAGCAATTTTTTGTGATCCCATTATCGAACAGGAAGTCTCTTCACAGCGCTGGATCGATATACCGGATGAGGTGCGAGACATCTATGGTCAGTGGCGGCCAAGCCCTATGTTTCGTGCTCATCGTTTAGAGAAGGCGCTCAAAACTCCGGCAAAGATCTATTACAAGCATGAAGGTGTCTCTGCGGCTGGTTCGCATAAGCTGAACTCCGCGATTCCCCAGGCCTATTACAACCGCCAAGCGGGCATTAACCGACTCACTACAGAGACCGGGGCGGGTCAGTGGGGCTCTTCGCTGTCTCTTGCCGGGCAGATGTTCGGTATTGATGTGCGGGTATATATGGTCAAAGTGAGTTATGACCAGAAACCCTTCCGTCGCTCGATGATGCAAACCTGGGGTGGCGAGGTGTTGGCTAGCCCGAGCAACCTGACCAATGTTGGTCGCAAGGCGTTGGCTGGGGATCCTGAATGCCAGGGCTCACTCGGTATTGCTATCTCGGAAGCGGTTGAAGAAGCTGCGTCACGAGAGGACACTAAATATTCTCTGGGGTCGGTACTTAATCATGTGTTATTACACCAGACCATTATTGGGCTTGAAGCCAGAAAGCAGTTTGAAAAGGTGGGCGATTACCCCGATATGATTTTTGCTTCTTGTGGTGGTGGATCGAATTTTGCGGGAGCGGCGTTTCCTTTCTTTGCTGATGTTGC
Organism: Aestuariirhabdus sp.; assembly: GCA_030622755.1. GTDB lineage: Bacteria > Pseudomonadota > Gammaproteobacteria > Pseudomonadales > Aestuariirhabdaceae > Aestuariirhabdus. The sequence continues at coordinate 13,627 of JAUXFT010000051.1, read as the reverse complement.
TGCCGGAGGAAAGCCGGTACGAATGATTGCCGTGGAACCCAGTTCCTGCCCGAGTTTGACTCGCGGCCACTATGCCTATGATTTTGGTGATTCCGAAGGTTTCACGCCAATGACTCTAATGTATACCTTAGGGCACGATTTTATGCCCCCGGGTATTCATGCGGGTGGCCTGCGTTATCACGGTGCTTCTGCATTGGTATCGCAGATGTATCAGGAAAAGCTGATAGAGGCTGTATCAGTACCTCAGGTTGCTACCTTTGAGGCGGGGGTCATGTTTGCGCGTGCGGAGGGAATTATTCCTGCACCGGAGTCGAATCATGCTATCCGCGCCACGATCGATGAAGCGATTCGATGCCGCGAAGCGGGTGAGGAGAAAACACTGTTCTTTAATTTATCCGGGCATGGTCATTTCGATATGGCGAGTTACGATCGATACCTGAGTGGTGATCTGGAAGATTATGATTATCCTCAGCAGGCGATTGAGGAAGCATTGTCGCGTTTACCGGTGGTAGCAGAAACCACGGGCTAGCAGTTAAACCGCCAGGCTTGTATGAACAGGCTGTCATTAGACGGCCTGTTCATTTTTGGCCTGGTGGATAGGTGGTTTTTCTTGCAATAAAAGGCTATGAGAAGCTGCACAGGGATTGGCCTTGTCATCGCTTTAGATGGTGAGCCATAAGACCGATAGCAAGCCCCCAGGATGCGCTGCCGATACCTGCAAGGCTGAGGTCTGAGGTTGTCATTAAAAAAAGTCAGTAACGCCGCGTTGCGTTCGGCCTCATCCGATAAGGCTGCGTAGAGGCTGTTGCCGATGGTGCCGAGTAAGGCCAGCCCGGCGATAGCCATGATGAGCTCCGTCGGGAACGCAGCGAACGATGTAATATGCAGGATTGCGGCGCCTCATCGTTGCTGCTCTGTTTATTTTTTATCAGGAGTTGTTATCAGAAATTATTGTGAACAATATTCATATTAAAACACCGTTATTACAATCCTTGCCATTGAGCAAACAATTGGGCACCAGGGTGTGGCTTAAAATGGAAGCGCTGCAACCGAGTGGGTCTTTTAAGTGCCGGGGCGTTGGTGAAGCCTGCCGTTATTATGTGATGCAGGGAGCTACGGAGTTGGTAGCATCTTCAGGCGGAAACGCCGGACTCGCGGTTGCTTATGCAGGGCGGCAGTTGGGTGTTCCCGTGACCGTCGTTGTGCCTACCACTACCAGTCAGCGGGCTATTGACCTGATTATCCTGGAGGGTGCCAAAGTATTGGTGCAGGGTGAACGCTGGAATGAATCTCATAAGGTGGCTTTGTCTCTGGCTGAGCAGGGAGGTGCTTATATTCACCCCTTTGACGACCCTCATCTTTGGCAGGGTCATGCTTCAATGATTGATGAGATCTACCAATCAGATATCAAGCCTGATCTTGTGGTGTTATCCGTAGGTGGCGGCGGTTTATTGTGTGGTGCTATTGAGGGGCTCCGTAGAAACGGTGGAACTGATGTGACGGTATGGGCGATTGAAACAGTTGGGACCGCCTCCCTGAATACAGCTTTAGCCGTAGATCGATTAACAGGCCTTGATCATATCGATTCAGTTGCGACGTCGCTGGGAGCGCTGTGTGTTGCTGAACAGGCATTCAAGCTGTCCCGCGAGCATGATGTTAAAAGTAAGTTAGTGACCGACAAACAGGCAATAGCAGCCTGCGATCGTTTTTTGGATGAACAACGAATGTTGGTGGAACCTGCCTGTGGTGCTAGCTTGGCGGCGCTGTATGATTGCAATGAATCTCTGGCCAACTATAACGATGTTGTGGTGATTGTGTGCGGTGGCGTTGGTACGACCAGAAAACAGCTGAACGACTGGCTAACGAAGAGCTAACCTTCTGCGCTTGTGGTCAACGCAGGATGTAGCAATACATTAATGGGAAAAATACCGGACAGTAAAAAGCGGATAATAAAAACGGCATTCACAGTACGTTGTGGATGCCGTTTTAAATCGCAGTTATTACTTGAAACTGTGCTGGTCGATCTAATCCCGCTACAACGTTTTGATACTGCTAAAGACCGTAACGCATTGTTAGCCGGTTTTACGCTGGCTTTCAGGGATTTCAATGGTGATGTCACTGGTGGCTCGGCAGCAGCAGGGTAGAACGCGACCAGCGGGAACAAATGCAACGGGTTCTTGATCATAGCTGACCTCACCGTCGACAAGATCAACCTGACAGGCGCCACAAAATCCTTCGCGGCATTGATAGTCAATTTCTATCTGCTGGCTTTCCAGCGCTTCCAGCAGATTCTGCCCCTCGCGGGGCATAAAACTGAATCCATCTATTATTTTGACGATATGTGCCATCCGTTGATTACTCGCCGCCAGTTAAAGTGCGAAATCGCCAAAGTCATCGCTATCAACATCACTGTCGATAGCCCCAACCAGATAGGATGTTATTTCAGTTTCCTGTGGTGCGACCTGAACACTGTCGCTTACCAGCCAGGTGTTCATCCACGGCAGAGGGTTGTTGGTGACTTCGTATTTAGGGGTGTAACCAATCTGCTGCATACGCTGATTGGAGATGTATTCAATGTACTGTTTAAGGATTTCAGCGTTCAGGCCGATCATTGAGCCGTCCTTGAACAGATAGTCAGCCCAAGCCTTTTCGTCATTCACCGCATCCTCAAACATCTGATAGGCCAATGCTTCGTTTTCGAGCATGACTTCAGCCATTTCGGGATCGTCATTGCCGCTGCGCCATAGATTAATGACGTGCTGTCCGGCACTGGTGTGCAGGGCTTCATCACGAGCAATCAGTTTGATGATCTTGGCGTTGCCCTCCATCAGGCTGCGCTCTGCGAAAGCAAAGCTGCAGGCAAAGCTGACGTAAAAGCGAACACCTTCCATGATGTTAAGGCTGAGGATGGCCAGGAAGAGTTTTTTCTTCAGCTCGCGCAAGGTGATCACTTTGCTCTCACCATTGATAGTGTGCTCGCCGACACCCAGCAGGTTAAACCAGCTGGTGTATTCAATCAGGTCATCGTAGTAGCTACAAATTTGCGTAGAGCGAGTGACAATTTCTTCAATCTCAATGATGCCATCAAATATTTCCGTCGGGTTGTCGAAAACATTGCGGATAATGTGCGAATAGGACTTTGAGTGAATGGCGGACTCTATGGCAGCAAACAACTCATACATTACTTCCAGCTCAGGCAGTGACACTGCAGGCAGCGTTGCCATGGCAATCGAGCGTCCGGCAGCAGCATCAGCCAGTGTCTGGAAACGAAGGTTCGCTAAAAATATATGACGCTCATGTTCCGGCAATGACTGGAAATCGAGGCGGTCCTTGGATACGTCGATCTCTTCCGGGCGCCAGAAAAAAGAGAGCTGTTTGTCGGTCAGTTTTTCGAAGATGGGGTAGCGTTGTTCATCGAAACGCAAAACGTTAACGGGCTCGCCCAGAAACATTGGTTCCTTGAGCTGATCGTGTTGGTGAGTGTTAAAAGTTGTGTAACGCATATCGTTTCCAGTCAATCAGTTACCAGTGCAAGAGGTTGCACCGGCAGAAAAAAGTGCGTTATGTCTGCCGGAGACATAACGAAAAACCGTTAGATTTTGCAGGCACCGCCCGCGCAGCCATCGTCTTCTTCGGCCCGGCCATCATCGGCACCGTCATGGGTGTTGTGGTAGTAGAGCGTTTTAATGCCCATTTTATAAGCGCTTAACAGATCTTTAAGCAGTAGCTTCATCGGTACTTTGTTACCGGGGAAGCGTGATGGATCGTAATTGGTGTTGGCCGAGATGGCCTGGTCGATGAATTTTTGCATAATCGCAACCAGCTGCAGATAACCGTCGTTACTCGGGATGCTCCACAGTAGTTCGTAGTTGTCCTTACAGTTCTCGTAGTCAGGAACCACCTGCTTGAGGATGCCATCCTTACTCTGTTTTACGCTGACAAAGCCGCGAGGAGGCTCGATACCGTTGGTGGCATTACTGATCTGCGATGAAGTTTCTGAGGGCATTAATGCGCTGAGCGTACTGTTGCGCAGGCCATGGGTCTTGATGCTTTCGCGTAAGGATTCCCAGTCGTAGTGCAGAGGTTCGTTGCAGACCCTGTCGAGATCGCTTTTATAAGTGTCGATTGGCAGAATACCTTGCGAGTAACGGGTTTCGTTGAACTTGGGGCAGGCACCCTGTTCACGAGCCAGCTCGTTGGAAGCTTTGAGCAGGTAGTATTGCATCGCTTCAAAGGTTTGATGAGTTAATCCATTAGCGCTGCCATCGGAATACTTAACACCATTTTTAGCGAGATAGTAGGCGTAGTTGATAACACCAACCCCCAGTGTTCTGCGCGCCATGCTGGCACTTTCTGCTGCCGGAATCGGGTAGTCCTGATAGGTTAATAGACTATCGAGTGCTCGTACGATCAGGTCTGCCAGTTCGCCCAATTCATCAAGATTTTCCAGGGCGCCCAGGTTAAAGGCCGCCAGTGTACAGAGAGCGATTTCCCCTTCAGCGTCACCCACATGTTTGAGTGGCTTGGTCGGCAAGGCAATTTCCAGGCAGAGATTGCTTTGACGGATTGGCGCCTTGCTCGGATCAAATGGGCTGTGGGTATTACAGTGATCGACATTTTGCAGGTAGATACGGCCAGTGTTGGCGCGTTCAGCGGCAAACATAGAGAATAGCTCGACGGCTTTCAGGGTTTTCTTACGAATACTGTCATCGTTTTCATATTTAACGTATAGCTCGTCAAATTTTTCCTGGTCTTCGAAGAACGCATCGTAGAGACCGGGAACATCTGAAGGGCTGAACAGGGTGATGTTGCCGCCCTGAATCAGGCGCTGATACATTAATTTGTTGAATTGTACGCCATAGTCGAGATGACGTACGCGGTTTTCATCTACGCCGCGGTTGTTCTTAAGCACCAGTAGTGATTCTACTTCCAGGTGCCACAGCGGGTAGAACAGAGTCGCTGCGCCGCCACGAACCCCACCTTGAGAGCAGCTTTTTACTGCCGTCTGGAAATGTTTGAAGAAAGGAATGCAGCCGGTATGAAAAGCTTCTCCGTTTCGAATCGGGCTACCCAGGGCGCGTATGCGACCGGCATTGATACCGATGCCGGCACGCTGGCTGACGTATTTTACAATAGCGCTGGAGGTGGCGTTTATAGAATCCAGCGAATCACCACATTCGATCAGTACGCAGGAGCTGAATTGACGAGTAGGTGTGCGCACTCCTGACATGATCGGTGTGGGCAGTGACAGCTTGAAAGTAGAAACAGCATCGTAGAAGCGGCGAATATAATCCATGCGAGTCTCTTTCGGGTAACCCGAAAAGAGGCAGGCTGCGATCAGTACGTAGAGGAATTGCGGGCTTTCGTAGAATTCGCCGGTGACCCGGTTTTTAACCAGATATTTACCTTCCAGCTGTTTTACTGCGGCGTAACTGAAATTCATGTCACGGGAGTGATCAATGAAGTCGTCCATCTCATTGAGCTCTGCTTCCGTATAGTCGGTTAGCAAATGTTCGTCGTAACGATTCATCTCGACCATTTTGCAGACGTGATTATACAGGTGAGGGGGTTCAAATGCCCCGAACGCTTTCTTACGCAGATGATAAATTGCCAGTCGTGCAGACAGGTACTGATAGTCGGGTGCTTCCTGGGAGATCAGGTCGGCGGCCGATTTGATGATGGTTTCATGGATTTCAGAGGTGCTAATACCTCCGTAGAACTGGATGTGAGACTTCATCTCGACCTGGGAGACGGAGACATTGTTCAGTCCTTCCGCCGCCCAGTTAATGACTTTGTGTAGTTTTTCCAGATCGATAGGTTCTTTACGACCGTCTCTCTTGGTGACCAGTAGGTTTGCATTCATCGGTGTAAGTACCTGCTAAAAATAGTAAACCACAACATATAGTGTTGCCTCATTCCTTGGCGAGTTGTGCTAGGGGAGCATTTCATCACTGGGCTGACTAATAAAGGCCAGCTTGTGAATTGCGTGTGTTGATGGTTTCCCCGGCCATTCTCCGGCATATGCGGAGGATGGTCTGCTGCGCCTCTCCCTGATAAACAGCAGTGCTGAATGTGTCCACGTATTCACTCTATTTTGATCGGTTGCTTAATCGATACACAATATGTGGTATGAATGCTCGTGATTAGCACAAGATAGTGCGCTTTTAGTTTGAATGCAAGGTTAGTAACCTGAGGATAATTTGTGGATAACTTGTGGGTGAAAAAGGGTGTTAGTGGTTACCAACATGCTGTGTCTGGAAATACCTGAGCTGGTTTCATTGCAAGTGGTTGTAACAAAAAAAATCGATCCGGTTATTTTTGAATTAAGCCGTTACGAATTTGGCAGGGTATCTGTAAAAGCAGTTGTTGGCACTATATATGGTATTGATATGGCGCAGATATGTCAGCGAAATCCCATTACAGTGCTGCTTCATTTGACGCGTTTTTCAGTTTGTTGCTTCCGATCTCTATTTTTCAATGAATCGATAAATAACCCACTAGACAGGAAATTGCAGCATCCTGAGGCTCCATAGCCGCTGGCGTGTTATAGATCACAGGATTTACTGTACCGGGCTGTATGCAGCGGGAGGTTTAGGCTAATCTAGCCCTATGAAATAACCGTCGGAGCAGAGAGATATCGTGGAAACTATGGAAACCGGTCGTATTCTTATCGTCGAGGATGACGTGCGCTTGGCAGACTTAACCAGAGAGTATCTGGAAAGTAATGGACTGAGTGTGGGTGTAGAGGGAGATGGCGCTAAGGCGGTGGATCGTATTGTCGCTGAGCAGCCAGATCTGGTGGTGTTGGATCTTATGCTTCCCGGTGAAGACGGGGTGTCTATCTGCCGTCGTGTGCGCCCCGACTATCATGGGCCGATCTTGATGTTGACGGCTCGTACCGACGATCTCGATCAGGTGTTGGGTCTGGAGATGGGGGCTGACGATTATGTGTTCAAACCTGTGCGCCCGAGGGTCTTGCTGGCCAGGGTGCGTGCATTATTACGACGCGGAAATGGTGCTCCCGTAGGTGCGGATGGTGATGAAGCCAGCAATGCCAGTCGTTTGAATTTCGGCAAGTTAGTGGTCGATAGTGCGATGCGAGAGGCCTGGTTGAATGAAGAAAGCATCGAGCTAACCAGCGCTGAATTTGATCTGTTGTGGTTGCTTGCTAGCAATGCCGGCCGGGTGCTGAGTCGCGAAGAGATATTTGCAGCATTGCGAGGCATTGAGTATGACGGCCAGGACAGATCAATCGATGTGAGAGTTTCTCGAATACGCCCTAAAATTGGCGATGACCCTATGCATCCTCGCTTGATAAAGACGGTCCGCAGTAAAGGCTATCTGTTTGTTAAGGAAGCTGCGGCAGTCTAATGATGTTATACAGCCCTGTATAGCGGGGCTTTTTTGTTGAACTTTCAGCGGATCCGTTGTGACTAGTATCTTTCTGCGCATCTATGGCGGCCTTCTGTTTACCCTGATACTGGTTTCAGTACTTTCAGGGCTGGCAGTGACCATCATTAATGGTGAACGTCTGAACGACTATCGTCAGGAGATGGCGCGCGGTACTTTCAGTCTGATGGCAAAAAACCTCGAACCCTTGCCCTCTGGCGAACGCCCTCAAACGCTTCGTGCGGTGGGATTACTGCTCGGTATAGAGATAAAGTTATTGCCTCATCGGGAAACGGGCCTTACCCAACAGCAGCTGCTCGCAGCTGACCATGAAGGTATTCTGGTGCTGCCTGATGAGCAATCCTGGGGCGTTGTTTATCTGTTTTTAGATGACGGTATGGTGGTAACTGCCGAGATTCGTAGCCTTACCGAGCAGTTGGCGTACGGCACCATACTTTTGTTACGCAATGCCATGGAGAATGTTCCTCTTACGGAGCGAATGAGTCTTCTGCATACCATGGAGCAAGACTGGTTTGCGTATCCGTTGAAGCTGTCAGAACCTGAGCGTTCAGGTTTGAACCAACTGCAATTATCGCGGCTCTCTTCTGGTGAGACCTTGACCCAGCTGGGTGAAGATGGTCGGTCGATGGTGTTTTACGCAGGGTTCAGTGATGACGATAGAATTATGCAGGTAGGGGAAGTACATCTGTTTGAGCTTTATCCGTTTAAATTGTTGTTCTCTATCGCCCTGTTTATGTCCACTTCAATTTCGTTGGCTATTTACATACTGGTGCGGGGGCTGAAGAGTCGATTGCGCAAGCTTGAACGTGCGGCGACTCATATCTCCAGGGGGCATCTCGATGCCCGGGTGGAATTGAAAGGGGCTGATTCAGTTGGCCGCCTGGCCATGGCATTTAATGGGATGGCCAGTCATATCCAACGTTTGCTGAGTATTCAGAAAGAGATGATTCGTGGCGTTTCGCACGAACTGCGTACTCCGGTAGCCCGCCTGCGTTTTGGTTTGGAAATGATCGCTGATGCCACCTCCAGCGAACAGCGCAGCAAGTACCTTGATGGAATGGATGGAGATATTCATGAGCTTGATACCCTGGTCGATGAGATTCTTACCTACGCCAATCTTGAACAGGGCGCTCCTGTGCTTCATTTTCGCCGAGATGATATCGATAGCATTCTTGATCAGGTGGCTCGGGAGCAGCGACAAACCAACCCGGGAATCGATATTGTGCATAAACGCAGTCAACTACCAGAGCTGGTGCGAAAAGCGGAAGTAGAGCGTCGTTATATGCACCGCGCGGTGCAAAACCTGGTGGGTAATGCCTGCCGGTATGCTTCTTCACAGGTTAAGATCAGCTACCATCTGAATGCTGAAAACTGCCGTATAGACGTGGAAGATGACGGCCCCGGAATTCCTGAAGATCAGTGGGAGCGGGTATTTACCCCATTCGCCAGGCTTGATGACAGCCGGACGAGGGCATCGGGTGGATATGGACTGGGGTTGTCGATTGTTCGTCGCATCGTTTATTGGCATAACGGTCGCGCCCTGGTCGGACACAGTAAGCTTGGTGGAGCTCGTTTCAGTATTGTCTGGCCCCGCAAACAACGTCGTTGATGTTTAGTGACAAGGGGTCCATTCACAGGTTTGTGCCCGGGTTTGTTGCTTTCTGCCAGTGTAGAATTTCAGGCAAAGCTAACAGCTAAGTCCCGGACGATTATTGCTCACGTGATTAAGGAAACAGGAAGGTTATATGTACGCCGTTATCTTTACCGCCAGAGTGGACACTGATGATTCTGAATATGGCGAGATGGCTTCGCGCCTTCGTGAGCTGGCTTTAAATCAGTATGGTTGTCTGGAATTTATTGCCGCCAATGAAGCGGGGCAGGAAATAGCAATATCCTATTGGAAAAGCCAGGATGACATACTTGCCTGGAAACAGGATGCAGAACATCAGGTTGCCCAGAGCTATGGTCGGGAGCGTTGGTACACCAGCTATCGTGTGCAGGTTACCGAAGTTCTGAGAGAGTATGAATACGCCAAAGACAGTGCTTGAGCAAAAACAGATTTTCGCACAGGCGTGAACAAAGAGACGATGGCCGACCTAAGAAGTGGGACCTATCACCGTGATAGAGAGCACCGTGATAGAGAGCACAGTGATGGATAGCCATTAGTGGCATCTATTGGTGACTTCAATCGTGTGAGTATTCTGTATATTCTCTTGATTTTGAACGCTTTTGTGCGTTGATCGAATGGTTTGATGAGTGGCTTTTATGCTGGATTAAATGGCTGTATTAAATCCAGCTTTTAAGTTTATGGATTGAATCCATTTTTTAAATTTATGGATTGAAAGCCCATAAAGAAAGGGAGGGTTTTATGGAAGCATTACCACGCGGCTTTAACGTTTTACTGGCAGAGGCGAATGAGGCAGTAGAGGCGCTATCACCACAAGCGGTGATGAAGTTACGCAGTGACCCCCAGGTATTACTGGTTGATCTGCGCGATATTCGAGAAATTGAACGAGATGGAAAAGTTCCGGGCGCTTACCATATGCCCAGAGGTATGATGGAGTTCTGGATTGATCCCGATAGCCCCTACTTTAGATCCGTTTTCTCTAAATATCCCAGATGGATTTTTTATTGCAACAAAGGTTGGCGGTCTGCCTTGAGTACTCATACCGCGATGAAGATGGGGGTGAAAAACATTGCGCATATGAGCGGTGGTTTTACCGCCTGGTGTGAGGCAGAGGGAGAAACAGAGCAGTTATCCTGACGTTTACAGAAAGATTGTTTCCGACAGTTTCTCAACCTATGGCGTTCACTGACTGTTCACTGGCTATAGTGTAATGGTTGAGACGTGTTGATGGCGGTTATTCGGCTCATGGCGTCCGGATTTTCAGATCCTTTTTATGTTGAGATGCCTGGGATTTGCGCCGAATAAATAAAGATTCTTAAATGAGATATGCTTATAGAAAGAAGGGAGATAGCAATGTCAGGACCAAGAGGATTTTTAGCAGCGCTTGTGTGTGTTTTCGTTATGCCAATGAATGCTTTAGCCAGCGATGGTGATGGCTTGGTGTGGGTTGGAAGCCAGCATAGCGTAGCGAGTACGACTGACCGGTTGCAGGCGATTTTCAAGAGCAAGGGGGTCACTCTGTTTGCCCGTGTGGATCATAGTGCGGGTGCCCGGTCTATCGGACAAACACTGCTACCCACGCAATTACTGATTTTTGGTAATCCAAAGCTGGGGACACCCCTGATGCAGTGCCAGTCTTCAATGGCAATAGATTTGCCGCAAAAGATGCTGATAAGCGAGGATGCTCAAGGCAACGTATGGATCACCTATAATGATCCCGTGTATCTTGCGAAGCGCCATAATCTGCCAGGGTGCGATGCGGTCATCAGTAAAATTGCCAAGGTGCTCAGTGGTTTCTCTAAGGCAGCGGCATCACCCTAACGAGCCAGTTCAATGCCTGCCAGGGTCTCAAAGGAAATATCCTTGGCGGTCAGCAGGAAATCCTGCATATAGGCAGTGTTGAGCTGATCTTCACGCACGGCAGCATAAAGCGTTCCTGTCACTCCCTGCTCACCTAATGGGCGGGCGCTAACGTAGCCTTTGTCCAGATATTCATCCAGTGCCCAGTTAGGCAATGCACACACACCTCTGCCGCTGGCGACCAGCTGCATCATCATCACAGTTAGTTCTGAAGTGCGTACGTCGAGCGGTTCAATGCCTGCAGGATCGAGGAAATGATTAAAAATATCCAATCGGTTGCGTTCTACTGGATAACTGATCAGCACCTCGTTACGAAGGTCTTCAGGTTCAATAAAGTTACGTGCTGCCAATGGGTGCTGGTTAGCAACCGCTAGCATACTTTCATAACGGAACAGCGGAATATAGGCGACTCCGGGTAACTCTTCAGGGTCAGAAGTGACCACAAGATCCAGGTCTCCTCGCTGGAGTGCTGGCAGGGGAGCAAAGTTAAAACCACTGGCCAGATCAAGTTCTACGTCTGCCCATTGATTACGAAATTGATCGATCGTTGGCATCAACCACTGATAGCAACTATGACATTCGATGGCCAGATGAAGTCTTCCGGCTTCTCCTCCGGCCAGACGTTTTAGATCCAGCTCGGCGCTGCGTACCATTGGCAGGATATCACTGGCCAGATTCAGCAGGCGTTGGCCGGCGCTGGTAAATCGTAGTGGCCGAGTTTTACGGATGATGAGTGCAGTACCTGCACGAGCCTCCAGATCTTTTAACTGGTGAGACAGTGCAGATTGAGTGAGATTAACTCGAAGCGCCGCATCCGCCATGCTGCCACAATCACGCAGTGCAATAAGGGTTCTAAGGTGACGAAGTTCTATCATTAATAAATATCAATTAATTACTGTTATGTGTGAGTATTTCTCAATTTTACGGGTCTGCACTGAGACCGTCCAGTCCAGAGTTCTGGTCCCGGGCAGCGTAGTGTTACAGGCGGTTCAATACTGTGATTGAACGGTGTTATGCTGAAAAGCAATCAGTGGGCTAGCAGATTAAGTAATCAGGAATGTAACGGTATGAGTCAATATTTATTAGCGATAGATCAGGGAACGACAAGCAGTCGAGCCATTCTGTTTAATGTCAAAGGTGTTCCGGTATGGCAGAGTCAGGTTGAGTTTCCCCAGTACTATCCGGCGGATGGTTGGGTAGAGCACGATCCTGAGGAGATCTGGCAAACCACTTCTGATATGTGTCGTGAGGTACTGAAAAAGGGACGCCTTCAGCCCACCTCGGTGGCAGGGATTGGCATTACCAATCAGCGTGAAACGACCATTGTTTGGGATAAGCAGACAGGTAAACCAATCTACAATGCGATTGTCTGGCAGGATCGTCGAACCGCCCAGCTGTGTGAGAACCTTAAACAGCAAGGCAAGGAATCCCTGGTAGCAGACAAAACTGGCTTGCTGCTTGATCCCTATTTTTCTGCCACCAAGGTTGCGTGGATTCTCGATAACGTCGAGGGTGCAAGGGAAAGGGCAGAACGAGGCGAGCTTCTGTTTGGTACTGTTGATAGTTTTCTCTTGTGGCGGTTAACCGGTGGGACTAGCCATAAAACCGATGCCACTAATGCTTCCCGCACTATGTTGTTTAATATTCATACACAACAATGGGATCCTGAATTACTTGAACTGTTTGCGATTCCGCAAGCAATGCTGCCCTCAGTAGAGGATTGCAGCGCGGACTTTGGAGTCACCGATGCTGCACTTTTTGGTGAAGGTATTCCGATAGTAGCCATGGCGGGTGATCAACAAGCGGCGCTGTTTGGGCAGGCTTGTTTTGAGCCGGGAATGGCTAAAAGCACCTACGGTACCGGCTGTTTTATGATGTTGAACACTGGAACTAACGCTGTTAAGTCGAATCATCGATTATTAACCACGGTGGGATACCGGCTAAACGGAGAAGTGACTTATGCGGTCGAGGGCAGCATCTTTGTTGCGGGAGCTGCGGTTCAGTGGTTACGGGATAGTCTGCGCCTGATATCTCACGCGAGTGTCACTGAGGCGCTGGCAAAAGAGGCGAAGGATAGTTCGGCCTATCTGGTGCCAGCCTTTACCGGGTTGGGGGCTCCGTATTGGGATCCCAATGCGAGAGGCGCGATTATGGGTATGACTCGGGATACCGGGATCGCAGAAATTGTTGCAGCAACCCTGCAATCGGTCTGTTATCAAAGCCGGGATTTGATGCTGGCAATGCAGGCTGATGGTGCCGACAAGTCTAAAACGCTGAGGGTTGATGGCGGCATGGTGGAAAATAACTGGCTGATGCAGTTTCTTGCAGACATGCTTGATGCTCGCGTGGAACGACCTGAGGTTACCGAGACGACTGCGCTGGGTGTGGCTTATTTGGCTGGTTTGCAACTGGGTATTTTTCAATCCCTGCAACAAGTGAGTGAGTTGTGGTTTGGTGGTCGCTGTTTCGATGTTCAAATGTTAGAAGAACGTCGCGAAGTATTGTACAGCGGTTGGTTGGATGCAGTGGCACGAGTGAGAACTACGGCTGATAATGACCTATAGAGATTGCTTTTGACGCCGATTTTAGAGCTAACCGTTTATGCTTTAAGATCCCGTTTATCAGGAGTCTGTCGGACAGTAAGCAGAAAGCAGAAAGCAGGAAGCAGGAAGCAGTAAGCAGAAAGCAGAAAGCAGGAAGCAGTAAATTGAAAGCAGGCAGGAGACCGGT
>JAUXFT010000025.1 GCA_030622755.1 Aestuariirhabdus sp. | reverse complement strand
GCGACCAATCGATTATGAGTCGATTGGTCGCTGGTACTTTACCGTGGAAATTCTATAAAACACTACTTGTTGAGAGCGTCTTATGAGATGTGTGGCTGATAGAGTGTGTTCTCCGATCCATCTACTTGAGTTTTAATAGATGCCGTTTTGATTTTATTTGATCAAAAGGAGCAACTTGCTCAATGCCGGAATAACTTATCTTCTGCAAGTTCTCATTGAGGACGGTAAGCTTAAACCCCTGACGATAGCGATTACCTGCACGGCTGTGTCCTGTCGAGTGTCCCGTCAGTGGGTAATTCACACCCTCTGGGATATCCGAGTTTTGTGCTGTAGTGGCAAATGTTGATCGAAATAAATGAAGACACTTACGTTCATTTTCCCTAACAAATACTTCACAGTGTCCCAGATGGCCAATGGTTTTACCCTCGCCGCCAAACCAGCGAGTGACGTTCTTGCCGCAATCACCCGTTTTATCAGTACCACCGCAGATTTAATAACTAGAAAAATGTAAACTTCGGGGAAGGGAAAGTTAAGTGTCAGTAAATTTGTTCACCGCAAGGTCACTCAATGGTCACTCATAGAATCCACCATGCTGTAAGCAGTTACATTCAAGAACTTTCCTATTCGTTGGTAGAATAGTTAGCCATATTTTGTACACACCAGTGATCAATTAAAACACCTATGATAGCGCGAACAGCACCCTCTGTGCACACTACAAGCTGGCAACAATTGCTCCGTGATGCCATTCGTACACCCGATGAGCTTTTCCATGCATTAGGGCTGGAAGGCCATCCCATGGCTGAACAGATCAGCGCCCATCAGGAGTTCCCTGTTGTCGTGCCCGCCCCATATTTAGCCAGAATAGAAAGAGGCAACCCCGAGGATCCACTACTGCTTCAAGTTCTCCCTGATGTCGCAGAAATGCAATTAACAGAGGGTTATAACTCAGACCCGTTGTCTGAACGCGACGCTAACCCCCTTCCCGGATTAATCCACAAGTATCACAACCGCGTACTATTGACCCTGGCCAGCCACTGCGCAATCAACTGCCGATACTGCTTCCGTCGACATTTCCCCTACAAGGAGAATGCTCCGGGTCGCCAGCAATGGCTGGATGTGCTCGAATACATACGTTCCCGACCTGAAATCGACGAGGTTATCTACAGCGGAGGGGAACCTTTAGCGGTCAATGACCAGCGACTGGCATGGCTATCACAACAATTATCAGGAATCCCGCACCTTAAAAGGCTACGCATTCACACTCGCATGCCGATAGCGATTCCCCAACGGGTCAATCAAGAATTGAGGCAATGGATATCAGCGAGTCGTTTACAGGTTGTAATGGTGATTCATTGTAACCACCCCAACGAACTGGATACTGACACCGTCAATGCCTGCAAATTACTACAGAGGGATGGCGTTACTTTATTAAATCAAAGCGTCTTACTGCGTGGCATCAACGACAACGTCTCCACCTTAATTGAATTAAGTGAGCGGCTTTTTGCTGCAGGCATCTCACCTTATTACCTTCATTTGCTTGATAAGGTTCAAGGGGCCGCACATTTTGATATCGAACGACATCAAGCAATTGCACTGATCGACGAGATGCGAACACGTTGCAGTGGATATCTGGTACCTGCCCTGGCTCAAGAGAATGCGGGCATGAAATCAAAAACAGTTCTTGGATAGCGCCCTTATTACTCGCCTAAGCGATGCCGAAAAACAGATTTTCTACATAAATATCAAGGTATTAGTTTCTGGTCTATAGTTTTGGGAATATAGTAGTATATTGGTATAACTCTGGGATTGTAGTTTTCACTGCATTCTCGCGACATCATTAGGCAACATGTAGGTTTGAATGGAAAATCAGATCGCTCAACTTCAGCTGCGGGCACCTCAAAAAACCTTGAGCAAGCTCAGTTTCAGCGCTACAGACAATCAGGCTGTAACTGCATGGTTAAATAACTTACCAAAGGCAAATATTGGCGAAATATCCCGCCATCTATACGGTGCTCTGGGGGAAATAAACAAACTCATAACGACTCCCCTGCAGAGATTTCAGTTACTCGAAAGCCTCAGGCCTACGGTCTATTACACCCTCGAAGCATTAAGTAAACATTACCTTGGCCAAACCGTAGTACTCAACGAGCAACAGAAAAAGGTTGCCAACCTCGCGCAAGCGCTGCAAATCTATCTGGCCACAGGTTACAAGCAGGTCATCCTGGACAACACCGCTAAAGACGCCGACAAACAACTTACAGGCAACGCCATCCACCGTGCGATGTCTGAAATGTCTCGGTCGCTGCTACGCACCTATCAGTTGTACTGCCCGCCGCCTCGATTCCTGTGGCTCGAAATTGGTCAACTGTATCAGTTTGCTGAACAGCTTCAGCTGCTGGACTATAGCTGCAAGGATGCACAAAACAGCTTTATTAGCTCACCTTCGGTACTGCTGGTTTACACCAGGGCAGTATTACTCGGATGCTCTCGAGCCAACCAACTTCGCCAGGCCGACCTCCAGCAAGTATTCAATGCTCTCGAGCTATGGGCTCCACTGTCTAAAATTCAACTAATTGCCAAGAATGATCCGCTGTTTTTCATCAATTTCGAGTCTGACCACCCTCCCTGCTACTTCAGCTTAAGCCGAGAACCGGTAACCCTTGCCTGTCGCGGGCTAAATAGCCTCCCCCTAATCCATGCTCTAAAAGACAGCTTAAAGACTCCTATCACATTGAATGAAAAACCCTCCATCACCGTTCCTAAATCGATGAGCATGGAGCTAATCAAACACCTCATCGAAGCCTGGGGACCATTAAAAGAACGCTCCTTCAAACGGATGGCAACTCAGGGCGAGTTGCATATCACCATTGGTTTCAGTGCCACTCATTATTTTCTTAGCGGCGAGAAAGATTTTGCTCGACAACTACTATCCGTAAAAACATCGCAGCGCGCGGCACACTTTACAACTGAAGAAGCGAATACCGATGCATGGTGTAATGCCTTTGATGCTGACACCTCAGATCGAAAAGTCCATGCAGCCCTGCGAGACAATGAGTCAATTAAATTTAGTGACCATACAGAGACAAAAAAACCAGAGTATCGCAACCATTTAACCCAAATATCAGATACCAGCCCTGGTGGTTATTGCGTTACCTGGCCCGGTAACCTGCCACCACAAACCCAATCTGGAGAATTGTTGGGGGTCAGGGAGTCTGACTCAGAGCCATGGTGCCTGGCCGTTATTCGCTGGATCAAGGTAGAGAGTCCTGAACGTTCTCTCATGGGTATTGAACTGCTGACGCCTAATGCTTCCCCGTGTGCGCTATCAATGCTGCGCAAAACCCGCGATGGCAGCCAGGCGATGCGTGCTTTCTTGCTACCCGAAATTAATGCCATTGCCCAACCGGCCACCCTCATCACACCGTCACGCCCCTTCGAAGAAGGGGGTAAAGTTTTACTCAATCAAAACGGTGTGGAACAAAAGGGGCAGTTAACCCATAAAGTGATGGCAACTCGCAGTTTTTCACAGTTTGAATTCAAACGGTTGCAGCAAATATTGCAACCAGCTCTGGCTAAAACAAACACGACCAGTGATGGTGAAGAGGATTTTACTTCTGTGTGGAAGTTACTTTGAAGCGCATCCCAAAATCACGTCAGGAACTACCGATGAAAACGCTGCGCCTTACGCTGTTGTGGTACGATGATACCAATTGCAGGCTCCTGTAAAGAAGCTCAACCTACATACATAACACCTTAATTTATGCCTTACGACGGTTCCTCGCTATTATGCCCAAGGAAAAAAAGACATTACGTTTATTGATTATCGAAGAGTCCCAAAACGATGCTGAACAGCTCGTTAATGTCTTCCGTAACTCAGGCCATGCAACCAGGGCACACCGCACCATCTCCGCCGAAGCGCTGGAAGAAGAACTAAATAACCAGACCTGGGATCTGCTACTTGCCAGCGAAGATAATGATGAGATCAGTGCTGAACAAGCGCTGGACATGATCAACACCCTGCACAAAGACATTCCTGTATTACTGTTGTTACCAAATCCGGAACAACAGCAAATTACCGAGGCGTTGCAAAAGGGTTTCAAGGATGTTGTACCTTACGATGACGATAAACGCTTGATCCTGGTCGCCAATCGCGAACTCGAACAACTCTCTGAGCGCCGAAAAAGACGTCAACTTGAAGTAAACCTTAAAGAAACCGAAAAACGCTGCCAACTGTTACTCGACAGTTCAGTTGATGCTATCGCCTACGTTCATGAAGGTATGCACATTTACGCCAATCGCGCCTATGTAGACCTTTTTGGCTATGAAGACGCTGATGAACTGGCCGGCATGCCAATCATCGATATGGTGGCAAGTAACGAGCAGGCTAAGTTTAAAAAAATGCTCAAGGAGTATCACGCTCAAGAATCCAGTGATAAAAAAATCACCTGCCAGGGACAACACCTTGATGGCAACCAATTCAATGCTCACATGGAGTTCTCATCCGCCAGCTATGATGGTGAAACCTGTGAGCAGGTGATTATTCGAGTTGATAGCGGTAATCCTGAACTCGAAGAAAAACTAAAAGAGATCAGCAGCCAGGACCTGGTTACCGGATTATTCAATCGGGATTACTTTTCTCAGCAACTGGATACGGCAATCGAAAAAGCGGTTAGTGGCAAAGCCAACAGTTCCGTGCTCTACATATCGCTGGATAACTTTAATGATATCCGTGAACAGGCTGGCATTTCAGGCACCGACCTGGTGCTCGCGGATATTGGATCCCTGTTAAAAGAGCATATTGCCAGCCCGAATATTTTGGCCCGCTACGGTGATGATGTATTTCTGGCACTGATCAACACTGATCAACTGGACACATTAAAGACCACCTCGAAAACTATTTGCACATCGGTAGAAACTCAAATGCCGGAAGTATCCGGGGTCACTATCCAGACAAGTTGCAGTGTTGGCATCTCCATTGTCAATGAAACAACCAGCGACGCCAACCAGATCATGGTAAGAGCCCATAAAGCCGCTACTCATGCTAACCATGATGGTGGCAACAAATTCCATTTCCACAACCCCAAGGATGATCTCGCAGCTCAGGCCCATCGGGGTGACATTGGCGCCATTATTCAGCAAGCACTGGACAACAACAGCTTCAAACTGTTATTTCAGCCAATCATCAGCCTTCGAGGTGATAGCCATGAACATTACGAAGTATTACTTCGCCTGATCGATGCTGAGGGAGAGGAAATAAGCCCTACGGAATTTATGACTGTAGCCAGAGAAATCGGTCTCAGCACCAAAATAGATCGCTGGGCGATTCTGCAAGCCATCAAGCTTCTCGCTGCACATCGTGCCAATGGTCATGATACTCGTGTGTTTATTCACCTAAGCGGTGATTCCATAATGGACCCGACGCTACCCCCGTGGCTGAGCGTCGCACTCAAAGCAGCCCGTTTGCCAAGCGATGCCATCATCTTTGAAATCTCTGAAAAAGATGCAACGACCCATCTTAAGCAAGCAAAAATACTTACCAATGCCATTAATGAACTGCATTGCCGAGTCGCCCTTGGGCATTTTGGCGGAGCAATCAATCCATTCAATAATCTAAAACACCTGGACGTTAGCTTCGTCAAACTGGACGGTGCGTTGAGTGAAGATATTGATAGCGAAGAGATTATGGAGTCGATGAAGAACATGATCAGCTCTTTACAAAGCCAGGGGAAACTTACCATCGTTCCAATGGTAGAGAGCGCTTATATGCTCTCCAACCTTTGGCAAGCAGGAGCAAATTACATCCAGGGGTACTACTTACAAGGCCCATCAGAACAGATGGACTACGATTTCTCTAACGAAATGTAACCACCGGGGAACAGGGTAACGGAGAGTCTGGCACCTCCCTTGCCCTGTTCCTTAAACCAAACCTAAAGCCAAACCTAAAGCCTTACTTCCAAAGTTAGACGCTGTCACGATCCCTGAACCCGATAAGGTATAAGATTGCATCCAGCCCCAACGTAGAAATAGCTTGTTTGGCGCTTTCCTTAACCATCGGTTTAGCTCTAAACGCCACACCTAAGCCGGCCACACTTAACATTGGCAAATCATTCGCGCCATCACCCACCGCTATTACTTGTTCAAGGCGAATATTTTCCTGGCTGGCTATCATCTGCAATAACTCTGCCTTACGCTTGCCATCAACCACAGTGCCCGTGACCTCACCGGTCACCTTGCCGTCAACGATTTCCAATTCGTTGGCGTGAACATAATCTATGCCCAGGCGCTGCTGCAGGTTGCGCGCAAAATAAGTGAACCCTCCTGACAATATTGCTGTTTTATAACCCAGACCCTGTAAGGTTTTAATTAACGTCTCCGCCCCTTCAGTCATTTTCAACTGCGAGGCGACAACTTCCAGCACCGATTCATCAAGACCTTTGAGTAAGCCGACTCGGCGACTAAGACTTTCCGTAAAATCCAACTCACCACGCATCGCCTGCTCCGTTATTTCAGCAACCTGCTCTCCAACGCCTGCGGCTTTTGCCAGCTCATCGATAACTTCCGCCTCAATCAAAGTGGAGTCCATATCAAACACAACCAAACGACGGTTACGACGAAAAATACTGTCTTCCTGGAAAGCGATATCCACTGCAAGCTCACTGGAAATGTGCAGAAAATCAGCTTTTAGTGCATCCAGATCTGGTGCACTCCCACGCACTGAAAACTCCAGACAGGCATTATCCCTACCAGTAACTCGCTCCAGGGAAACTCGACTGGAAAGGCGATTAATACTGTCTATGTTAAGGCCGTGAGCCGCCGTAATACTTGAAACCCGGGCAATTTGCTCTGCAGCAATAGTCCGTGACAATAATGTCACGATATAACGTGCCTTGCCTTTGCCTCCAACCCAGTGCTCATATTCTTGAGGGCTGATTGGATCAAAACCAACCTGCAAACCCAATTCGTGCATATGGAACAATAAATCTTTGAGTAAAGGAGAAGATTCCTTCCCTTGCGGTATTTGGACCAAAATGCCCCACGTCAAATGATCGTGGATAACTGCCTGACCAATATCAAGGATCGTCAATTTGTACTGCGCCATAATGCCAGTTATGGATGAGGTTAAACCGGGCTTATCCCGACCAGAGACATTGATAAGAATGATTTGGCTCACGATACCTTTCCATGCATGATCAAAATGTTAATTGTAACCGAGATCATTATCGTTTTGGCTCAAACAGCGACACAAATATCCATTCAAGATACAATAAAGCCGTCTCTTTCATCGAACCTGACGAATATTCGTGCCCAAATCTGACACACCTTCATTCATGACGATTTTTCACAACGTTAACACACGCCCTCACCTGCTTTTTTTTGTGCTGTATGCTATCAGTATCGGTATTTTTAGTATCATCGCCTATCAGCAAGTACGGTTTACCAGTGAATCCCAGGCGTATGTTTTTGGTAGCACGCTGGCGGCACAGGCAGCCAGCCAGGCGTCAGAGATATTGGTCAGCAATGACCGTCTGAGCTTGAGCGTCATGCTTAATCAACTCAGCGCCAACCCCTATATAGCGGCTGTCAATGTCTACAGCATTGAAAACAAACTGCTCGCGGGTCGCGAATTCTCCAATGGAGCTGTGGGCCATATCTTCACGGCTCCAGTTCATTATCAGGAAGTCATTGCGGGTTATGTTCGGGTGCGCCTGAATGACAGCCATATAGAAAAGCCCGCTCGCGACGCTATCACCATGGTTTTGTTTGCAGCCTTGCTGTTACTCACAACCTGCGCCCTGATCATTCGCTATATCCAACAACGAGCAACCAACCCTACTCAACAACTGATCAGTCATCTTGAAAATAAAGATACCGATGCCATCGCACTTAAGGCATCCACCGAAACCGGCGACTGGCAAAGAGTTTACCAGCAACTTTCACCGCTCTTACCAACACCCGCTGCACCAAAGCCTGATAGCCACATTGAAGAAGATATCCCTGAGGACTCTGACTCACTCGTAACGCTTTGCGTGCGCCTGAACAATCAACCAACGTTACAACAATGTATGAACCCGGCAGATTTTGAGAAACTGTTAAATTCTCAGCTTAAGGCTCTACGTCAAGCAGCCAAGCTGTATAACGGGGAACTGCAATACTCGGCAGAAGGGCAGGCATATCTTAGTTTCCCTGCCACGTTCAATCAGGACTTTTTATTCAGCGCCACCTGCTGCGCACTATTACTTGAGCGCCTGAGTTTATGGCGCAAGCAGCAGCATCTACCCACCTTCTCCCTGGGTCTCGGAATGAGCTATCAGGATCAGCAACAAGAACAAAACGAACACCCCTTTCTAATTGCAACTGCGGCCAGCTCAGCATACACCCTTGCACTGCATGATCATCGCAGCGGGGTCGCAATAACGCCAGAGGTCGCCCAGCACCTGAAAGATGAGCCAAGGGTAGTAATAGAGAATACTCAAGAACCCTTTTACCGTATTACTCAAGTACACAGTAATTACCAGCATCTGCTAGAACAGCAGTGCCGGCAAATTACTCACCACGATACTGTGACCCCGGCCGATTAGCTCTCCGACTCGACACGATCCACTTTCTGGAATCCGCGGGGGAGTTTATTTCCCCGGCGCCCACGTTCTCCGCGATAATGCTCAAGATCCGTTGACCTGAGCGTAAGGTGACGCTTGCCCGCATAAAGCACCAGAGAGCTACCGGGTGAAAGTACCGCAATGCCAACAACAAACTCTTCTCTTTCGGCAACCCTGGCGGCAGCAATATTAATAATTTTATTGCCTTTACCCCGGGCCATCTGAGGCAAATCTGCTAACGGGAAAAGTAGCAAGCGGCCCTCATTGGTCACTGCCGCCACCAGATCTTCGTCAACACTATCGATTCTAACCGGAGAGAGAACACGGCCACCTTTTGGTAAACTCAAAGCCGCTTTACCCGCCTTGTTTTTGCTCTGTAGATCGCCCAACGTAGTTACAAAGCCATAGCCAGCATCAGAGGCAAGTAATAGCCGCTCCGTATCATCTCCTATCAGCATCCCTTCAAAGCTTGCTCCGGACTGGACATTAAGGCGGCCTGTTAACGGTTCACCCTGGCCCCTTGCAGAAGGCAGGGCATGGGTAGCTACACTGTAACTGCGGCCTGTCGAGTCAAGCACTACCGTCGGCTGATTACTGCGCCCCTGCACGGATAAGTGATAACCATCACCGGATTTATAATTCAACGCCTCTGGATCTACTTCATGGCCTTTGGCGGAACGAATCCACCCCTTGGTAGACAACACGATGGTTACAGGCTCTGCTGTCATTAACTCTGTTTCATTCAGGGCCCGAGCTTCACCCCGAGAAACTATGGGCGACCGGCGATCATCGCCATAGGTCACTGCGTCGGCCTGTATTTCTTTCTTGATCAGCGTCTTTAACCGTACCTCAGAGCCCAGAATCTTTCCCAGTTTATCTCGCTCCAGTCCCAGTTCGGCCTGTTCAGTGCGGATTTTCATCTCTTCGAGACGCGCCAGCTGACGCAAGCGGGTATCGAGGATGTATTCAGCCTGGATTTCAGTCAGGTTAAATTTTTCCATCAATACCGGCTTAGGTTCATCTTCGGTACGAACTATGTGGATCACTTCATCGATATTCAGGAAAGCAACCAGCAATCCATCGAGCAAGTGTAAGCGCTTCTCTACCCGATCGAATCGATACTGCAACCGACGACGCACTGTTTCGGTACGGTAACTGAGCCATTCTCGCAATAATATATCGAGAGACTTAACCTTCGGCTTGCCATCAATACCGATGACATTAATGTTTACCCGATAAGTACGCTCAAGGTCTGTAGTCGCAAACAGATGATTCATTAACTGCTCGGTATCGATACGATTCGAGCGAGGCACAATCACCAGTCGCGTAGGGTTTTCATGATCAGACTCATCCCGCAGATCCGCAACCATCGGCAGTTTCTTTTTCTGCATCTGGTCTGCAATCTGCTCCAGCACTTTGGCACCTGAAACCTGATGCGGCAGCGCAGTGATAACCAGATCGCCACTGTCATTGTGATAGACGGCTCGCATGCGCAAACTACCACGCCCTGTTTGATACATCTTCAACAGATCCGACTGCGGTGTAATCAGTTCCGCTTCTGTCGGGAAATCTGGCCCCTTTATATGCTCACACAACTGTTCCAGCGTCGCCTTGGGTTCCTCAAGTAATCGCACGCAAGCCGCCGCCACTTCACGCAAATTATGCGGTGGTATGTCGGTTGCCATCCCCACGGCAATCCCGGTGCCACCGTTTAACAAGACGTTGGGTAAACGCGCCGGAAGTGTTGCCGGCTCATCCAGGGTACCGTCGAAGTTAGGTATCCACTCAACCGTTCCCTGGCCCAGCTCACTAAGCAGCACTTCTGAGTAGGTTGATAATTTCGCTTCCGTATAACGCATCGCCGCAAAAGATTTAGGATCATCAGGCGAGCCCCAGTTACCCTGACCTTCAACCAGCGTATAACGATAGGAAAATGGTTGCGCCATCAGCACCATTGCTTCGTAACAGGCGCTATCACCGTGGGGGTGAAACTTACCCAAAACATCACCAATGGTACGGGCAGATTTTTTGTATTTAGCGCTGTTCTTCAGGCCAAGTTCACTCATGGCATACACAATTCGTCGCTGTACGGGCTTTAGGCCATCGCCAACGTGAGGCAACGCACGATCAAGAATTACGTACATGGAGTAATTCAGGTAGGCGTTTTGTGTATAGTTTTTCAGACTTTGACGTTCAATGCCGTCGTCGCCAATTACAATCTGTTCTGTCATGACTGATTAGGTCTCTTATTCTTTAGCTGCTACGAAAACACAGTTTATTTCGTCAATGTTTTTTGTTCGTTTCCATCTGATGTAAAGATCAGATATCGGCCATATTACCGCTGCTTTCCAACCAGGCCTTACGGTCTGAGGCTCGTTTCTTGGCAAGCAACATATCCATCGACGCAGTGGTGTCATCGCCACTCTCTATCGTCAGCTGTACCAAACGTCGGGTATCCTGGGCCATGGTGGTTTCCCGTAACTGTAAAGGATTCATCTCACCCAATCCCTTAAAGCGCTGAACATTCACCTTACCGCGTTTTTTCTCGGCAACGATACGATCGAGTATTCCCTGCTTTTCCGACTCATCGAGGGCATAAAAAACCTCTTTGCCAATATCGATACGGTACAACGGAGGCATGGCGACATAGATATGTCCCGCGTCGACCAGGGGGCGAAAATGTTTTACGAACAATGCACACAGCAGTGTCGCTATATGCAGCCCATCGGAATCCGCATCCGCCAGGATACAGAGTTTGCCGTAGCGTAATCCCGTCAGGTCGTTTGATCCGGGGTCAACACCCAAAGCCACGGAGATATCATGAATTTCCTGGGACGCCAGTATCTCACTGGAATCAACTTCCCAGGTGTTCAAAATTTTCCCGCGCAACGGCATGATCGCCTGGCATCCACGATCCCGCGCCTGCTTGGCGCTGCCACCGGCAGAGTCTCCTTCGACCAGAAATAACTCACCACGAGAAGGATCCTGGCTGGAACAGTCTGCCAGTTTCCCGGGTAAGGCCGGACCCGAAGTAACTTTTTTGCGTGCTACTTTTTTGCTGGCACGCAATCGTCGCTGTGCGTTGTTAATACACAACTCTGCCAGCGCTTCAGCTTCAGCGGTATGTTGGTTCAGCCATAAACTGAAAGAGTCTTTAACAATTCCGGAAACGAACGCCGCACACTCTCTTGAGGAAAGTCGTTCCTTGGTTTGACCAGAAAATTGTGGATCGGCCAATTTTGCCGACAACACATAACTGCATCGATCCCATATGTCATCAGGCGATAATTTAACGCCACGCGGCATAAGATTGCGAAATTCACAAAATTCACGCAGTGCTTCCAGCAAGCCGGTTCTCATACCATTAACATGGGTTCCACCCTGCGCCGTAGGTATCAGATTGACATAACTTTCGGTAATCAACTCGCCGCCTTCAGGAAGCCACTGCACCGCCCAATCTACGGCTTCTGCATTACCACTCATCGAACCTATAAAGGGCTCCGGAGGTAAGGTTTCCCAACCACGGGTCGCGGTTAACAGGTAGTCTCTGAGGCCATCTTCATAGAACCACTCTACCTGTTCATCATTTTGCAGATCCTTAAACTGGACTTTTAACCCCGGGCACAAAACTGCCTTGGCTCTTAATACATGCTTGAGCCTGATGGTCGAATATTTTGCAGAGTCGAAGTATTGTGCATTCGCATAAAAACGTACCGTTGTGCCGCTATTGCGTTTGCCACAGGTATCGATAACTTCCAGATCAGAGACCTTTTCCCCGTCGGCGAAACCCATTCGATATACCTGACCATTGCGACGCACCGTCACTTCCATTAGCGATGACAACGCATTAACGACCGACACACCAACACCGTGCAATCCACCTGAAAACTGATAATTGGAGTTGGAAAACTTAGCCCCCGCATGCAATCGGGTAAGAATAAGCTCCACACCGCTAACCCCCTCTTCTGCATGAATATCTACCGGCATGCCCCGGCCATTGTCACTCACTTCCAGTGAGTTATCGGCGTACAGGGTAACGGTTAACAGGGTCGCAAAACCTGCCAGGGCTTCATCAACACTGTTATCGATAACCTCCTGCGCTAAATGGTTGGGGCGAGTCGTATCGGTATACATGCCCGGGCGTTTGCGCACCGGATCGAGCCCACTGAGGACTTCAATGGCATCAGCGGTATAGGTTTCATTTATCATTTTTGAATAGAACCACTAAATTTCAACTCAGTTTAAAAAAACGGTAAATATCGGGTAAAGCGGCCTCAAAACCATCAAAACCATGGGAGCCCCCTTCCTCTACCCGCTGAAGGCATCCGGCATATCTCTCGACGGCGCGATGATAATCCAGAGTGTCGTCGCCACTTTGCACCATCAAAAAACAATCTTCAGGTTCGCTAATATCATCGACATCAAGCAGTGCCAATTGGCGGACATGATCCTCGGTCAGTTGATAACGTTCACCCGTATGGTAATTAGCCTGCTCCCCCCGTTGTTGCTGCCAATATTCGAAGGGGCGTACCGCGGGGTTTATCAAGACCAGTTTCACGCCTTGCTCGGATTGCCCTTCAACCAGTAATCGCTGCCTGAGCCAGGTAGCGTAGTAGCCACCCAGGGAACTCCCCATAATCAGCACCTGGCGATTTTTAACTTCCTCACGAAGCCTTGCGAACATTGTCCTGACGGCTTCTGCAGGCCAATGCGGCAGATCCGGTATCCACAACTCGCAGTCGAATGGCTGGTTAGTCAGATCGTTCTTCAGTTGTTGTGCCTTGGCAGAGTGTGAAGAACTGTTAAAACCATGAATATAAAGCAGCAAAGGAAAAGTGGCGGTCATCGTAAAGCCGTCTGTTATTTTAAGCCACGAGAGTAAGCAAATCTTTCACACGACACAAGCAACTTGAGCAACCAGACTAATAACCGATCAGTTTGCGATCAATATTCAAACTGCGTTCGACTATACGATGAACCTGGGTGGAGAGTGATCCATCTTCATACAGCTGCAGCATTCGAAGTCCTGGCAGCTCTTCAGTAACACCAAATTCATCACTTTGCGGACTAAACTGGAAACAGGTAGAAGGTGTTGAAAGAACTCGCACCCCCTTATGCAACTCATCCCGCTGCTGGTGCACGTGTCCATTCAACAAGGTTACTTTACCTGCGGATTCCCTTTCTAGCAGTTTCCATAAATGCTCCGCATTGGCAATAGCAATACGATCCATCCAGCGACTGTTAATCGACAATGGATGATGATGCATACAAATCAAGCTATAGCCTGAAAACTCCTGCAGACTTTGTTCAACCAATTGCAACTCAGAATCGGCCAGATATCCGCCAGCTTCACCTTCAACCCGGGTATCGAGCATCAACATCTGCCAGTTACCCATCACTAGCCTTTTTTGCAACGCCAACGGTTCTGCTGAGCAAGCCTGCGCCATATGCCCGGCATGGTCGTGATTACCACAAAGCCAGCTGGAAGGGGCGTCGAATTGCGCTATTTTTTCTCTCAGTCGCTGATAGGCAGCGAAGGAACCATCCTGGGCAAGGTCGCCCGTCAACAATATACGGTCCGGTGCAGGCAGACCTGCCGCCAACTCCAGTACCCAGTCCAGGCTTTCATCCGTATCAAGCCCCATCAAACGATGGTCGGCTTGCTCAAACAGATGGCAGTCCGTTACCTGCAATAAGTTGATGTAATTAACGCCGGGAGGACGGGACAACGATTATCTTCCTTTGGGGGTTTTAACCCGCGCTTGCTGACAATGGTTCGCAATCACTATAGCAGCCAAAGAATGCACATCCAGAGTGTTTTTGCCGAATATTCTAACTCAGTCACATTGACGAGGAGGCCATAACGCCAAACTCCGTCCACCGGCTATACAGTGACGCAGCCATTCTGCCAAAAAGAGATTCCATTGCGCTTTCTCGTCAGGCGAACACATCCTGTCATTGGGGTATTCATAGCGTGCAGCCACACTATTTTGCTTGAGCGCCCCGACTACTTCTGCCATCCGTAGATCATGATAAATTCGCACCTGCATCAACGGAGGAGCCAGCCACTGCCCCCAATCCGCTTCATGACAGACATCCAGAACGGTAGTGTACGGACATCGCTGGCGTATATTCAGGCAAAGCTTTGCCTCATGTTCACCGTAGCTAATGGCATAGCGGCATTCATCGATCGTTTCCCAATCGGGCAACAACAGCAGTAAGCGAGCATAATTATGCTCGCAGAGTGCTTGCTGCCCGACCAGATCGATTTTGTAACGCGGCTTGCCTTTCTTGCTATTAGCTACTGTTGTCACCCTTACACCTTTTGATAAATCTCGGAACCCTGCTGCAAGAACTCCTGTGATTTCTCCTGCATACCCTGCTCAACTGCGATTTCGACGGCTTCAATGCGATTATTCGCAGCGTACTCGCGCACCTCCTGACTAATTTTCATAGAGCAGAACTTCGGCCCACACATTGAGCAAAAATGAGCAACCTTGGCGGAATCCTTAGGCAAGGTTTCGTCATGATACGAACGCGCTGTATCTGGATCGAGGCCCAGATTAAATTGATCCTCCCAGCGAAACTCGAAACGCGCCTTGGACATGGCGTTATCCCGGATTTGTGCCCCGGGGTGGCCTTTCGCCAAATCAGCCGCGTGCGCGGCAATTTTATAGGTAATGATACCCTGCTTTACATCATCCTTGTCAGGCAGCCCCAAATGCTCCCTGGGTGTCACATAACAGAGCATCGCACAGCCGTACCAGCCGATCATCGCAGTCCCGATACCGGAGGCAATATGGTCGCAACCCGGCGCTATATCAGTAGTCAGGGGCCCCAATGTATAAAACGGTGCCTCATCGCACTCCTTAAGCTGCTTGTCCATGCTCTCTTTAATCATGTGCATCGGGATATGGCCGGGACCCTCGATAATTGTCTGCACGTCATGCTTCCAGGCAATCCTGGTCAGCTCTCCTAACGCCTCAAGCTCACCAAATTGCGCCTCATCATTCGCATCGGCAATGGATCCCGGGCGCAAGCCATCCCCCAGAGAAAAGGAAACATCACAGGCCTTCATGATCTCGCAAATTTCTTCAAAGTGGATGTACAGAAAATTTTCCTTATGGTGCGCCAGGCACCATTTGGCCATGATCGAGCCACCTCCGGATACGATGCCGGTTACTCGCTTAGCCGTCATTGGAACATGACGCAGAAGCACTCCGGTATGAATGGTAAAGTAATCCACTCCCTGCTCAGCTTGCTCGATAAGCGTGTCGCGGAAAATTTCCCAGGTCAGGTCCTCTGCCACGCCATTTAGTTTTTCCAGGGCCTGGTAAATCGGCACTGTACCAATAGGTACGGGGGAGTTACGCACGATCCATTCACGGGTTTCATGAATGTTTTTGCCCGTGGATAAATCCATGATGGTATCGGCACCCCAACGAATGCCCCAGGTCAGTTTTTCCACCTCCTCTTCAATAGAGGACCCCGGCGCACTATTGCCGATATTGCCATTGATCTTGACCAGAAAATTGCGGCCTATAATCATCGGCTCCAATTCTGTGTGGTTGATATTTGCCGGAATAATGGCTCGACCGCGAGCGACCTCTTCACGGACGAATTCAGGGGTGATTTGTTCGGGAAGCGCTGCGCCAAAAGACTGTCCGGCATGCTGGTTCAAAACACCCTGCGCCCGCGCCTCTTCCAGTTTAAGGTTTTCGCGGATCGCTATGTATTCCATCTCAGGGGTAATAATGCCTTGGCGCGCATAGTGAAGCCGGGTAACGTTCTGCCCCGGCTTCGCTCGACGCGGTGTGCGCCGTAAAGAAAAACGTAAATTATCCAGACTCTGATCACACTCTCTTTCCTTTGCAAATCGTGAACTGGAGTCCTTCAGTATTTCGGTATCGTTGCGTTCACTAATCCAGGTATCGCGAATTGCCGGCAAACCCTTGCGAAGATCAATTGAAACATCCGGATCTGTATAGAATCCGGACGTATCGTAAACATAGACAGGCGCATTCGACTCGCCCCCCATATCAGTGGGGGTATCCGCTAACGATATCTCCCGCATAGGGACACGAACATCACTGCGACTGCCTTCTACATAGATTTTACGGGAGTTGGGAAACGACTTAACCGACTCACCATCAACCACGGCAGTTTCGCTTAATAACTCATTTACTCGTACTTTCGTGTCCATATCCAGAACTACTCCGATACGCATCAGGTTAACGCTTATATAATGACCAAAACATAACGGGTGCATTCATAACGCGTAATGTCAGTTACAAAGAAAACAATCTATGCAGAGATTCAGCCGCATACTATATACTGGGCTGTGGGATGTTTTATACTCTTCACTTAACTCATTTTGTTACTATGGGTTAAGGTAATAAATAACATAATAGCTCCATACCGAGGGCAACTGCATCTGCCCTCTGATACAACCGTTAGGGAAAACTTACATTATGGCTTTCAGACATATATCGGGATACCTATTAGCCGGTATCACACTGGTCAGCAATCCAATTTATGCGCAAACGGATAAAGCCGACCTACTGTCGATATACAACGAGGCAATCGCTAATGACGCTGAACTTGCCGCGGCAGGCGCCTCCTTAAGAGCCGAGCAAGAGCTGCCCAGCCAAGGCCTGGCCGGTTTATTACCCAATATCTCTCTGGATGCCACCACTGCTTCCAAAAAAGACACCTACCTTTCCTCAACGTCAAGTAGCGTGCCCGGCGTTAACCGCACCAACAGCTATAACGAGCACGGCTGGGCCGCCACCCTGGTGCAACCTGTATTTCGACTGGAACGCTGGTTCACCTACAGCAAGGCAAAAACACTATCCGACCGAGCGGTTGCCGAGTACAGCGTCGTTCAACAGGACTTGATCCTGCGAGTTGCTGATGCCTATTTTGGTGCTTTGCGTGCAGAAGATACCCTGACAACCACTATCGCAGAAGAAAAAGCCCTGAAACGGCAACTGGATCAAACCGAACAGCGCTTCGAAGTCGGCCTTATTGCGCAAACTGATGTACACGAAGCCCGCGCCGGCTATGACAATTCACGGGTAAACCGCATCGTTGCAAAAAATAATGTGCGCGTTTCCTTCGAAGAGCTACGCACCCTGACCAGAGTCAACCATCAGGATATCGCCAGCCTTGATAAAGAGATGCCCGTCGTTAACCCCACGCCAGCAAACATCGAAGAGTGGGTAAATACTTCGATGCAACAAAATCTCAGTATTCTTACCGCTCGTGAGGCATTAAAAGCTACCCAGGAAGAGCTGAAAATACAGAAATCGGGCCACGCACCCACGATCGATGCTGTCGCTAAAGCGGGTCACAATGTCACTAAAAACCCGCTCGCTCGCAACGTATACAGCGACAACGGAAAGTCTGATAATTACTACACCGGCTTACAACTCAGCATTCCTATTTATACTGGCGGTGGAACCAGCTCCCGAATCAGGGAAGCCGCCTACCGCCTTGAGGAAGCCCACGACCGGCTTGATTCAATCAACCGTACCACGTCGCAAAGAACTCGAAATCTTTACAATACCGTCCATGCAGATGTCCAGCGGATTTCAGCCCGAGCCCAGGGTACCGTATCTGCGCAGAGTGCACTCGACGCCACCCAGAGTGGCTACGAGGTTGGCACCCGCAACATTGTCGATGTGTTGACTGCCCAGCGTAACCTGTACAGTTCTCAGCGCGATTATCTCAACGCTCGTTATGATTATCTGATTAACACGCTACGCCTCAAGCGCGAAGCGGGTAACCTGAGCCCGCAGGATCTGGCGGATCTCAACCTGTGGATTACCAAGAATGAGACCGAGCTACTGCCAAAACTTAATTAAACTTCGAGTCGGCGGCTAGTCCAGTAGCCGCCGACAAATCCCCAACTGTTTCTGCAATGCTCCTCGATTCTCATCCACCACGGCAACGCCTGCCGCCCCCATAACCCTGCGCTGCTCATCGTCCGCTAACTGCCTTTTAAGGTTTCGAGACAGATCAGCGCTATCATCAACCACGATCATCGCTCCCGCAGCACATAACTGATCAGCAATATCCTTGAAGTTAAAAAAATGCGGCCCACTAAAGACGGGGACGCCCATTGCAGAAGCCTCAAGCATATTATGTCCCCCCGTCGGCACCAGGCTACCACCAATAAACGCCAGGTCAGCTGCAGCAAAAAACACCATCAGCTCACCCATGGTGTCCCCCAGTACAACCTGCACCGACTCTGTCACTGTCTCATTACTGCTACGACGAGCGAAGCAGATGCCTCTTTGTTTTAGCAGCTCGGCCACTTTACCAAAACGCTCAGGATGCCTCGGCACAATTATTAACAGCAGGTCTTCTGCCAGTCCCTGCCAGGCATCCAGTATCTGCTCGTCCTCTCCCGGGTGAGTGCTGGCTGCGACCAAAACACGAACACCTGCTTGCTTATTGGCCAACCACTGCTGACGAAGGCTCTTTCCTGAATCTCTGATGACGTCATCAACTTCCAGATCAAACTTAATACTGCCGGTTACCGTCACCCTGTCAGGGTCTATTCCTAACCCCAAAAACCGGGAGGCGGTCGCATCATCCTGCGCAGCGATCATGGCTAATTGATTTAACATCGGTTTCACCAACGCTGAAAACTTGCCATATCCACGAGCGCTTCTTTCTGATAATCGTGCATTCGCCAGCACCACGGGAATATTACGTGCAGCGCAGGCCGCTACTGTATTTGGCCATAATTCGGTTTCCATAATGATGGCCAACCTCGGCTCCACGCGGGCCAAAAAGCGCGCCACTGCATCCGGCAAATCGTAAGGTGCATAGACATGGAAGACCGAATCGCCATACAGCGCCACCACCCGCTCGGAACCGGTAGGCGTCATGGTCGTAACCACCAGGCGATGATCAGGATAGGCTTGCTGTAACTGCCGGACCAGCGGCGCCGCCGCTATTGACTCCCCGACAGAAACACTGTGCACCCAGATTGTCTGTACGCCTTGAACTGCTCTCGCATCAAACCAGCCAAAACGCTCCCGCCAGCGCTGCACGTACGCCGGTGCTTTCCAGGCCCGATACAGCAATCTCAGCAGTACCAGCGGCAACAGAAGATAAAAAAGCAGGGTATAAACTAAACGATTTGGCATAAAAATAATTATTGTGAAGAGAGGAATCACTTATTATACCCCCTTATTCATCCATTTCCGCAGCTCTGGCGGTGACCTCTGCGAAGCGGAAACGTATACTGTCCACAATACAGTCAGGTGAATGAATCATGACGCAACATCTCGATACTGATATAGCGATTCTTGGCGGGGGAATCGCTGGATTATGGCTATTTCGACGACTCAGTGAACTCGGCTATTCTACCCTGTTGCTGGAGAGCTCAACGCTGGGAGGAGAACAGACCATCAAGTCTCAGGGCATTATCCATGGCGGTACCAAATATGCCTTGTCCGGAAATCTCACCAAGGCATCAGAATGCATTGCCAGCATGCCGCAACGCTGGCGTGACTGCATGGAGGGCAATGGTGAGATTGACCTGACACAAGCCCAACTGCTCAGCCCCCACCATTACATGTGGTCAAGCTCAGGTATTGGTTCAAAACTAACCACTTTTTTTGCCAGCAAAGCCCTCAGAGGACGAGTTGATGCTCTCGACAAGTCACAATACCCGGAATTTTTCCAACACCCGAAATTTCGCGGCAACATCTATAAGCTCAACGAGTTTGTGCTCGATATCGGCAGCGTAATAACAGCCCTGACAGAAGGATTACTCCAACGTACCATCAAAATAGACTGGCAGCACAGTCAACTCGAAACCGATGAACAGGGTCAGATTACCGCGATAACAACCGGGGGCGGCGAAGACGCTTGTATGATTCGGGCAAGACGTTATGTTTTTGCCGCCGGTGCAGGTACCGCGGATTTAATATCCCGATGGGGAATTGATGGGCCCGAAATGCAATTACGACCATTGCACATGTGCATGGTTAAGGTGCCCAATGCCGCGCCTTTATTCGCTCATTGCATTGGTACCAGCACGGTGCCGCGACTGACGATCACCAGCCATCCAACGGCTGATGGACAATGGATATGGTACATCGGTGGAGAACCCGCTGAAACGGGCGTTAACCGTACGCCAGATGAACAAATAGCCGTCTGCCAGCAAGAACTGAAAGCCCTGATGCCCTGGGTTGATCTCTCCTCAGCCCAGTGGGCAACGCTACGAGCAAATCGCGCTGAACCCAAACAAAACAGCCTGTTACGCCCGGACGCGGCTTTTTGTAAGAGCATCAACAACTGTTTTATTACCTGGCCAACCAAGCTTGCTCTCGCTCCAAATCTGAGTGACGAGGTTATCAAACACCTCAACCAGCAAGAGATCAAACCACAGTTCCCCCAACCTGAACGCTCACCGTTACTACAAGGTGCCGAAATATGTCAACCATTCTGGAGTGATGCCTTTTCATGATCATGAGGGAAATAGCTGATACAGGAATCAAGGTCAGTCCGCTCGGACTAGGGACGGTTAAATTCGGTCGCGATCAGGGGGTTAAATACCCTAACGGATTTACTATACCTGATGACACAGAAGCGCTAGAGCTGATCAATCTCGCCGCTGAGCTCGGCATTAATTTGATCGATACCGCTCCAGCCTACGGTAATAGCGAAGAACGCCTGGGCAAGCTATTGAAGGGCCAGCGAGACCGCTGGGTAATTTGTAGTAAAGTCGGAGAGGAGTTTGAAAATAATCAGTCACACTTCGACTTCACCCCCGAGCATACCCGCCGCAGTGTTGAACGTAGTCTCAAGCGATTGAACACCGATTATCTGGATATAGTACTGATCCACTCCGATGGCAATGACCTGGATATACTCAAGCGCTATGGCACACTAGAGGCTCTCAACGATCTTAAGCATCAAGGCTTGATTAGAGCAACGGGATTATCAGGAAAAACTGTCGAAGGGGGTATTCTTGCCCTGCAGCAAAGTGACTGTGCGATGGTAACCTACAATCTGAATGAGCATTCTGAGACTGAAGTTATTGATTACGCCGAACAACACGGCAAAGCTATCCTGATAAAAAAAGCACTTGCCAGCGGTCATATTTGCACCACCAGCAGCGACGACCCTGTACAACAAAGCATGGATTTTGTCTTTGCACGCCCGGGAGTTGTCAGCGCAATCATCGGTACAATTAATCCTCGGCACTTGCGCAGCAACCTGTATGCAGCGCTGAATGCTCTGAAAAGCTGATCAGCATGCTGCTATCCCGGCATTGCGCTTCAGACTTTCTGACACGCAATATCAGCGTTGATATCGATCCATCAGATCGCCTGATTCAGCTCAAACCTTGCGGCAAGCCGATTGATTTTAATCAACTGACCAAGCTACGCAGCCGCTCCCTACAGCAAAATGGCAACCACTTCATCGCATCTAATCTGGGCGTTTCCGGACATATCAGCGTGTCATTTCACGGTCGTCGCTTCCTGCTGTTAATAAGCCAGGATCGCCCGGATTTTGGCGATCATGTGCTAAAACTACCATCGGGTTATGTTTCACTTGAGCATTTACAAAATCCCATCGTAGCTCTTGATCACGAGCTCGCAGAAGAGCTGCTGTTTTTTAACGACAACGGCCTTTTTCCCCTGCAACGGGATGACATTTTGTTGCCCAGGCCCTACCCACAGATTGGTTATAAAAACAGCTGCGCTCGTTTAGTGAGTAAACCGATAAAATCGTTATATAACGTTCGCTATGAGCAAACTTTGCTGGAAGGCGTGGAGTGCTATCACCACCAGGAGAGTGGCAGCGTACAGCTGGTTTATCACTGGCAACTGGAGTTACCAGACATTGAGTTCAACACGCTTAATCTGTGGCAACTCGAAGAACGCTATGTCGAACCATCACAGATGCTGGAGACGCACTGGGAGGATCGTCGCCTGTTATGGCTGGCGGAAATTAATCAGCACAGGCTGTTGAGTGGCGGCCTTTATTATGTGAAAGAAGGTCTGTTACTGCCACACGATGAACAGCGACCCTTGATGCTCAGTGAATACTTTGCCAACCGCGATGGTATCCGAACTCAGCACAACAACCTTCGATTAAGCGACTACCGGCCCTATTGCTAATGATGAAACGGTTAAATGCTAAACCCGAGGCCCTGGCAACAGATAGCTGTAACGCTCTCGGTTATTCCTGCCAGAGACCTTGACGCCCTACAAAACGGCCTGAAAATCACCGGTTTTTATCGAGAATTTTTTCCACTATCGCCGTCGTCGAACAGTTATCAAGAAAATCCAGGACCTGCACCTCCCCGCCATACGCGTTCACAATATCGGCACCAACGACGCCATCAACGCCGTAGTCACCGCCTTTGACCAGCACATCAGGTTTGATCATTGACAGTAAACTTTCTGGAGTATCCTCTACAAAACACACGGACCAATCGACGGATTCCAGACCGGCAAGAACTGCCATGCGCCGCTCAGCAGGATTTATCGGGCGACCTTCGCCTTTAAGTCGCGTAACCGAGGCATCACTGTTAACCGCTACGATAAGGCGATCTCCCAACGCCCGCGCCTGCTCCAGATAGCCTACATGCCCCGCGTGCAAAATATCGAAACAACCATTGGTAAACACTATCTTCTCGTCATGCGCACGCGCGTCCTCAACAGCGACCTGCAATTGCTCTGGCGTCATCACACCCCGTTCCGATCCCTGACTGGTCTGAACGGCGCGGCGAAGTTCCGGGGCGCTGATCGCGGCAGTGCCCAGCTTGCCGACTACAACCCCTGCGGCTATATTTGCCAACGCAACTGCCTGAGGCATCGCTTCACCTGCGGCTAGCGCAGTTGCCAATACTGAGATCACCGTATCACCGGCACCAGTCACATCGTAAACTTCACGAGCTCGAGCCGGCAGGTGTAATTCTGGCTCACCGTCACGTAGCAACGTCATGCCATGCTCGCCTCGCGTCACCAGCAACGCATTTAAATTCAGCTCCCGCAACAACTTCAAACCCTTGTTCACTAGTTGCTGCTCATCTTCGCAATGCCCCACCACGGCTTCAAATTCGTGAAGGTTCGGAGTAATCAGGGTCGCGCCCCAGTAATGACTAAAATCCTGCCCTTTGGGGTCTGCAAGTACTGGCACACCAGCGGCCTGGGCCATAGCGATTAATTGCTGATGATTTCGCAAAGCACCTTTGTTGTAATCCGACAAAATGAGCACATCAACTTTGTCCAGCAAGGCTTCTACGCGAGCAGTCAGGGATTCAATATCCAGATGCTCAAACGCTTCCTCAAAATCAAGACGAATCAATTGTTGGCTACGACTGATAACCCGCAGTTTTGTAATCGTCGGGACATTTGCAACCGTTTCAAAGTCACAATGTACGCCTGCTGCTTCCAGCCGGGTTTGTAATACTGACGCCGCTTCATCTTCACCCGTTGCACCGACCAGATAAGCAGGAGCCCCTAATGCCGAGACATTTAAGGCGACGTTACCGGCACCACCAGGGCGATCCTCTACCTGACCTACCTTAACCACCTGAACTGGAGCTTCGGGAGAGATGCGGGAAGTTCCACCATGCCAATATCGATCGAGCATGACATCACCAACAACCAATACGCGGGCCTGGTCAAAACGAGGGAGGGTTAATTTCATCACGGTATTTATCCAACTGGAAAATCTTCATTAAACGATAGGGCTAGCCCATGAATTCTACAAGCGAGCTACTTCTCTTCATCGGCAAACTGCTGACTATGCAAGCTGGCATAATGTTCACCAAGAGCAAGTAATTCATCGTGTGTACCGCTCTCAATAATCTGCCCATGATCCATCACCAGTATGCGATCAGCATTTTCAATCGTGGACAAACGATGTGCAATCACCAGCGTCGTGCGGTCCTGCATCACTTCATCCAGCGCAGCCTGAATATAGCGCTCAGATTCCGTATCCAGCGCCGAAGTCGCCTCATCCAGGATGAGTATCGGTGCATCTTTGAGAATGGCTCGCGCAATGGCCAGGCGTTGGCGCTGACCACCCGAGAGTCTTACACCATCCTCGCCGATTACAGTGTGTAAACCTTCCGGAAGGTCCTTGATAAACTCCATGGCATAGGCTGATTCTGCCGCCACCTTGATATCATCTTCGGGGGTATCTTGCAGGTCACCATAAGCTATATTGCCGGATACGGTATCATTAAAAAGACTAACCTGTTGATTTACAAGAGCTATTTGATTACGTAAGCTGGACAAAGTGTAATTCTCAACCGGCACATCATCGATCAAAATTTCGCCTTGCTGATGGTTATAAAAACGAGGTATCAGGCTAGCCAGGGTCGACTTTCCACTGCCAGACCGACCCACCAACGCAATCGTTTGGCCTGGCTCTACAATAAAATTCAAATTTCGAATGACCGCATCGCCTTCTGAACTATAGGAAAAGCTTAGATTACGAACCTCTATCTTCCCTGCAACCCGTTCAACGGTGTAATCGCCATCATCGGATTCGGGCACCTCATCAAGTTGCTCGAAGATCGTTTCACAAGCCGCAATACCTTTCTGAATATTGCCATAGACTTCCGAAAGCTGACGGATTGGCTTAGGTAACATGCCGGCAGCCACAACAAAAGAGATCAACGCTGCCGTTGAAGAGGTATCTCGCAGATACAGCACCAAAAACATGATAACGCCCATGGCACTGATCACCAGAAATTGCAGTACCGGCGTATTGATAGACGACACCTTAACCATCTTCATGGCCTGGCGTAAATTGTTCATACTCGCCTGATAAAAACGCTGCTTCTCAAAGCTCTCACCACCGAAGCTGCGAACAACCCGATATCCCTTGATGGTTTCAGAGGTTACGTGGGTAACATCACCCATAGCGCCCTGGATCTTATGACTTAGCTTACGCAAGCGGCGACCAACAACACCGACAATCAGTGCGATAAGGGGCAAAATAGCTAGAAATACCAGCGTCAGCTTCCAGTTAGTCCACAATAGATAACCCAGCAAAAATATAACGGTGAGGCCCTCCCTCACCACCACCTTGATCGCATCAGTGGCTGCCCCCGTCACCATGGTAACGTTATAAGTGATACGAGAGATCAGGTGGCCGGAGCTATTGTTGTCGAAATAACGACTTGGCAGTGTCACGAGCTTATTAAAAAGATCAACCCGGATATCATGCACCAATCCCTGAGCAACTTTGGCAAGATAATAATTGCCCAGAAACGAACCTATTCCTCGGAGCACTGCAATACTAACTACAGCCAGCGGAACAAAATAAAGTAGATCATTGTCTTGGCTTTCCAGCCCCTCAATAAAATACTCTACCAGCTTGGCATAACCTGGTTGCGTCGCTGCAAAAAAAGTAAATCCGACAATACTGATCACAAAAGGCAACCAATAAGGACGAACATAACCCAACAATCGCACATAGACTTTAAGACTACTGGCGCCTGTTTTCTCGCTGGAAGACATCGATACCGTTACCTGATTTCAGAGATAAATGGGTGAGAAAAACCACACCAGGACAAAAGTCGAGCATAGCATATTTCTGTGATTTGAACGTGAATACAGTTAGAACGCCTTCGTCCCCTCTGGGTCGTTCTATAACGTAATCAATTTAAGAAGACCGAGCGATGCTTCATAAAGACTGCCTTTGCACAAGATAAACCCACCAAATCTCTGGTGCCAATTCACTACGTCATAAACACACTCTCAGATTGATATTTTTCCAACCAACAACGAAAATCAAGTATTGCTGTGCCAGCAAAGGCGTATAGATACTAAGTCATAAAAAGCACCCTCCACGACATAATCGGTTAGATCATAAAATGATAACCGTAGCTGTAACCTATTCGATCATTACTTTGCATTATTACACATCAACCGCAGGGAAGTTTTCTTCCGATTTAACAATACTCTCTAACGTACGAGCCACATACTTAGTAGGGTTATCAACACCCCCTAAATGGTATTTCCCAAAGGATTTGGCATTCGCTCGATAATAATCGAGGTTACTTATAATCGTATTCACCCTGTCGGGAAGGTCAACATATGAAGATACGCGCGGCACAAAGTAACTTTCGAGCTTGAAATAATCCACTTCAGATTCATCTGCTACCCATACCACGGGAACCCCTAAATTTGCCACATCCAAAACTGCGTTTGTAAATGCAGCCACAGCGAAATCTGCACCCTCACATTCGCTCATCGATGTAAAAATTCCAACAGATTTTTCTGCTTCTAACTCATTAACCAGGCGCTGCCAAAGACTTTTATCACTTCGTGGGTGAGGTTTAAAATACAGTTTTGTGCCAGGATTATCCTTGGCCCAGCGAATCATAGATTCATAAACTGGCGTAACACGCCCTTTGCCTTCAAGGGACGGAGTGGAGCCCAATACAACGCAAAATCTCTCGTTGTGGGAATGCTCGATCTGAGGATCAATAGAATTCTGCCCATATAGAAGCGCATAATCACGGTCGGTTCCTAAAATAATTGAGCCTGTAATCACGCACTTCGTATTACCGTAGCGCACCGGCATTGCATTAATAGAATCAATAGAACTCTGCCCATATACAAGCGCATAATCATAATCAGTTAAACTTAACTTCCTGAAATTATCTGTAGGAATGCAATGCGCAACATGGACTAACTTGCCTCCAATAGAATTAATAGCAAGCCTCAGAAACGGAGTGACTTTGGATCCATTTACGTCGATTAATATCACCTTAGGGC
>JAUXFT010000149.1 GCA_030622755.1 Aestuariirhabdus sp. | reverse complement strand
CTGGATAGGTGGCTGGATAAGTGACTGGATAGGTGGCTGGATAAGTGACTGGATAGGTGACTGGATAAGTGACTGGATAGGTGGCT
The DNA here is from genome assembly GCA_030622755.1 of Aestuariirhabdus sp. Lineage (GTDB taxonomy): Bacteria > Pseudomonadota > Gammaproteobacteria > Pseudomonadales > Aestuariirhabdaceae > Aestuariirhabdus. The sequence goes on along the minus strand of JAUXFT010000149.1, from coordinate 8,364 downwards.
GGATAAGTGACTGGATAGGTGACTGACGTGGTGCGGTTTCAGAGTGCATTACGACCTGCGATATTAATATGGGTATCGAACACTCGGTTAATGGTTTTATAATTGTATACAATCAATATGGTTGAGCCTGGTGATCTTGCGGTCGTTGAGGGTATCCTGCTGTGACGGTTGTTTTCGGCTCGAGAGTCTCTGGTCCGCATTCTTTCCTGAATAGCTTTCCTGAATAGTTTTCCTGAAGAGACTGTTTGCAAGGGCTGGCTAAAAGTCTGATAGAAGATTCTGGTTGAATAGTCAGGCTGAAGATTTTGCCTGAAGAACCTGATTGAAGGTTCCTGCTTTAAAGAATGCAGTTGCAACATTAATTCAAAAAAGGGATGGAGGGACGAATGACGGGTTATCTAACAACACACGTACTGGACACTGCGAGTGGTCGTCCGGGCAATGAGATCGCGGTGGATCTGTATCGGATCGATGGTGAACGCAGGCTCATTGCGCAAGCGGTTACCAATAATGATGGCCGTTGTGATAGCCCAATATTGTCAGGTGAGTCGTTCGTCGCGGGGGTCTATGAGCTGGTGTTTGCTGCGGGAGAGTATTTCCGCAAGCAGGGCGTGGAGTTGCCGGAGCCGGCATTTCTGGATGAAGTTGTGTTGCGCTTTGGTATAGCGGATGAGTCCGAGCACTATCATGTGCCGTTACTGGTATCGCCGTACAGTTATTCCACTTACCGAGGGAGTTGACCAAGCGGACAATCGTTTTCAGGCTTTATGTAAACCCGTTATAGCTCGTTGGCTTAACGGGTTTTTTTTATTGCCTTGTTGTTGCTTTCCGATAGGTTAGACAGTGCTTGATATAGTACTCCTTAGCATTCTTGTACGGTGGGAACCTGTCGTTGGAGGCATGTGCCGTGGGGATAGAGTGCGAGTAGGAGTGCGAGTAAAATAATGAAACCTCCCAGCACAATAGTGAATACTGAAATGCTCGGATATGTCTTCCGTATCAATGGCCATTAATCACTGGATTTTCGGTTATCCCGATGATTGGAAGTTGCGCTCATCCATGACCCTGTTTGCCCGGATTGCAGGTCCCGATGATCTGTTCTCACGAGTGTTGGACAAATATTTTAATGGCGAACCGGATAACAAGACACTGCGGTTGCTGGCGGCTCTTGCGAGGTAGAGCAGGGCGTTAGTTTCGTGGCTCTTTGGAGGCCGCGTTTACTATGGGTTAAAAAAAGCATGTTTATTATTTTTGTTGCCAAATTAACTATGTGATTGGATACAAAAAAATCAACCCAGGAGTCATGTTTTTTTGAATTAAGAGGCAAATGTATGCTTAAGATCCGGAATATGCGGTTTTCTTGCTGTGGTCTTTGCGCAAAATTATTGAGTTAATTGAGTTAATTGAGTTAATTGAGTTAATTGAGTTGGATTGATCTCAAGTGCAATATGTTCATTAGTGTTGTGTACAATCTGTATGGTCGTCTGTATTATTTTTGTATGTGTATAAATACGAATGCCTTGAAATCAAAGTCCTTTGATATAAGCCCTTTGATATAAGTCCTTTGATAATAAGGTATCTAATCAAGCTTCGTTTATGCTCATAGCTGCATCAATCTCTTGGTAAATTGAAATCAGCATGGGCTCAACTGACAGCAACAATCGGTAGAATGCCCGGATTATGAATAAGAAGCTGTATGAATCTATGCCAGATAAGCTGAGTGGAACTACGTCTAAATCCAGAGGTACCCAGGATGAGCTTATCTATACTCATATTTTTGATGCCATTCTGGAACAGCGCCTGATACCGGGTACAAAATTAAGTGAAGAGTCTCTGGGCGAGATTTTTGGCGTAAGCAGAACCATTATCCGCAGAGCGCTGTCGCGTTTGGTGCATGAAAAAGTAGTGGTAAACCGTCCTAATCGTGGTGCGGTGGTGGCAACTCAAACACTCGAAGAGGCGCGGCAGATCATATTTGCCCGTCGGGTAGTAGAAAAAGCAGTAATGGAGTTAGTTGTTGATAATGCTCAGTTAAGTGACATCGAAAAGCTAAAAGATCAGGTATGTGCAGAGCAGGAGTGTTTTGCTAAAGGTGATAGAGGTGCCGGGATCCGGCTCTCTGGAGAGTTTCATCTGCATCTGGCCGAAATCGCCAATAACCCATCATTGTTGAGCTTTCAGCGAAGCCTTGTGTCCCAGTGTTCCTTGATCATTGCCCAGTATGAGAGTGGATCAAAATCTCATTGTTCCTGCGACGAGCACTTTGAGCTGATTGAAGCCATTGAGAACAAGGATAAGGAAAGGGCAGTACAGTTGATGATGCATCACCTCGATCATATACAGGATAAGTTGAATCTTGAGGACGAGGCAGCAACCGACGATCTTCGTGCGGTTTTTTCTTATCTGAAATCAAAAAAAAGAAGAAAAACATCAAATTAATTTCGACAAGATTTACTGAATAATATCTCCTGTTTTCTGATGTCATTTTAGATTTTCCCTCGTGGCGCCTTAAGTGCATAGAGAATGCTTGTAGATATTCATAATGAATATAAGCCATTGTTCGCACTAAAAATTATGTATTGCTACCTTTGTTAATGTCTTATAAAAAAAATCAAAAATTCTTATAAGAATCAATCGTAACGCTATAATGAAACACACAATCAATGTGTGCTTTAAGAGAGCGTTTTTATGATAAATACGCATTGTATTTGTATTTTTTATTGATGAATTTAATCTGCGCTTAAGGTTGTTTATTTAGCGTCACATACTTGGGTGAGAACGAACTAATGACATTTCAGTTCGCTGATATTGTAATAAATACCCAACGCTATGAGATGCGCCGGGGCGGTGAACTGATAACGGTTGAACCCCTGGTATTTAACCTGATAACTCATATGGTTAGCCACCCTCAGCAGCTCATTGATCATGATGAGTTAATTGAAGCGGTGTGGTGTGGTCGATGTGTTTCTGATTCTACCATTTCAAGCGCAATCAAAAATGCCAGAAAAGCTTTGGGGGATGACGGGCATCAACAACGCTATATAAAAACCGTATATGGCCGAGGTTTTCGCTTTATTATAACGCCTGAATGTATGCCTGAAGAGAGTGGTGAGGATACTATTGATTTCACTCATCAGGGTGTAGAGGGCGTAGCTGGTGCAGTAGTGGAAACGCTCGATAACAGACAATCACGGCCTGCTGTTGCTGATTCTCCATCATTACTGATTTTGCCGTGCCGACATACCAGGAGTGATTCCCAGCTTGATGATTATGTTGCTGGACTCGTCGCAGACATAGAAACCATTCTTACCAGAATACCTCTACTGAAGATTAAATCGTACAGTGGCTCTGGTGTCGCTGATGAAAACACTCCGTCTCCTATTCAGTTAAGTCATGATTATAGTGCACACTATTTATTGGATGGATCGAGTCAGGTCATCAATGATTGCTTCCGATTAAATATAAGGCTTACTGATATCACGACGGGTAATAGATTATGGGGTGAACTCTTTGAAGTTAAGCTTGATGAAAGGGGATTTCCCGTTAAACAATTGACTATCCCGGTGGTTACTAAACTGGAACCGCAATTAATTAAAGCGATGCTGGATTCCTCTATCACAGAGCGATGGGAGTCCAGTGCCCAGTCGCTGTGCATGCAAGCGACTGGTATTTTGGCCATTAAAGGCTGGCATAAGGATACCGTTGAAGAAGCTATTGTTTTGTTGCGCAAAAGTATTGCGCTTGATCCGAAGCTTCCCCTGGCAGCGGCCGGGTTGGCAGGGGTGCTATCTTCCGGATACTATTTTGGATTATTAGCGAATTCTGATGATGTGAAAGAGGAGGCTTATTCTTTAGCCGAACGTGCCTTGTTACTGGATAGCATGGATTCTACGGTGCTCGCCTTTGTTGGTTGTGTATTTACCGATTTGGGGTATATCAGCCGAGCCAAGTCTATTTTGCAACATGCAGTCAAAATCTCTTCAGTAAACGGCGTCGTATGGGGGGCATTAGGCAGAATCTTTCTGATTGAGAATAAGGACGCTAAAGCGGTTAAATACCTTCGCAAGAGTATTCAGATAAGTTCTCAGGACAGTCGTCTTGCCTTATGGGGAGCGCTGTTAGCATTTGCGTTGCTACGACGAGGTGATGAAAAAGGGGCGCTGAAGCAAGCGCAATCAGCTTGTGAGTTAGATGATATTGCGTATTATCCGCGCGTTGTACTGGCGATTATTTTTCTTGCCAGGCGCTGTCTGGAAGATGCAAAAAAGGCAATGATTGAGGCATATCGTATTAAACCCGATTTAAGTTTAAGTCAGATTGAACGTCTTGCTGGCGTAAAATATGGCAGTACCTTGCTGGAGTTGATCGACTAGTGCGCTCTTTGTTCGCCGGGTTCTGATGGGATCTCCATATTTCCCCATATTTCCCCATGGTTTCCCCACAGTAAATTCAAGCTTATAAGAATCATCAGGACTAATATCAACATCGTGGATTCACAATATTGTCGGTGAACTGTGTACTTCAGTGTATCTACCGGTGAGAAGGTGAGTTTGAAGGAGCAATTACTTGAAAAATATAAGTTTGGCAGGATCTCAAATAGAATAGATTTGCTCGCTGCTGAATTATAAAAAGTAATCCAGGGAGAAATGATATGAATTTAAGGCAATTTATTCATACGGTTTTTTTTACTGTATACATTGTATTTAACCTGGCGGTATATCAGTTTATAAGTCAGATTGAATTTACTGCGTTAGGTGTATTTGTGCTGGCACCTCTGGCTATCATTGTTGAAGCTGGAATTTTGTTCGCTATGGATGAAGTGCTGGTCAAGGTATTATGCCCAGCTGAAGAAGCGGAAAGTTCTCTAGCCGAGCAATTTGCCGTTCAGAGGGATGGTTTATTAGCCCATGTGGCCTTTGTTAAGGGAGTGTCTTTCGAACGTCGCATTAATTCCGGAAAGCTTTGGAAGGGAAGTAAGGATCGTCGTCATTCACCCTATGACACACCTTTGGCAACATGATTTAGATTGTAGAAATAGTGTAAATCATTATTTTGTGTACCCGAAGAGAACCAATACATTGGCGATTTCTTCGGGTTTTTTTTGCAAAAAAAATGAAACTTTTTTCGAGATAAGAAAATAAAGACCCGCGCCGCAAGCAGCGGGGGTCTTTATTGTATTTCAGCTAGCTAATAAACTGGTTGAAAGCAAAACCGCCAATGACAGCCATGCTAAAAATCACAGCAAGAAATGCTAGCAGTAATGGCCAGTAAAATATTCTTTTCAGCAATATTAACTCTGGCAAGCTAGCACCCCCGCTGCCGATTACGAGTGCAATGATGGCACCAATACTCACTCCTTTTGCAACAAAAGAGCTAACCAGAGGGAGAAGTGCTGTTACCCGAATATACAGTGGGATTCCGATCAGTGCTGCAGTGGGTATCGCGGCAGGATTATCTGCACTGGCTACTTTGGCAAAAAAATCAGCGGGTACAAAACCGTGTACCGCAGAACCAATCACCATGGCGATGACCATATAGGGGAACATGGTGCGAAACAGTGACCAGCTATCGTGCCATGCATTTTTCCACATGCTTTGAGTTAATACCGCTGCCTGTTTTACCTTGTCCTCTTTTATCGTTTCATCACAGCATGTTTTCGGTACTTCTGCGGCGCACTCGGTTGTACATTCTGTTGATGCAGGTCCAAGCATCTCCTGTTTGATGAATCGCTGAAATCCGAAATATTGCAATAGAAGGCCTGCGACGATGGAAGCGGTTAACGCGAGTGCGGCGTACCAGAGCGTAACCTCCAGTCCGAGCACTGGAATAAATAATGCGATGACGATGGGGTTCAGCAGGGGAGAGGTGAACAGGAACGTCATGGTGGGGCCAAATCCTGCGCGAGCTTTCAATAGGCCAAGTAGCATTGGAATGGTTGAGCAGCTGCAAAAAGGAGTTACGGATCCAAGTGCAGCGGCGGTAAGATAGCCACGGCCTTTCCGTCCTCCAAGCAAACGCTGAATTTTTTCAGCGGGAAGCCTTTGGTTTATCAGCGCTACCAGATAGCTGATTGCGATGAATAGCAGTGACAGTTCGACAAATAATTGTACAAACATCTCGGCGCTGGCAGCGAGCATCGAATAGGTTTCCTGACTCATCAGGGTCGTTGTCAGGTAATCATACATAGATAAGTATTCCATATTTCTAGATTCATGGAAATATATTATGCTCGAGCTATGGATCAGTCAATACATTTCTAGTAATATCGAAATATTATTACTGAGAAGAGATCGTATGAATATTGAAGCCGTCGCTAAATGTCTTGCCGAGCTGGGCCATACCACTCGTTTGGAGATATTCCGTTACCTGGTAAAAGGCGGGCGCCAGGGCGTGCCCGTTGGCGAGTTGCAATCCGTTCTGGGAGTTCCCGGTTCTACGTTGTCACATCACATTACAAAACTTGTTAATGTTGGGTTAGTGGCGCAGAGGCGAGAAGGTAGAACTCTTTATTGTGTGCCCCAGTTTGAAGAGTTAAATGCCATTCTTGAATTTCTGCAGGAGGAGTGCTGCGTAAATGAATTTCGTGATTGATGAGCTTTTTAGCGGGTAGTTCCTGCTGGCCTTTCGTTTGGATCATTCGATTTCGAATCCAGACAGACCTTTCCTACGAGCCGTTAATGTAAGATCCGAGGCACGTTAACCATCCATAAATGATAGATAAACGATAAATAAACGAAGGATTTTTTATGGATGGGTGAAGGATGAACGAAGAAAAAAATGGATAAGTCAGATCGATTTTTTTAACGCCCGGCATTTACCCTTTCAATACGTTGATATCCATTTTGGATCAGTTGTGCTGAATGAGCTTATTAACCGGTTATGATTTTGTGTGAACGTTAATTGAAAATTATATAAATAGAAGGCAAAAATTTTGTCTATAGTTTGAAGAGGATTCGAACGCATTGTGAAACATGTTTGAATCCAGGTTTAGATAAGTCAAAGCTTTGAGCAGTTATTCTTAAAGGAATCAAAGCCTTGTATATGGTTTGGAAAAGACATCTATCCAGTCCGAAAAGCCCATGGAGAGGGTAATTGATAGCAATGAAATCTGACAATCTGACAGCTTATAAAGATCAAAAAGAAGATGGTATTGCTGAGAAAAACAATACGCTGTCTGATCCAGAAATGAGTGGATTTTTTACTAGTACGCAGCGATGGGGTTTCACAACTTCCCAGCAGATGGTATTGCTCGGTATGCCCAGGCGCTCGGTTTTCTATAGGTGGAAAAGCGGTGAACTTGCAGATATCCCTCACAATACCAGGATGCGTGTCGGCTATGTGTCTGGTATCGATAAAGCCTTATGTGAGCGCTTCGCTGCAGAAACGCAGCGATTAAACTGGATCTCACAAGTCAATTCGGCATTTGATGGCCAGTCTCCTTTCGACGTAATGCTTAATGGGCAGATGGAAGATCTGCAGAATGTGTGGAAGTATTTAAGCGTTTAATCATGATTAAACGGACTCACTAAACTCACTTTATTCTCCTGATTGCCACCCTGTCTTTTCAGAATCTTCTTTCTCTTCCTCGCTTCATTTCTTCATTTCATCCCGGTGTCGGTGATTGTATCTTTCATTCAGCTTTTCCCTTTTTAGCAGAACAAGTAACGCGACTCTGTCAGTAACAGGGTCATCAATAATCGAGAATCAATAATGCTTTTATTTTCTGAAAACTACAGGTACTGTACCCGCCGAATCAGGAAGAAAAACCGGCAAATATTGTAGGAACAAGTAGATGATTGATACATTGCTCAGTAAGGTGCGCGCGGGTATTACTCTGGAAATACCTTCGGTCTGGGGGCAGGGTCGTACAGCTTACGGTGGTTTGAGCACGGCAATGCTTAATCGAGCGATGCTCAATGAGCTCTCAAAAGATATTCCTCTGCGGTTGCACAATACCCAGTTTATTGGACCCTTGCTGTTAGAGGAGCCATTTATTATAGAAGTCGAACATCTTCGCGATGGAAAAAATGTCACTCAGCTGCAAGCACGGATCATGCAAAATGGTACTGTTGCGGTGCAATCCATTGCGGCTTTTGGCGCTGATCGCGAATCTTTTATTGAGGTGCTGGCTGATAAGGTAGAGCTTGGCCCCGTGCCTTCTAAAGCCAATTGGGTTATCAAGGATCCGAAGCTGGCACCAAACTTCCTGGCTTTTTTTGAGCTATCTACGCAGAAGGGAGGATATCCTTTTACCGGAAAGAGTGAACCCGTTTACGATGGGTGGATGCGATTTTTCGATACCTACGGGCCGATTACCGATGCACATATTTTAGCGTTGATCGACGTTTGGCCACCGACCGTACT
>JAUXFT010000055.1 GCA_030622755.1 Aestuariirhabdus sp. | reverse complement strand
TACGTCTTCGCTTACTTCAGTCTCAACTTCGTCATGATAGGTACGCTTTATGCGCTTTGTATATCTTTTCCTGGGGGAAAGGTTGTGTTTAGTGATCAGTCTTTGAGCTATGGGGCCGCCAATTAAGCCACCGGCGATCAAACCCAGGGTCGCAAAGGCAATACCAATCTCCTTCGCTTTCAATAAACCGTCTGCTTCTGCAACACCACCCCAGGCGATAGTTGTGCCGTGTCCACCCGCCAGGGAAACACTACCTCCAAGCAAACCATAACCCGGATGAGCACCCATCGCAGAAACTATAATAATTCCGGTAATATTCTGCAGTATTAACAATATAATCGCTGCAAACACCAACAAAACAAGCGGTTTTCCACCCGCTCGTAGCTGACCAAATTTAGCCGACAGGCCGATGGTCGAAAAGAAAATCAGCAGCAGTATGTCACGCAACGCCATATCAAAATTGATATCAATGTCCGCTGCATAATGCAGTATTGTGACGACCCCGGAGCACAGCAACCCCCCTGTCACAGCGACAGGTATATTGTACTTAATAAGAAATGGTAGTTTTGTATTGATATACATGCCGATAAACCATACGGCTATGGCCAGCACTATAATATTGGCGCCTGTTACCGAATATTCCATCTAACGCTCCGTCGTTGTATTCCGCATTTGTATTTTTTGAACGGCTATTTAAGGCTGTCGTCCACGATAACGAACAGTCCTGCATTATAGATTACAGCATAGTTACTGATAGGCAGGCCTGCCTTATATCGGGAGGCAATATCCACATAAAACTTCCAGCATTGATATTGTTCAATACTAAAACACATCATCCATAGTTCAACTTCTCTAACCTGTATTGAAAGAAGGCGCTCTGATCATTTGTTGAACGCTTGTTGATAGAGCCCCCCTGAACTAAGCTGATTTGCTATCAATAGGTTTTCAATCCGCACATCTGATTTCGTCAATGCCGGGATATTTCTCCGCCACATCGATGCCCTACAGTCAGTGCTATCTGCTCAACAACCTCATATAGAGTCACTTCATCTATTGTGAGGAGGAGGCCCACATGGCAACGACACTTTACGAACGACTCGGCGGCACAGCAACAATCACCCGGATTGCCAGCGACATTGTCGATTTACATAATAATAATCCGAGAATATCTACTCGCTTCGCCGCATCCGACACAGTTTCCCTAAAAAACCTGGTAGCCACGTTTTTCATTGCTGGAACTGGTGGCCCCGCCGTCTATAAAGGTAAAGATATGCTAGCCACCCATGCCGGCATGAATATCGACAGTAGTGAGTTTATTGCCGTGCTGGACGACGCACTTGAAGCCTTAAGAAAAAACAATATCGAACAACGCGAGATGGAAGAGGTGCTGTACATTCTCTACAGCATGAAATCTGATGTCGTGTTGGTATAAGCTACTGACAGGTCATTCGAAATCACATCTACGCAGTTTTTGCTACCGACCAACGATTGTTCGCTACTTGCTAATGTTCGTTGCACATGCGCTAACGCGATATTCACTCATAAAGGTGAACAGCGCCACTTGTGGGAATTATCGGTCGGGATTCGTTAACCATGCACCTTATTTATTGCCCTGATTGCGGAGCAAACCAACAACAGCAAGTGACGTGCAATAACTGTGGATTTGAATTGCCAACCCCCTGCCCGGCCTGCGCGCAATTAAATACCGCAGGAAATCGTTACTGCACAGAATGCGGAAAGACGTTATTGCACTCTCCGGCACAAAATCCTGAGGGGTTGCATGAGCGTGCCGAACGCCGGCAACTGACGGTCATGTTTTGTGATCTGGTCGGATCCACAGCGTTGTCTCAGCACCTGGACCCCGAAGATCTTCGCGAGGTGATCCACGCGTTTCAAAAACAGTGCACGGACGCCATCACATTCTTTGATGGATATATTGCCCGTTATATGGGCGATGGCGTGCTGGCATACTTCGGTTATCCCCATGCACACGAACTGGATAGCGAACGCGCAGTGCGCAGTGCGCTGGAGATTATTCAACGCACCCAAGCCATAAACGTCATGGGTGATCGCCCCCTTCAAGTCCGTATCGGGATAGAAACCGGGCTGGTAGTTGCCGGTGATATCATTGGATCAGGTGAATCCCAGGAGCATACTGTTCTTGGCGACACCCCAAACATGGCCGCTCGACTACAAGGCGTCGCTACTCCCGGAACTGTAGTCATTGGGCCTGGCACCTACAACATTATCAAACGCCGTTTTTCAGTAGTCGAGCTCGGTTTGCAAACGCTAAAGGGGATCGTCCAACCCGTTCCCGTCTACCGGGTCACTTCAGCATCGGACCAGCAGCAACACCAGACACTATCCCCTATATTTGGTCGGCAACGCGAGATAGCCTCTATAGCCTGCGCACTGGATTCAGCCCAGACAGGTGCTGTTGTCGTTATCGAAGGGAATTCCGGACTGGGCAAGACTCGTTTGCTAAAACAGGTTCTGCATTCAGTGTCAGGTGATTACGAACGGGTAGTTTTGCGCTGTTCACCGTTTTATACCGACCGTCCGCTCTACCCCATCATACGACACTGGCATGCCCTGCTCGATCTGCCAGAAAATGACAGTCAGCAACAACACCTGGAGCGCTTGATCCGTTTCTTGCGTGCTCGCGGCATTAGTGACACCAGGCTTCACGCACTTATTTCAGCCACTATTTTTCCCTCAGCACCCTTAGCGACTGAACTAACCGGTTCCGCCGCAGAGCTGCGCAGTGCCAAGCTCAAAGCATTTGTAGAAACCGTTATGCTCTTCAGCGACAAAAAACCCATGCTACTGGCGGTGGAGGATTCTCATTGGATCGATTCATCCACTGTAGAGTTTTTATCACTGCTAATGCAGCGCAATCACTTACGTGTTGCGATAGTCATGACGTCCAGAACACCTCTCAGCTGGCTTACCGCCGAAACAATCACTCTCACTAGAATCCAGCTGGAGCCTTTATCAGAAAGCGCCATGAGCGATCTGGTCCACTCTATCGCAGGAGCACAAAAAATACCCGCAGGGACCCAACGGGAGATTTTAATAAAAGCAGATGGGTCACCCTTGTACGCTGAAGAATTAACCAAGGCTGTTCTGGAACTCGGAGATGATAGCAATGCCCCCATTCAGGTTCCGTCATCTTTGCAAGATTCCTTAAGGTCAAGACTGGATCGTTTGGGTAGTGCGAGGGACGTGGCCCAGTTTGTTGCTGTACTCGGACGGAATTTCAGCCATCGCCTGATACAAGCCTGTACACCCTATGCTTTAGCTGCCACGGATAAAGCCCTTGATGCACTGGTAACAGCAGAGCTGTTGGTTATCAAGAATTCCGGTGATCGCAAGGGCTATGCATTCCGCCACATGATGGTACAAGAGGTCGCTTACAATTCACTTCTGCATACAACGCGAAAGGATCATCACCAGCGTATTGCCAGGGCGATACAAAAACACTTCCCGGACATGGTCGAAAATTCTCCGGAAGTGCTCGCCTCACATTTCGAACTTGGCGATCAAATCGATGATGCCATTCAATACTGGCAACTTGCCGGTGAACACGCATCGTCGACCTGGGCTCATGCCGAAGCGATCAACCACCTATCGCGAGCGCTTCAACTGCTCGAGTCCTCCGAGCAAACTGCCTCAAGGTCTGCTCTGGAGCTATCTCTGCGAATAGCTTCGGTACGATCATTAAGAATTCTTGAAAAGGGTGATGCAGCACTTCAACAATTATCGATAGCGGAAAGCATAGCAAGGGAATCAAACTGTGAGGCCGACCTGGCCGTGATCCATAACCTGCATGGCAACATCCTATTTTCCAAGGGGGACATTGCTGGTTGTATGGAGAACCATAGAGCTGCCATTGAGTGGGCGCGTAGAGCACAATCTCCTGTCGATGAAATACAGGCAATCAGCGGCCTCGGAGATGCCAACCTGCTAAAGGGAATGGTGGCCACCGCCGAAAAATCCTACGCCGACTGCCTGGATCTTTGTCAATCTGCGGAATTACAAGGTTTTATCCCACCCAACCTTTCACTGCGCGGTCATATGCGTTTATACCTGAATCAACTGGAGACATCGGAGCAGGACATTGTAGAAGCTATTCGCTTGGCGCAAACCTCCAATGATCGCCGTACAGAAATGGTAGCCAAGGGCAGTTGTCTGGCCAAAACACTCTGCGAACGCGGTCAATATCTTCGTGCCAGAGAAGCACTCAATGAAGCACTCGCAACTGCCCGCGACGTTAGCGCCTTACGCTTCGAAGCACTCTATTTACTTTTTCTGGTTCGCGTACATTATCTTATGGATCGTAGCGGTGAACCTCAGGATATAAATTTTGGCCTTGCTCTCGCTAACCAGTCCATTGAAGTGGCTCGACAAACCGGCTTCCGCTATGTGGGCGCTATCGCTTTTGGCGCCAAGGCCTTATTAGTCAGCTCAAAAAAAGAGCGACAATCCGTCCTCAGAGAAGGAGAACAACTGCTGACTCCCGGCGCGCCCAGTCAAAACTACCTCTGGTTTTTACGCGATGCCATAGAAGTGTCGCTGCTTGATAGAGACCCGAAACAGGCGGCGCACTTCGCTCAGATGCTTAAATCCTACACTCAGCAGCAACCCCTGCCGTGGTCAGATATCTACATTGATATGGCCAATATTTTCACCAGCGACCAGCACTCGACTATAAACGGGCAACAGCAGGAATCCATTACCAATCTTCGCCAAAATTGTCAGCAAGCGGGTCTGGTTGCCGCCCTTCAACTACTGGATCAATTAACCACAGCAACCTATCAAGCATCTGAATAAGTCAGTCGATAGGAAAACCTGGCATTACTGTGATGCCGCACCCGCGGATCATCTTACAAGGCTCAAGGATGATGCAATGGCTACGCGCTATTCACTGGTTCAATGGCTATTTTTATTTTTTGCTCACGGTAACAAGCAGGGGCTCACATCAGCCAATAAAAAGCCATGAGCGGTGCTACATGGCTTTTTATAGCAACACCGATGAATGCTGCAAAATCACTGGCAAAATTTATTCTCTAGTGTTTATTTTTAGCGTTTCTATCAACCCAGAAATCAGCGTTTTTGATGCCCAGCTTTTCAGGGTCGAACGTGTATTTACTGACACCCTCTTTTTGCTGACGCTCATAATCCTTAAGCGCTTTTAAAGCTGGCCTGGCCATAAAGAAGATAATCAATATCCCTATAATATTAAGCCAGGCCATCAAACCAACACCGACATCACCCATTCCCCACGCCAGATTCGCAGTTTTGACCGCACCGTAAAACGTTGCCGACATCAAAACGACCTTGAGCAAGAAGGTCAGGCCAGGAATATGCAACGTGCGTTTAAGGTAGGCAACGTTGGTTTCAGCAATGTAGTAATAGGCCAGGATCGTTGTGAACGAAAAGAAAAACAGTGCCAGCGCTACAAAGGGTTTGCCAACACCTGGTAATACACTTTCTACTGCAGTCTGGGTAAAGGCCGGACTATTCGCCGCCACATTGGCAGCCAGATTCTGGATCAGGAATACACCTTCACCCGCACCGTGCACATTGTAAGCACCGGTAATAAGAATCATGAACGCTGTAGCGGAGCACACAAACAAAGTATCAACATACACTGAAAATGCTTGCACCAGACCCTGTTGAGCCGGGTGATCTACTTCAGCAGCTGCCGCTGCATGCGGACCAGTTCCCTGCCCGGCTTCATTCGAGTACACGCCGCGTTTGACCCCCCAGCCAATGGCAGCACCGAATCCGGCCATCGGAGTAAAGGCATCATCCATAATCATGGCCATAATACCGGGAATTTCACTAATATTGAGGCCGATGATGACGCAGGCGACCAAAATATAGGCCAACGCCATAAACGGCACTATTATCTGTGTGAAGTGCGCAATACGCTTCACCCCACCGAAAATGATAAAGCCCAGCGCCAGCACAATGGCGGTAGCAGTGGCGATTTTAGTGAAGGTCAGGGTGCCCATTCCAGTCTCAATCAGCTGGCCAGGGCCGAAGGCCATCTCTACTGCATTACCGATACTGTTGGACTGCACACCGGGCAAGAGAACACCACAGGCCAGGATAGTCGCGATAGCAAAAATCCATGCGTACCATTTCTGTCCCATCGCTTTCTCAATATAATAAGCCGGACCACCTCGATATTGCCCCTCCTGCTCCTCTTTATAGATCTGCGCCAGGGTTGACTCGGTATACGCCGTAGCAGCACCAAGAAAAGCCACCAGCCACATCCAGAATACCGCCCCCGGGCCACCAAAACCTATGGCGGCGGCGACACCGGCGATGTTACCGGTGCCAACACGACCAGACAGCGATACCGTCAAAGCCTGGAAGGATGAGATGCCTTTTTCGGATTCTCTTCCGGAAAACAGCAAACGCCACATCTCAGCGAAGTGACGCACCTGTACAAAGCGAGTCATCACCGAGAAAAACAGACCTGTACCCAGACACAAATAAATGAGTGCCGGACTCCAAATAAACCCGTTGAGTAAATCGACTAGTTCTTGCATTAACACACCCTCGCATGGACAGCGCTATTGATTAGAATTATTAATTAAAACGCATGAATTATAGATAAAAATTCTTACAGCAAATGTCGTAGCTGCGACGGCAACTATCGATTCTGCGCTAAACCCCACGCTATGCGCCTACTACAATCTGTAAAATCCTGCGCTTCCTGCAACCGAGCGGTAAACACCGGAATAGCGTAGTATCATCGACCGTACTTATTCCCGACGGCTTGAACATGCAACCCAGCTCTTCAATAGCGCAACAGTCATTAGCCGAACAGTTTCTGGCTCTCGACAATCTATTAAACGACCTGCGGGGTTACTGGCAACTGCGCCCCTTCGCCTGTCTCGATATGCCCTGGCAAGATGACAAAGCACTACTGAAATGGCTCGAGCTACTCGATGAATCCGAACGGGAATGTATCGAAAAAGATGAAGATCTACGGGTTGCCTCTCTCTCACCGTTTATTCCGCAAGCACATCAATTGCGAAAACTTTGCCTGTTACCCAGGAGCAAATTACACGCAGCACCCCAAGCGCAACCGGCATTGAGCTATCATGTCCCGGGGAGAAAATGGTCACAGATACTGGATTTCTCTCGTAGCCTCGCACCCGAACAGCGTCCAATTATTGAGTGGTGTGCTGGTAAAGGACACCTGGGTCGTGTTCTGGCCTTTCATCACGGTACATCTGTGACCAGCCTGGAGTTACAAAACAGATTGTGCCGCGACGGACGACAGCTGTCAGATCGTCATAACCTGCCCTGCACCTCCATTGCTTGCGACGTCATGTCAGAGGCTGCTATCCGCCATCTCAGACCAAACCAACATGCGGTTGCGTTGCATGCTTGTGGCAAACTTCATGTCCGTCTATTGCAAACAGCGAGTTCAGCAGGGGTTGAGCGGTTAAGCATTTCCCCTTGCTGTTACCAGCTTATTGATAGCGAGCTCTATCAACCATTAAGTACTATGGCGACTAAAAGCTCTTTGCAGCTCAGTCGCCACGATCTCCGACTCGCGGTTCAGGAAACCGTTACCGCCGGACAACGGGAGAGAAGGTTACGCGATAGAGAGTTTCATTGGCGGCTCGCTTTCGACCTGTTACAACGGGATATCCGCAACGTTGATGAATACCTGAACTGCCCGGCGGTTAGCAAAGCAGTCCTTAATCAGGATTTCACCATTTTCTGCCTCCATATGGCGCAGCGTAAATCACTCAGTCTCCCTGCCAACACCCATTTTACAGACTATGAACAGCAAGGAGCGCTACGTGTTTTTAAGGTGGCGCGAATGGAACTGGTACGACATCTGTTCCGACGCCCTCTGGAGATGTGGCTGCTACTTGACCGTGCCCTGTACCTGCAAGAACAGGGCTATGAAGTACAACTGGAGGAGTTTTGCGATTATCAGTTAACACCCAGAAACATCCTGATTAAGGCTCAAAAAACTGCTTCCAATCATGGCCCATAAGCTTTTAGCGACCGCTTCTCATTGTCGTTAGGTGCTGGCATCCAAACCGGTTCAACCTTTATAATCCTCCGCACCCCCACTTCCGGGTTCACAGGAGCCTGTTATGGCATGGTTGCAGTTACGCATTGATATCACCCCTGAGCAGGTTGAGCCCTTTGAGAACCAGTTACTCGAGCTCGGCGCTGACGCTGTGACGCTGGAAGATGGCAAAGACCAACCCCTGTTCGAACCCACTCCGGATTACACTCCGCTATGGGATCACACTCAGATCGTCGCACTTTTCGATGCTGAAACCGATATAACACAGCTTCTCAGAGTCTTGCAAAACTCTCTGGAAGTAGATCCGTTGCCCCCCCACAAAGTTGAAATTCTTGCAGATAAAGACTGGGAGCGCGAATGGATGAAATATTTCGAGCCCGTCCAATTCGGTGAGCGGCTCTGGGTATGTCCAAGCTGGAAACCGGTTCCAGATACTTCAGCCGTTAATCTGATGCTTGATCCCGGACTGGCGTTCGGTACCGGCACGCATCCGACCACTGCACTGTGCCTGACCTGGCTTGATAGCCAGCCTCTGGATGGCTTACGTGTTATCGATTATGGGTGCGGCTCTGGAATTCTGGGCATAGCTGCACTGTTGCTGGGTGCATCACAGGTAACCGGTGTCGATAATGATCCCCAGGCGATAGAAGCCAGCGCGGACAATTGTCAGCGCAATCAATTGGCCGCCGAACGTTTTGCGCTATTTCTGCCCGATGCAACCCCTGCAGACCAGGCTGACCTGTTGATTGCCAACATATTGGCTGGTCCTTTAGTGGAGTTGCAACCAACCATCAGAAAACTGGTTAAACCGGGTGGAAAACTTGGCCTTTCAGGCATTTTGGTAGAGCAAGCTGAAAGCGTACTTGAAGCTTACCGTAACGACTTCGATATGCAGCCGCCACAGATAAAAGATAACTGGGTTCTGCTTTACGGCACCAAACGAGCGTAACCAGTCAATCGCCCCCTAGCTTTAATTACACAACATTCGATACACTCATTAGCTATTATAAAGGGTATTCCTATTGCTAGCAGAAGTTTTCAATTATGAGTAAAACCTGGGTTACACGTTGCCCTGAGTGTCAAACCTCTTTTCGCCTTACACGCGCCCAATTGCAGGCGGCCAATGGTTCCGTACGGTGTGGCTCCTGCTTGCATGTATTTAAGGCAACCCACCACATAATTCCACAGCAGGATGGCGCACCGCCTCCCGGGCCTGTCAAACAAGCCCCGGCGCCGGTTACTCCTGAATCGCCTTCCGTTTCTGCCAATACCGCGCCACCATCTGCAGCAGTGGAACGGCCTCGTCCGGTCGAGCAGCCTCAAAAAGAGAGCCCAGCGCTGGAGCTCAGCGATGACTTCGAAAGTCTCGATACCTGGAGCCCGGAAGCTACCAGCAATTTTAATCCCAACCTTGACCGGGTTGATGCTTATGACGCCGCCGATGAGTCGTGGGCTACACAAATGCTGGAGGAATTGGAAAAAGAGGAGTATCCCTCTGCCAAATCTAAAACCCAAAAACCCACAAAAAAGGCCCGCTCCTCCGCTAATTCATCAATGGCAGACAGCGATGACTCGGAACTGGGCAGCGACCCTGATTTTTCTGCTCTCGATGCCTCTACGGAACTCGCGCCGCAACAAACGGCTGACAACAGCGATACAGACTCTTTTGGCGGAATGCGGGCTGAACGACGCACCCTCGATGAGCTGAAAACCGAGCCCCTTAACCTGTACCTTCCAGAAAGCGCCAACTGGTGGAAAACCCTGTTTTATTCCGTAGCTTCATTACTCGCGGCACTTCTCTTGTTGTTGCAATATGCCTGGTTTGATCGTGACAATCTGGCCCGTCAGGATAAACTTAGGCCCTATTATCAAATGGCGTGTGAACATCTACAGTGCTCACTCCCTGATAAAATCAACATTCAGGCCATTCGTGGCAGCAACCTTGTTGTGCGAAGCCATCCCCGTTTTGAAAACGCGCTTATTGTCGATGCCATTATCAATAACCAGGCAAGCTACGGACAGCCTTTTCCGGCAATTCAGCTGACATTCTCGGACCTTTCAGGAACCATTGTCGCCTCGCGCCGATTTAAACCTGACGAATATCTCTCCGGTGAACTGGCAGGCGCGCGAGAGATGCCGAGCCATACGCCTATCCATCTCACGCTTGAGATTAACGATCCCGGCCAGAAGGCGGTTAATTACAACCTTGCCTTTTATCCCCAGCTGTAAAACCCACGTCCTCTGTCAGCTATTCAAAAATAGCCTGACAGAGGAAACAATATTGATGAATTCCACTTTATCCACCGCTCCCAACGGAGTATGATACCGCCCCCGCGGTGGTTCATTTATAATCAGACGCCAGCTTTCTGGCCTGTTCTTGTTATCCATCGCTATTCACTGATGCTATCTACTATTAACTCAAAGCTGATATCGCGACGACTATTTAACGTGCTGAAAATAGGCCCATACGAAATTGAAACTCCGTTAATCCTTGCTCCTATGGCAGGTGTTACGGATCAGCCTTTCCGGCAGCTATGTCGTAGCCTGGGTGCGGGTATGGTTGTCTCCGAAATGGTGACCAGCGATCAGCGTTTGTGGAAGACTCGAAAATCTCAACTAAGAATGAACCACAGTGGTGAGCCAGAGCCTCGCTCCGTACAAATTGCTGGTAGCGATCCCGAGATGATGGCTGCCGCGGCACGCCAGAACCAGCTACTTGGCGCCCAAATCGTTGACATCAACATGGGTTGCCCCGCCAAAAAGGTGTGTAATAAAGCCGCCGGCTCTGCCCTGCTTCGCGATGAATCCCTGGTTAAGGATATTCTGCAAAGCGTCGTTGATGCCGTGGATATCCCGGTCACGGTAAAAATACGCACGGGCTGGAGCCCTGAACAACGTAACGGTGTCAGCATCGCGCGAATCGCAGAAGACTGTGGAATCAAAGCAATCGCTGTGCATGGTCGCACCAGAGCCTGCGCCTATAAAGGCGAAGTCGAATACGACACTATTCGCTCAATCAAACAATCTGTTGGGATTCCCGTAATCGCCAATGGAGATATTACCAGCCCGGCTTCGGCCAAGGCTGTCCTAGAGTATACCGGTGCCGATGGCATCATGATTGGCCGCGGAGCCCATGGTAAACCATGGATTTTTCGTGAAATCAGTCACTTCCTTCGTACCGGTAACACCCTGAATACCATTAGCTTGCAAGAGTTCCAGACCATACTTCTCAATCACCTGGAAAGTATTCATGCCTTTTATGGCAGTTATCTGGGCGTACGTATCGCACGTAAGCACGTTAGTTGGTATTTAAATGCGCATCCAGGCAGCAGCAGCTTTCGTCGGGATTTTGTCCAACTCGATAGTACTGAGGCTCAATGTGCAAGCGTTCGACTGTTTTGTGAACGTTTAATTAATAATGAGGATATTGCGGCATGACTGCATCTGAACTAGTTTCTAAGGATCACACACCAGCAGCGGATGCTCATCTACGTCAACACCTTATCCGGCAGACAGAAGAGCAGGGTGAAACCCTGCGCGACTGTGTCGAAAAAGCACTGGCAAACTATTTTTCACACCTTGAAGGGCAGTCGGTAACCGACGTCTATCAAATGGTACTGTCAGAAGTTGAAGCCCCATTACTGGAAGTGGTTATGTCCCACGTCCGGGGCAACCAGACCAAGGCCTCCGTACTGCTGGGTTTGAATCGCGGAACACTGCGTAAAAAACTCAAGCAATACGGGCTGCTTTAACGGGTAGCGCACGAAAAGGCGGATTGGTGACAATCCGCCTTTTTACATTTACACCCTGATTCCTCTCTCTCACCCCTAACCGAAAAGATCATTATGGCTGACCAACAACTACTCCCTGTTCGCCGCGCGCTCATCAGCGTGTCCGATAAAGCCGGTATCGTAGAATTTGCCCAGCAACTGCATGCTCGGGGCATAGAGATTCTTTCTACTGGCGGAACCTTCAAACTGCTAACGGACAATGCTGTGCCTGCGGTTGAAGTGTCTGATTACACCGGTTTTCCGGAGATGATGGATGGTCGGGTAAAAACCCTGCACCCTAAAATTCACGGCGGGATCCTAGGCCGTCGAGGGCAGGACGATGCTGTTATGGCAGAGCACGGCATCCAGCCCATTGATATGGTGGTAGTTAACCTTTATCCCTTCGAACAAACTATCGCCCGTGAGGACTGTGACCTGCCAATGGCGATCGAGAATATCGATATTGGTGGCCCCACCATGGTGCGCTCTACCGCCAAGAACAACCGTTTTGTTGCCATCGTTGTTAGAAGTGCAGACTACGATTCTGTCCTCGGTGAACTGCAGCAGAACGACAACAAACTAAGTCAGGCTACCCGTTTTGATCTGGCCGTAAAGGCTTTTGAACACACCGCGGCCTATGATGGCGCCATTGCCAATTATCTGGGCAAACTGACCGATCGTGCGGCAGAAAAACCACAGGTATTCCCCCGCACATTCAACACCCAGTTTATCAAAGCGCAGGATATGCGTTACGGCGAAAACCCGCATCAAAAGGCTGCTTTTTACGTTGAGGCCCAGCCTTCTGAAGCCAGCGTTGCGACCGCTCAACAATGGCAAGGGAAAGAACTTTCCTATAACAACGTTGCCGATACCGATGCCGCCCTGGAGTGTGTGAAATCCTTTACCGATCCAGCCTGCGTCATCGTTAAGCACGCTAACCCGTGTGGCGTCGCTCTCGGGGAAAATAGCCTCTCCGCTTACTTGCAGGCCTACCAGACAGATCCGACGTCAGCTTTTGGCGGCATCATCGCGTTTAACCGTGAACTCGATCCAGAGACCGCTCAGGCAATCATCGATCGTCAGTTTGTTGAGGTTATTATCGCTCCTGGCATCTCTGAAGCAGCGGCAAATATCCTTGCGCAAAAACAAAACGTCCGCCTGCTGTCTTGTGGTCAATGGCCGGTGCAGCGCAGCAGCGGTTGGGATTACAAGCGAGTCAATGGTGGATTGCTGGTACAGGAAGTCGACCTCGGCCAGATTGGTGCCGCTGACCTCAAGGTGGTTAGCACGCGCCAACCAACACCCAGCGAATTAAATGATCTGCTGTTTGCCTGGCGCGTAGCGAAATACGTTAAATCCAATGCCATTGTCTATGCCCGCAATGGCCAGACGATCGGTGTTGGCGCCGGCCAGATGAGCCGCGTTTACAGTGCCCGTATCGCCGGCATTAAAGCAGCCGATGAAAACCTCGAAGTGAAGGGTTCCGTCATGGCATCCGACGCCTTCTTCCCCTTCCGTGATGGTATCGATGCTGCGGCCGCAGCGGGCATCAGTGCCGTTGTGCAGCCAGGAGGATCAATGCGAGATCAGGAAGTCATCGACGCGGCCAATGAAGCCGGCATGGCGATGATTTTCACCGGAATGCGTCACTTCCGCCACTAAGCATCGTCAACAATACTGTGAGGAATACACCATGAAAGTACTGGTAATTGGTGGTGGCGGACGTGAACACGCCCTTGCCTGGAAAGCCGCGCAAGACGCTCGTGTTGAAGAAGTATTTGTCGCTCCGGGCAATGCCGGCAGCGCCCTTGAAGAGAAGCTGACGAACGTTGACATTGCGGTATCAGACCAGCAAGCCTTAGCAAATTTCGCCGAGCACAATGCCGTCGCATTGACAATTATTGGCCCGGAAGCTCCGCTGGTTGACGGTATCGTTGATTACTTCTCGTCACGTGGCCTGGCTTGCTTCGGCCCTGGCAAAGGGGCAGCTCAGCTTGAAGGTTCCAAGGCATTCACCAAAGACTTCCTGGCCCGCCACAAGATTCCTACGGCTAACTACCAGAACTTTACCGAAGTGGAACCCGCTTTGGCTTATCTGCATGAGCAGGGGGCGCCAATCGTCATAAAAGCTGACGGTCTGGCCGCGGGTAAAGGTGTGATTGTCGCCGAAACGCTTGCCCAGGCCGAAGCGGCGATACGTGACATGCTCTCGGGTAATGCCTTCGGTGATGCGGGATGCCGAGTAGTCATCGAAGAGTTCCTCAGTGGTGAAGAAGCCAGCTTTATAGTCATGGTTGACGGTGAGCACGTGTTAGCCATGGCCACCAGCCAGGACCATAAACGTATCAGAGATGGAGATGCCGGTCCCAATACAGGCGGCATGGGTGCTTACTCACCAGCGCCTGTAGTAACGCCGGAAATTCACCAGCGTGTGATGGATGAAGTTATTATGCCTACCGTGCAGGGTATGGCTGCCGAGGGCAATCAATACACCGGGTTCCTGTATGCTGGCTTGATGATCGATGAAGAAGGCACCCCTAAAGTTATCGAATACAACTGCCGCTTTGGTGATCCCGAAACCCAGCCCATTATGATGCGCCTTAACTCAAGTCTTGTAGAGCTATGTGAAGCCGCCTTAGAGAAGCGCCTTGATCAAGTGCAGGCTCAATGGGACCCCCGCGCTGCGGTTGGCGTTGTTCTCGCCGCGCCCGGCTATCCTGATAATTACCCAAAAGGCGCCGTAATCACTGGTCTTGAAGATGCTGTACTGAACGATAGCAAGATCTTCCATGCCGGCACTGCACTGCAAAATGGTAACGTTGTCACCAATGGCGGGCGCGTGCTCTGCGCAACGGCGCTCGGTAACAGCGTCTCTGCGGCCCAAAAACTGGCCTACCAGCTCGCCGATAAAGTCAGTTGGGAGGGTTGTTATCGACGCTCGGATATCGCTTATCGTGCCATTGCACGCGAACAATCCTGAAACCCGAAGTTTTCTGCTTCAAGCGCAACTCTCTCGGAACATCCGACAGCCCATAAGACTGTCGGATCGACTATATTCCAGTTTAGACACGCCCTGTTAATCAGATATACTAAATCCACTCACCAGTAGAGAGGCAGGCAGTGGCAGGGTCGCATTCACTAAATACAATAATAAAACTGGTTCGCTGCAGTATGTTGTTGCTGGGCATGTTGTCATGGCAAGCACAGGCTGAAATCGAGCTATCATCTGACAGTTATCATTTAAACATCTCCAATCACGTGAGTGTTTATGTTGATGAAGAGGCCTCTCTTTTACTCGAGGATGTGATCTCTGAAAACTACATCAATCAATTTTCTCCATCACGAACATCCTTTTTTAGCTACGGCACTACCGATGCTGCCGTATGGGTTCGTGTTCCTCTGAGTAATCCTGATTCCGAAATACAACACCCTTACCTCTTTATCTCTACCCCGGACATCGGCGATATCAAGATATACAGTGCCGATGCTGATAGCTGGCAGGTGATTCATACCGGTGCAAACCAACCCTATACCAGTCGCCCGATTAGCAGCCAGAAGTTTATTTTTCCACTCTCTATTCAACAACAATCCAGTGAATACGTTTATCTCAGACTGGCTTCTCACAGACCCCTGAATTTTTCCATTGGCCTGGCTACGGCTGACCAGCTCATTGAACATCAATATGATTTTCACTGGGCAAGTGGTTTATTATTCGGTGTTTTCCTGGCAACGACCCTGTACAACTTGATAGCTGGCCTTTCTTTTCGTGAAAAAAACTTCTTCTATCTCACACTGTTTTGCCTTACGGGATTAGTGTTTCAGGCTTGCTGGCTGGGCGTTGTGGCTGAACAATTCCCCTCGTGGCCTGGATTCCAGGAATTACTCTACACCATTTGTCTGTTCATCGGGACGGCATTAGGCTCACAGCTGATACGGCGTTATTTCAACACAGCAGAAACCCAACCAGTGTTTGATCTTGTATTTCATATGCTGACAATCATGTCAGCTCTCGCTGTACCCATCGCACTTCTGCTCTGGGAAGATTTCCCCCTGACGCCCGCATTGCTAATGGCAACCGCATTCGCAGTATCGGCCATAATTTGCACCCTTTATAACCTGTTCAAGCGCTCCAGCCATGCCATTGAGTTCTTTCTTGCCCAATCACCCCTGGCGGTCGCTGTCCTCTTCAGTTTTCTGGTATTAATTGGCACCCTGCAGATCAACCCGGATCTGCTAAGCTGGATTTCAATCAGCATCGCCAGCCTAACTATCATTGGCCAGTCCTGGGCCTTTACCAGGCAGCATCAATCAACCCTCATTACTGAGAATCAGGTTACCCGGCAGGAGATCGTCCGTACGGCTTCCTCTATCGCAAAAAGCGATCTGCTCTCCACCATTAGCCACAGTTTACGTGGTCCCATGAATGGCATTCTTGGAATGAGTGAGCTACTTCTGGAAAGCAGCCTTAGTCAAAAACAGCAAGACTATGTACGCACCATTCACAATTCAGGAAATGACCTGCTTAATTTACTCAATGAAGTTCAGGATATTAGCAAGCTTGAAACCGGACGCATGGTACTCAGCGACGTAAGATTCGAGCTAAACGGACTCATTGAGGCATGCCTCGATCTGCACAAAATAGACGCCGAGCAGCGTAGTATAGAATTAATCAGTTACGTTCAGCTTGGTATTCCCGATGCCCTTACGGGTGACCCGGTCAGGCTTAAGCACATCATACTCGCGATGCTATCCCAGGCATTCCATAACACAGAAGAGGGTGAAATATTACTATCCGCCACCCTGGATCATACCTGTAGCACCCCGACGATTCTTTTTACCGTCAAAGACAGTAGCAGAGGCATTAGCGAACAAGAACGCTTATTTATTCTTAACACCCGTATCGACACCCATCACTTCCTGGACAGCGCCGCTGCAGAATATTCATTAGGATTACTGGTTTCCCGACACGTCATTAACCAGATGGGCGGCACTATGGGAATTGAATCATCCATGAACAATGGCTGTCGCTACTGGTTTACTCTACCTATTAGCGCCCCTGACACACCCCAACCCAAGTC
>JAUXFT010000108.1 GCA_030622755.1 Aestuariirhabdus sp. | reverse complement strand
GGCAGTTTTTAGACTCTTTTGAGGCGAATAGTCACTCTATTCAACAAGAAAGAGCATAGAAAATGACCAAACCCGGCTTTTTCGCAGTAGGGCAACCCTGAGTCCGACAGGCTCCTATACCAATAAAAACAACAGCTTCGCTTTATCAGGGTAAACCTCGCTGCAGCGCATACCGCCAGGCTTCAGTATTCGCGAACCTTAGTCGTATTGACACTTAAAAAGTGATGACCGTACAGTGAATCAGTACCAAAGATCGGTTGGTATTACCAATAATAACTATCAGCACCATACCGTCAGTAGTGGGCGTAACCCATTATAAAAATAATTCATTGAAGACCGGGGCGATCAATCCACAACACCAGCCTCGAATACCGAGCATTAAAAAATGAGTACTGAAAACCCGTTCTACAACGCTTTGCCTGACAGCGAGCCCTCAGCTATCCCTGTGCCGAGCAAGCCCTCAGCTCCGAGAGAGTACCCGGCCATACCGCGTAAGGTATACCTGTACGGCACCTGCCTCATCGACCTGCTTTACCCACAAGCCGGTATCGATGCCATTGAATTAATCGAACAGCAAGGCATCGAAGTCATTTTTGTGGAACAACAAAGTTGCTGTGGGCAGCCTGCCTACACTTCCGGCTACACAGAACAGGCTCTCGACGTGGCTCGCTCGCAACTGGTGTTATTCAAGGAAGAGTGGCCAATAGTGGTGCTGTCAGGTTCTTGCGGGGGCATGATGCGCCATCACTACCCACACCTGTTCGAGGCACAACCCGAACTGGCGGAGGCCCTCAAACTTTCAGAACGCATCTTTGAATTCAGCGAATTTCTGGTAAACGTGCTCAAACTGAAACTCAACGATCAGGGCCAACCAACGCGCGTGGTCTTGCACACCTCCTGTACCGCTCGACGGGAAATGAACACCCACCTGAGTGGGCGCGCGTTACTGGAGCAGTTAAGTAACGTCGAACTAACCCAACAGGACCATGAAGCGGAGTGTTGCGGTTTTGGTGGTGCATTTTCTGTACGCCACCCACAAATATCCGGCGCAATGGTTGAGGATAAATGTGATTCCCTGGAAGCCACTGGCGCCCGTCAACTGGTCAGCGCGGACAGTGGTTGTCTGATGAATATTAACGGTGCACTCGAAGTAAAACACAGCTCGCTGCGTGGCATGCACCTGGCAAGTTTTTTACGGCAACGTAACGGTGAAACCCTATGACCGAGATTATCGCCAGCAGCACGACTAACACCAGCACCTTTGCTCAGCGAACCACCGATGCAGTAAATGATCCTGAACTACGTAAAAATTTTCGCGCTGCAATGGACTTCCTTATTGAAAAGCGCCAAAGCGTTTTTGATAGTGACGATGAACTGCAACGACTCAGAAGACTCGGCAATCGCATTCGATCCAGAGCCCTTAGCAAACTGCCACAGCTTTTACAGCAGCTCGAAACCAACCTCACCAACAATGGCATTAAAGTGCACTGGGCAGAAACACCAGAGCAAGCCAATGCCATTATTTACCAGATTATCGAACAGAAAAACGCCAGTAAAGTTGTGAAAGGCAAGTCGATGGTCAGCGAAGAGGTCGAGATGAATGATTATCTCATTGAGCGCAATATCGAATGCGTTGAATCTGACATGGGTGAATACATCATCCAGCTCGATAATGAAAAACCATCACATATCATCATGCCGGCTATTCACAAAACAGCTGAAGATGTCGCCCATCTCTTTAAAAAACACATTCCAGGTACCGAATACAACGAAGACGTTGATTTTCTTATCCAGACCGGCCGTAAGGTTCTGAGAAAAATTTTCTATGAAGCCGATATCGGTGTATCTGGCGTCAACTTTGCTGTTGCCGAAACTGGCACATTATGCCTGGTAGAAAACGAAGGCAACGGTCGCATGAGTACCACAGTGCCCGACGTTCACATCGCGATTACCGGTATAGAGAAGGTTGTTGAACTTCTGTCTGACGTTCCTCCGCTGTACAGTTTGTTGACCCGCTCGGCTACTGGCCAGGAGGTTACCACCTACTTCAACATGATCAGCTCACCGCGCAAAGAGGGTGAGCATGACGGCCCACGTGAAGTGCATCTGGTTCTGCTGGATAATGGTCGATCACAGGCTTATGCCGATACCCAATTGCGCGATACCCTTAATTGCATTCGTTGCGGCGCCTGCATCAACCACTGCCCGGTCTATACCCGAGTCGGCGGTCACGCCTATGGCACGGTGTATCCGGGCCCCATCGGAAAAATACTATCTCCGCACCTGTTGGGAATGGAGGAGACCAAAGACCTGCCCGGCGCGTCTTCATTATGCGGAGCCTGTGGTGAGGTGTGTCCGGTAAAAATCCCTATCCCCGATATATTGCTCAGGCTGCGCCAGGAATCGGTACACCCCGACAGATCCGGGCAGTCGGAATACAAGCCCACACTAAAAGGCCAGGGCGCTAAATACAGCAGTAAGGAACACAGTTTATGGAGAACCTGGGCGATGGTGTATAGCTCACCACGTATGTACGCATTTATCAGCTTCCTGGCAACACGATTTGGACGGCTGATGCCACGGCGTTTAACGCCCTGGGGAAAAGCCCGAACCCTACCGCAACCCGCTCGAAAATCTCTGCACCAGATGGTCAAGGAGCGCCAGGCATGAGCATTCGTGATCAAATTCTCGGGCGCCTTGACGCTGCATTAAAGAATACCAACTGCCAGCCTCTTTATGCCGAACATGAGGATCGTTCGGTTGTTACCGAATATTATCAATATACTCCGGAGCAGAGAGTAGAACGCCTTACTAAAATGATGCAGGCCAGTCACAGTGAGGTGCATCAGGTTAGCGAGAAAAACTGGCCGGCAAAGCTGCTCGATCTGATGCAGGCAAAACAACTGAACAACCTGGTTATCGGCGACAATACCCCGCATGGACAGCAACTGACAAACCACTGGAAAGAGTTCGATGAAACACCGGACCTTAAATCGTGCCAGCGTGATATAGAGCAGTGGAAAGATGAATTGTTCCATAACACCGATGCAGCTCTCACCGGTTCTCGTGGAGGCATAGCGGCAACCGGGTCAATCATCGTTTGGCCAACGCCTGAAGAACCACGACTCATCTCGCTGGTGCCTCCAGTTCACTTTATTTTGCTGAGAGCTTCCACCATTCACAACAGCTTTGCCGAAGTGATGGCACTCGAGAAATGGCAACAGGGATTACCGACCAATGCCCTGTTAATATCCGGCCCTTCCAAAACCGCCGATATTCAACTAACCCTGGCCTATGGTGCGCACGGCCCCAGAGAGCTGATTGTGTTGATCGTCAACGATATGGAAACCCGATAGCTTATGCGCGTCCCACTACCCACGGCCTATCAGAACTTTTATGAAGCCATAGAGCAAAGCATTGCGACAAAGCGCATTATCACCGACCCCCTGCGCACGCTTGCTTTCGGCACCGATGCCAGCTTCTATCGATTGACCCCGAAAATTGTTGTCGATGCCGCCAATGAAGCAGAAATTCAACTACTGCTGGAGCAAGCGCACTTTCATCATTTGCCCGTCACCTTTCGCGCGGCAGGCACCAGTTTGTCAGGACAAGCAATCAGTGATTCCATTCTGATTCGCCTGGGCAGTCAATGGCAGCAACACCGTATCGAAAAAGACGGTCAACTGATTCACCTGCAACCCGGGGTAATTGGCGCGCAAGCCAATATCTGGCTGGAACCATTCGGACGCAAGATTGGCCCGGATCCGGCGTCGATCAATAGTTGCAAAATAGGCGGCATTGCCGCTAACAACGCCAGTGGTATGTGTTGCGGCACCGCGAACAACTCTTACCATACGGTTGCCGGCATGCGGATCATTCTGGCAGATGGTACTTGCCTGGATACCCGCAGCGAGGACAGCAGAGAAAGCTTTGCTATCAGCCACCTTCCCCTGTGTGAGCGATTACATAAACTCGCCACTGACGCGCGCAACAACCGCCAGCTGGCAGAAAAAATTCGCCACAAATACCGTTTGAAAAACACCACGGGGTACAGTCTGAATGCATTGATTGATTTCGAAGACCCGATCGATATTTTACAACACCTGATGATTGGTTCCGAAGGCACGCTAGGCTGCATGACCGAGATCAGCTACCGCACCGTTGCAGAACCTAAACACAAAGCCTCTACTCTGGTCGTTCTGCCGACCGTTGAAATCGCTTGCCAGGCGGTGGCTGCGATCAAGCAAAGCACGCTGTCTGCCGTTGAATTAATGGATCGTCGGGCGCTTGCCAGCATCGGCGGCAAACCGGGAATGCCTGATTTTATCAGTACCTTAAGCGAAGATGCTGCCGCACTACTGATCGAAACCTCTGCCGAGCAGTCGCAACAACTACAACAACAGACTCGTTATATTCATCAACTGCTCAGTGAATTCGAACAGCTTCAGTCCATCCCCTTTACCGACCAGGCCGATGAATACAGCAAGCTGTGGGCTATCCGTAAGGGCCTCTTCCCCGCCGTCGGAGCCGTGCGGGAAACCGGCACGACGGTCATTATTGAAGACGTCGCATTCCCCATTGAATTTCTCGCCGAAGGTGTGCGCAAACTTCAGGACCTGTTTGCAAAATATCAGTACAACGAAGCGATAATTTTTGGCCATGCGCTGGAAGGCAATCTGCATTTTGTGTTCACCCAGGACTTCTCAATAGGTGAGGAAGTAACACGTTATAGCGACTTTATGGATGAAGTTGCCAGACTCGTTGCGGTCGAATATGGAGGATCACTGAAAGCCGAACATGGTACCGGCCGCAATATGGCTCCGTATGTCGAGCTGGAATGGGGCCGCGATGCTTACCAATTGATGCGCGATATCAAACAGCTACTGGATCCTCATAACCTGCTCAACCCCGGAGTGATCATTAATGATAATCCCAAGGCGCACCTGGAACATCTCAAGGAGCTTCCTGCTGCCGACCCGCTAATCGACAAATGTATTGAGTGCGGATTCTGTGAAGCCGTGTGTCCCGCAGCCAAACTCTCTATCACTCCGCGCCAGCGTATTGTGGTCTGGCGGGAAATCCAGAAATTACAGCGTAGCGGGAAGCAGCAGAACCGGCTGCGACGTCTGCTCGAAGACTACCAATACCAGGGAATCGATACCTGTGCCGTGGATGGCCTTTGCTCACTGCGCTGTCCGGTTGGCATTAACACAGGTGATCTCACCCTGAAACTACGTCAGCAGCGTAACGCGCACCATCAGGGAAAGGCGCAGTGGTTAGCCGATAACTTTGCAACGGTGAGTAAAGTAACCCGCTCCACACTGGCGATCGCCGATATCACTCACCGGGTACTTGGCAGCAAACTCATGACGGGCCTTACCGGCACTGCGCGAAAACTCAGTCGCGGCGTCGTACAACAGTGGACACCCGAAATGCCCACCGCCGCCAAATCCGTAGCCACGCTGTCTACTATGGTGCGCACGCTGAATCAGCAATTAGCCGCCAACGCGCCACGCGTCGTCTACCTGCCCAGTTGTGCCAGTCAAGTGATGGGGCCGGCGCGCAACGAACCGGAATCTACTTCGCTCACCGAGAAAACCATCCGCCTGCTGAACAAGGCCGGGCTCCATGTGATCATCCCCGAACAGCTCTCCTCGCTGTGTTGTGGACAGCCTTTCGCCAGTAAAGGCATGAATGACCAGGCACAACAGAAACTCGATCAATGGCAACAAGCCATGATAAGCGCCAGTAACGATGGTGAATATCCTATCTACTGCGACACCAGCCCCTGTGTGTTACGCGCCAACAACGGCCCATTGGATAGCCGGCTATCGCTCTACGAACCCTTGAAATTTATTCACCTGTTCCTGCTCGATCGCCTTGAATTACAACCGGTCGATGAAACCATCGCGGTACATATTACCTGTAGTACAGAGCGCCTTGGCCATGCACCATTATTGATCGACATTGCCAGGCGCTGTGCCAATCGGGTATTCGTTCCTGAAGAGATCACCTGCTGCGGTTTTGCAGGCGACAAAGGATTTTCCATCCCTGAGCTGAACGAAGCCGCCCTGCACACCTTAAAACAACAGTTACCCTCAGATTGCCGGGAAGGCGTATCCACCAGCCGGACCTGTGAAATAGGCGTATCAACTCACAGCGGGATTCCTTACCACTCTATTGTCTATTTGCTGGATCGGGTCAGTAAATGAGTTAATGGTTATGGCTGATGATAGCCAGCTTGATCAACGCAAAAGCGTGAAGCCTGGCCAGCATCCATTGGTGATTCCAGACGGCTTCTGTGTCTATAATGACCCTAAGCCGTTCACGGATAGATGGCACTGATGTCAAAAAAAATCCCTATAACACCCCTGCTCAATATTGGTTTCGGCCTGTTACTGATCATTGCCGTCTGTACGGTGCTGATGATTGGTATTAATGCTACTCGTGATAATACCAGTCGTTTAATGAGCCGGCTTTCAGGGCAGGCTTTAACCACGCTGCACGTCCAGATCGACGATTTCATGCAGCCGATCAACAATCAGCTCAATTACATTGCCAGCTTGATCGAAGAGGGCAAGCTCGACGTCTATGATCAACAGGCATTGAAAGCGGCATTGGGCGGGTCACTATCATCGTCCACCCAAACCTATGGCATCGCTTATATCGATGATCAGTATCAAGCATTGGTAGTCGAACGGGATAACGCCACCACCATCAGCCGCAACTGGAAAAAATACCGAAGATTAGAACCCCTGTTCTCATCACCGAACAAGGTCAGTACCCCCGTGTGGAGTGACCCTATATACACCCGGTCGGGTAATCGCCTTATCCCTGTGATGCGTATGGTGTATTTACCAGACGGTCGTAAAGGCATGCTGAACACCGCCATAGACATCGACAAACTCAATAACTACCTGGGAAAGTTCAATACCCAATACATTAGCTATTTCATGCTACTGGGCCGGCAAAAACTCCTGGCAGCCTCGTTCCCTACCCCTGAGCTGGAAGTTAACAGCGAAAATCCACTCGGCGATATTTCCGATCTTGCGCCCCACCCGATATCCCGGATCTGGTCGCCCCTGGCAGAACCCAACAGGATGATCAAATTGAGCGAGGGCCAACATAGCCATAACCTGCGATATGCCGGGCAGGAATGGATCTATATCTATAGCGAGATCCGTGACTACGCCGAGGTACCCATCATTCTTGGCATCAGCATATCGACCCAACAACTTCGCGAGGAAAAAAACACCCTGTATTTCCAGATTGTTTTCAGCATTTTGCTACTCATTCTATTTATATGCCTGAGCTGGTTATTTACCCGCCGCATAGGCAGTCGCTTCTCGGAAATCGCCCATAGCTTTGAGGCCATTAAAGATGCTCACCTTGATCAGGTTGAGCCCATGCGCGGCAGCCCGGTACGTGAATTTGATCAGGTTGCCAATGCTTTCAACCGAATGACCAAAGGGCTTAAACAAACGGAACAGATGCGTAACCTGTTTGGTCAGCTGGTACCACCCGACATTGCCCGCAAAATGCTCACCCAACAAGGCAAGCTCGAACCCCAACAGGAAAATGCAACCATTTTCTTTATTGATATGGAAGGTTTCACCGCCTTAAGCGAACGACTCTCCGCGCCACAATTATTGAAAACCCTGAATGCTTTTTTCTCGATGATATCTGAAGAGCTGGAAGCAGAAGGCGGGATTATCACCCAGTTCCAGGGTGATGCGGTGCTGGCAATTTTCAACATCCCCAACCCTCAGCCTGATCATGCACAAAGAGCGGTGAACGCCGCACGCAGGGTTCTGTCTCGTATTTCGTCCGAGCAGTTCAACCAGCAAACCCTGCGCTGTCGTATTGGTATCAATAGTGGTGAAGTGATCGCCGGAAATGTCGGCGCTCCCAATCGACAAAACTATACGGTGCATGGTGATGCGGTTAATCTCGCATCCCGTCTGGAAAACCTGAACAAGGAATACGGCACTCGCATTTTGATCGCCGAATCCACGGTCAGGCAACTCAGCAATGAAACAACCCGTGAGATTGGCAAAGTGGCCATTCGAGGCAAACAGAAAGAGGTGCGTGTATTCACCCTTGAGGATATACCGAGCTAAGATGACTTTCAGTCGATACGAGCCCATACAAACTGCAACCTGTCAGGCTCTTACTTCAAAAACGGATCATCCGGGTCATTATTTGGCAGATTCGCCCAACCCTTTACAGAGATATAGAGATTCATACTGAATAGTTGGCACGAACTGGAACGAGTACAATAGATCCTCTAAGATACATCGCAATCGTACGGATATGACTTGAAGTTTTACAGCGCGGGAGTACAATTCGCAAAAATTTGCGCTGTACCTGGCACAAATGCCCTTGAACAGGAATTAGATGAATAGTAACACCATCATTCGACCCACCCATCGAGCTGCTCGTACCAGCCGTGGTATCGTTTTCTGTTCTTTGAATATTCTATTAAAGCCCCTTACCAAGGGGCTTTTTTTTGCTTACAAGATACTAGCTGAACAAGTGAGATAGAAACATGGCCAACCCGCTCTATCAAAAACACATCATCTCGATTCCCGATTTTTCACGGCAAGAGATGGAGCTCATCGTGGAAACCGCCGCCGAGCTGAAATCCAATCCGAATCCTGGCTTGCTGCAAGGCAAAGTAATAGCTAGCTGCTTCTTCGAGGCATCAACCCGTACCAGACTCTCCTTTGAAACGGCCATCCAGCGACTGGGCGGTAGCTTCATCGGGTTTGATAACGGCGCAAACACCTCCCTGGCCAAGAAGGGAGAGACTCTGGCAGATTCCGTCCAGGTTATCGCCTCATACGTCGATGCCTTTGTTATGCGGCACCCTCAGGAAGGGGCAGCACGACTCGCCTCAGAGTTCTCGTCTGTGCCAGTCATTAACGCTGGTGACGGTTCCAACCAGCATCCGACCCAGACCCTGCTCGATCTGTTCAGCATCTATGAGTGCCAGAAGAAACTGGACGGCCTGAACATCGCTTTCGTCGGTGATCTCAAATATGGCCGTACGGTCCATTCGTTGACCCAGGCTTTGTCGGCATTCGACTGTCGCTTTGCCTTTATCGCACCCGATGCGCTCGGCATGCCTGAATACATTACCGACGAACTGGACGAGAAAAACATTCATCACCGTCGTTTCGATACTATCGAAGAGGCCGTCCCCGAAGCCGATATCATCTATATGACGCGTGTCCAGAAAGAGCGCTTTGATGAAACAGAATTCAAGCACATGGCAGCGAAATATATCCTCACCCTGGACACGCTTAAGGGTGCCAGGGACAACCTCAAAATTCTTCATCCATTGCCCCGCGTTGATGAGATCGCCGTGGCAGTCGACAAAACCCCTTATGCCTATTATTTCGAGCAGGCACAGAACGGGGTTTACGCGCGCGAAGCGTTGTTGGCTCTAGTGTTGAACGAACAGATTTAAGGGAACAGATAATGGCGAACAAACT
Source organism: Aestuariirhabdus sp. (assembly GCA_030622755.1). Lineage (GTDB taxonomy): Bacteria > Pseudomonadota > Gammaproteobacteria > Pseudomonadales > Aestuariirhabdaceae > Aestuariirhabdus. The sequence continues at coordinate 1,518 of JAUXFT010000108.1, read as the reverse complement.
ACAAGTAGAAGCGATTAAAACGGGTACTGTGATCGATCACATTCCTGCTGGCCAGGGCATGAAGATCCTTAAGCGCATGGAACTGATCAAGCTCAAGGAAAAAATCACCGTGGGTTTCAATCTGCCGAGCAAAAATCTGGGCATGAAGGACCTGATAAAAGTAGCAAATCTTTTATTTACCGAGGAAGAAGCTAACCAGCTCGCGCTGTTTGCACCGGGCGCCACCATCAATGTCATCGAAAACTACATCATCAAGGATAAGTTTGAGATGTCTCTGCCAGACGTAGTTCAGGCAGCCTTCGATTGCCCGAACTCCAACTGTATTTCCCATAGCGAACCGGTCCAAAGTTACTTTACCGTCAAGCAAAAAAACAACGACATCCAACTCAAATGCAAATACTGCGAGAAAAGCTTCAGTAAGAGCATTGTCGAAGACCTTTAATGTAGAGAACGCCTGATTTTCCAGACCCGCCCGACCTAACGGTTGCCCGGGTCTTTTTTTAACAAATAACTTTTCAACAAAGTGTTCCTGATAAAGAATTTCCTTACAAAGGCGTTCTCGCAGCGTGCTTTCAGCCAAGTGTTTACCTGCAAAGCTCCACTCCTTTAGCAGGCTTTCCATCACAGGTTTCCAACCTGAACACTATCGATATTTTACGGTTTGCAGATATAAATAGTATTTCAGGAGTCTGTCGGACTCAGGGTTGCCCTACTGCGAAAAAGCCGGATTTGGTCATTTTCTATGCTCTTTCTTGTTTAATAGAATGACTATTCGCCTCAAAAGAGTCTAAAAACTGCCTCAAACCAGTCTTTCTCTCGTAACGAGCACCTAAGTCAGACAAACTCCCAGGACAGGCTGCTATTTAGTCTCGGGGGCATACTCTCAAACTTACCCCTCACCTGCTCTTGTAAGTGTTCTTATAGGTGCTCAAGACTATTCAAGGCTCCAACGCAAATTCTACGGCTTTCTGACAATGTATTTCGCTAGTGTCGTATAACGGCAGCTGCACATTTTCGGCTGACAGCAACAACGCAATTTCAGTACAACCCAGTATCACCGCCTGAGCACCTTTTGACTGCAAGCGCTCGACAACTGACACAAATCCTTCACGAGAACCATCATCGATCACTCCCAAACACAGCTCCTCATAGATGGTTCGATGTACCAGTGAGCGATCATCGGACTCAGGAACAATGACTTCCAATCCGTACACCTGCTGCAAACGCCCCTTATAAAACTCCTGATCCATGGTGAAGGCTGTGCCTAACAAACCGACCCGCTCAATACCATCTTCCAGCAAACGCTCCGCGGTAGCATCGGCGATATGCAGCAAGGGCACATTCAATTGTTCAACCACCTTGTCCGCAACCCGGTGCATAGTGTTAGTACAGATCAGTATTCCTTCTGCTCCAGCGCTTTCAAGGCGGGAAGCACTTAGCGCCAACAGCTCGCCCAACTCTTCCCAGCGTTGCTGGGTTTGTAATTCAGCAATGGGAGCGAAGTCTACGCTGTGCATC
>JAUXFT010000067.1 GCA_030622755.1 Aestuariirhabdus sp. | reverse complement strand
TCATCAAGCAGTAAAACTCCCAGTGCTGCCATCGCTCCGGCACCAGCGTCATGGGTAGCACTACCCCCAATGCCAAGAATGATATGTCGGCAGTCACGCTCAAGGGCATCAACAATCAGTTCGCCGGTGCCGTAGGTTGATGTGTGCATTGGGTTACGTTTAGAAGGCTTTATCAATGGCAAGCCGGAAGCGCTAGCCATCTCTATGATTGCAGTATGGCCATCACCAAGAATGCCGTAGGTTGCATTGATCGATTCACCAAGGGGTCCATGTACCGGTACAGTGATCAGCGTACCATCAGTATTAGCGACTAAGGCATCAACAGTGCCTTCACCGCCGTCGGCTAATGGGCAGCAATCAACCTGGAATTCTGGACGTAGGCGTAGGATGGCTGAACGAGCGATATCACAAAATTGCGCTGCTGTTAGGGATCCTTTGAAAGCATCGGGTGCAATAAGAATTTTCATAGAGTATGTGGCCGTGGTCGCGTTAACGATTTTTAGCAGTATCGATAGCGGAATGCCAGCTTTCTTCGGTATGCGTATTGGGTGCAGTGTCTGAGGTGTGGATTTTTATCCTATAGCGAAACATTGACGTCAATGATCCAAATAGGAAAAACCATGGCTGCAGGATAACAGCAGCCATGGGCTTACAAAGCCATAGGTAAACGTCTAAAAACAGCTATCAGGCTGCTATAGCATGAGGGCAGTGATTAATAAACGTCGTTGGACCTACTTGAGAGGGTCGATAATATCTCCACCAGACCTGGGCTAACGATTCCGTGTCATCAGGCTGTATATCACTTATATTTGCTCCGGCATGGAGGTATGCAAACCATGCGATTGCCGTAGCGTACGCCAGATTGGTCACCAGCTCATCGTGTGGGTTCTGCAGGAATGTACGCTGGCTCGCTAGCCCACGTACACTGCTAGCCAGGTCTGGGTAATGTACAAGGTAGTTATCCCAAACCTGCCGATGCGTTTCTGCAGAAATATTGTAAATACCCAGACCATCCCTTTCCTGCGGGTGAAGGTGACTCCCCAAGTCACTTTCTACTGCGGCGGTACCAATTAACAGTTGTTGTGCTGTTGGGCTATAGGCCCCAAGAATATTGAGCGTAGGTCGGATCACATAAAGACCCAGCTCCTCTGCAAAAATACCCATCACCTACTCCTGTGAAGAATTGCGCTGGTTTTGCTCCAGAGCAGTACTTACGGCTTACTCAACAGGTTTGCTATTCCTGTGTCACAAGCCTGGTAACTTCAATGGTATTGTAATGATATTGAAGTTACCCCCCACTTTTGATTTTAGACTTAAATAGTTGGCCTAACAGGCTGTTTTAAAGAGATTTTTTTGCTAGAAGGACTGTTTTGTTATCTACGTATGTAGTTTTTAGTTATTTTTGGAATTTAGTACCTGATTTAGGCTGATTTTTTGGTGTGAAGAGGTTGGCTGGGGAATAAGTGAAAATTCGTCGGATAAACCGTTTATGGGGAGATACAGGCTATTTTAGATTGAATAAGGGGACTTGTTATGTTTTGTGAAGAGCTGATATCTGGCAGACTCAGAAAGCGCAAAGGGCATAGATGGATATGTTGAGATCCTGAATTTTTTGACTGTAGCCAAGATCTGGTAGATCTATGATAGCGGCAGCTTCGTATACCTGTGATCCCATTTTATGATCCCATTTTATGATCCCATTTTATGAATCAGGGAAGCTGCTGCTATGAGGGTGCCACCGGTTGCAATGAGGTCGTCCAGCAATAGAACATTGTCGCCCTTGGGGATCGCATCCTTGTGAACTTCTATGACTGCCTGAGCGTATTCAATATCGTAAGGTTCACTGAGAGTCTCTGCAGGTGATTTACCCTGTTTCCGGAATAGTACTAAAGGTTTGTTGAGTACATAGGCGAGTACTGAGCCTAATAAGAATCCACGGGCATCCAGAGCACTATATGAGTGAACTCAGTTTCGATATAGCGTTGAACAAAGCTATCTGTGATCATTCGATGAGATTTTGGCAACAAGTAAAGTGGAGTAATATCCCTAAAGGTCACCCCGGGCCGATACAGTGCTTTTAGTGTGATTGTGCTGATTGGTTTACAGTGTCTATCACACGCCCTCCTGCGAGAGCGCACAGATTTTCAGGGTCGAGAATTTTTATATCTTTGCCATTGGCTTCGAGTAATCCACTGCGCTGGAATCGGGTGAACACGCGACTAACGGTTTCAACAGCCAAGCCTAAATAATTTCCCATCTCGTTTCGGGACATGGCCAGCCTGAAAGCGTTGGGTGAGTATCCCCTGCGGCGAAAGCGTGCTGACAGGTTCACCAGGAATGTTGCGATGCGCTCATCGGCATTCTTTTTACTGAGCAGCAGCATCATCTGTTGATCGTCACGGATACGACGACTCATCAATAACATCAGCTGTTTTTTCAACTTCGGAAGCTTCTCAGAAAGTTCATCCAGTTTTTCAAAGGGGATTTCGCAGACCATGGTGGTTTCCATCGCCTGAGAGGAAACAGGGTAGGTCTCGCCATCCATCCCGCTCAATCCAAGAATTTCACTGGGGAGCTGGAACCCTGTAATCTGCTCTTCACCTTCGTTAGTGGAGGTGTATGTTTTTAGGGCTCCTGAGCGAACCGCATAGAGAGAATTAAAGGGATCGCCTTCTATAAAAAGGTGCTCTCCTTTTTTCAGTGGACGACCTCGTTTGATGATGGCGTCTAGCTGATCTATTTCTTCAATATGCAAGGCGATAGGCAGGCAAAGAGAACTGAGGCTGCACTCTTTGCAGTCGACATGGTTGACATGCTTAATATTGATTTTAGAGCTCATCGTTGATGCAGCCCCCTTCGGTCAGGTTGATTTCAATCCAACATTCTAGGGGATGTCAGGGTAAAACAAAACGTTTTACCCTGAAAATCTTAAGACTTCTCACAATATCGCTTATATCACCTTCGAAAAACGTCCTTTGTTATCTTCTCGGGAGAGGTAATTGTCAAACTGCATGCAGATATTTCTAATTAATAAGCGACCACGGCCGGTAACCTGGATGCCTTTGTCGTCAATATTAATCAGCCCATCTTTTTGCATAGGCTGGAGTTGTTTAAGCTCATTGGCAAAATAGGTACTGAAGTTGATATTCCATGCAGCTTCGGTGGTGTCAAAATCCAGGGTGAAATGGCAGATTAATTCGGAGATCACGGCTTGACGAATGAAATCATCCTCAGTCATTACCAGTCCACGTTTAATAGCAAATTTATTATTCTCAATGCGATTCATGTAGAGTTTGATATCGGCGTGGTTTTGGCTATATGCGCCGTTGACTTGGCTGATTGATGATACACCCATGCCGATAAGGTCACAGTGCGCATGAGTGGTGTAGCCCTGGAAGTTGCGGTGCAGGGTCCCGGAATCTTGAGCGATGGCTAATTCATCGTCAGGACGAGCAAAATGATCCATGCCGATATAGACATAACCTGCTTCCAGTAACCTTTCAGTTGTATTTTGCATGATCGCAAGCTTTTCAGCAGAAGAGGGTAAATCTTCGGTGTTAATGCGCCTCTGAGGCATAAACCGCTCAGGAAGGTGCGCATAGTTGAATACTGAAAGGCGGTCGGGGGAAATTTCGATCACCTTTTCAAGCGTAGTCATAAAGCTTTGTTCGCTTTGAAACGGTAGTCCGTAGATCAAGTCAATATTTATGGACTGGAACTGTAATGTGCGAGCGGCCTCAATGATCGCCATGGTTTCATCTTCTGATTGCACACGGTTGACGGCTTTCTGGACTTTAGGGTCAAGGTCTTGAACTCCCAGGCTACAACGATTGAAGCCCATGTTGCGAAGGGCATCCATTGTTGTCCAGTCAGCTTCCCGAGGGTCTATTTCGATGGAAAAATCGCCTTCATTATCATCGACCAGATTAAAATGTTGCCGTGTTTTGGCCATAAGGTTTTGCATCTGGGGTACGCTCAGGAATGTGGGTGTGCCGCCGCCCCAGTGCAGTTGTTGTACTTTTTGCTCAGGGTTAAAAAGCGCTGCCTGCATTTCTATTTCGCGGTGTAACAAAGCAAGATAGGGAATTGCTTTGCTGCGATCCTTGGTGATTACCTTGTTACAACCACAGTAGTAACAAACGTGTGTGCAGAACGGGAGGTGGAAGTAGAGCGAAAGTGGGGTTAGTTTTTCACGACTCTGCGCTACGGCTTGTTGGTATTGATCAAAACCAAATAACTCATGGAATTGCACGGCTGTTGGATAGGAAGTGTAGCGAGGGCCAGCACCTTCGTAGCGTTTGATCAGTTCCAGATCCCATTCCAAAGTACTGTTCATGTGGTAGTTACTTCCTGTGTTGATACGTTTGGTGCATCAGTTGTAGAGGTAGACCAGGCGTCATAGAGTTGTGCGGTTCTGGCTACGATTAGTTATGGATTCTACAGCGAGGCTTAATGGGTTTCGTTGATTCCAATCAAACAGCTCAAGATACCGAACCAACCATAGACATTAGCCAGCTCTGGTGGGGCCCGGGAATTGTCCATATCCCATATATAATGACGAGTATGCCAGCAACACTTCGGGTTGTATTATTCCGTATCAACTGCGTAGCGGAATTAGCCAGAAATCCACTGCCAAGCATTACGGGTAGCGTACCCAGTCCAAAAAAACACATGATCATGCCGGATTGAACCAGATTGCCACTGGTGCTGGCCCAGATAAGGGTGCTGTAAACCAATCCGCAAGGTAGCCATCCCCATAATAATCCCAGAAAAATAGCCTGCCTCGAGTTTTTTACAGGCAGTAATCCACTGGCAACTGGCTGCAGGAACTTCCAGAGAAAACTGCCGATGCGCTCAATGGCAATGAGCCCACGCCACCAGTTGGCTAGATATAGCCCCATCGCAATTAATAAACCGCCTGCCACGACCCGCATTCCGGTAATAATGTTTGAGCCTTGTTGTTGTAGCGCCCAGCCCAGGCTACCGATGACTATGCCTGCTGCGGTATAGCTGGTGATACGTCCCAGATTGTAGCTCAGCAGGAGTATCAGTCGATGGTGGTTGTTAGACCGCTCCGGAAGGGTTGTGCTCAAGGCTGCCATTATACCGCCACACATTCCAATGCAGTGGGCTCCACCCAATAAGCCTAAACCGAATGCGGTGGCTAGCATTACCGGGTCAAGCATCGTTCGCCTTGTCTTCGTTGTGCTGAGCGGTATCAGTCAGTTTTGATAAGGATTGATTTTTTTCCGGCACTTGCTCAGAAGGTGGAGCAGAACTGTCGGTTCGTGGTCCGTCTTCATCGAAGAGAATGCTGTGCGCGGGACCTTCTAAATCGTCAAATTGACCATTGTCGACAGCCCAGAAAAACAACCAAACACCCAGGGCAACAAACACAAGGGCTATAGGTATGAGTAGGTAAATCGATTCCAAGGGTAACTCCGTTACGATGCTGGCGTTTCGGTTACATTGGATGTGAATGTACCAAGCCGTAATGCATTACCTACCACGATTAGTGAACTGCAAGCCATGCCTATTGCTGCCATCCAGGGAGCGATAAATCCTGCAGCGGCTAATGGTAACGCGAGTAAATTATAACCCAGGGCCCAGGCGATGTTTTCACGAATGATAGTTCGAGTTTTTCTGGCGATACCCAGAGCGTCAAGGAGCTGGCTGAGATCGCCGGATAAAAGTACCGTGTCGGCATTGGTTTTTGCCAGATCAGAAGCGCTGCCCATTGCCATTGAAATGTTGGCAGCAGCCAGAACCGGCACATCATTTATTCCGTCACCCACCATAAGAACTTTAGCACCGCGAGCCTGTAGAGTTTGCAGATGATTCAGTTTGATGTCAGGAGTTGCAGCTGAAATAGCTGTTTCAATACGCAATGATTCAGCTATTGAAGCCACTACATACTCTGTATCTCCGCTTAACAGTTCTACTTGATACCCCATCTGTTGAAGCTGAAGTACGGTTTGTCTAGCCTCAGGCCGAAGTTGGTCATTAAGGCGGAACCAGCCTAAAGCATTTTCCTCGTTGGCCAGTAATAGCCATTGACCGGTTTTATGTGGAGGTGAAACGCTTGAAAGCCCTTCGGCAGCGAATCCCGGCTTACCCAGCCGATAACGGACGTTATCTATAAAGCCCTCTACGCCATCTCCAGTTACATGGCGAAGATTGTCCGCAGCTGAGAGGGTTTGATCCTTAAATACGAGAGCAATAGGGTGTTCCGATTCGGCTTCAAGTCGTGCGGCCAGGGTAAGTAGTTGTTGGCTATCTAAAGATGAGAGGGGGAGCGTTTCTTCGAGGGTCAGTGAACCCTTTGTTAATGTCCCGGTTTTATCGAAAATCACGTGAGTGATGCTGTTGAGTCCCTCTAATACATGGCCACGAGTGACGAGTAAACCGCGACTATGCAGGTATCCAGTAGCCGCCGTTAATGCTGTTGGCGTTGCAAGGGATAGTGCACAGGGACAGGTGACAACGAGTACAGAGAGAGTGATCCAGAACGCATTCTGAGGTGATTCACTAAACCAAAAGGTAAATACAGCAAGAGCGGTAATTAGTACCGCCCCAACAAACCAGCTCGCTACCCGATCGGCTATCATTGCAACAGCTGGTTTTTCGGCCTGGGCTCGGTCGAGTAAGCGAACAATGGCAGAAAGGCGTGTTTCGGTGCCTGTATCGGTAACTTCGATCAGAAGAGTATTTTCGGCATTAGCGCTGCCGGCGATAACCGTATCGCCGGTCTGCTTGTGGATAGGCAGGTATTCACCGGTAAGGGCTGATTCGTCTACGCTACTGTCGCCTTGCAGTACGATACCGTCAGCGGGGATGTTTTGACCCGGGGCTACTTTTACCCTGTCGCCAATTGATAAATCTGTTACCGGGACTCGTTCTTCTCCAGACTCAGTAAGACGAAGAGTGCTTGCTGGCAGTAAGCTTAATAAGGCATTACCGCTTCGGTTGGTATTGTGGCGTGCCCGCATTTCAAGAAAGCGGCCAAGTAGCAATAAAAATGTAAACATGCACACGGAGTCAAAATATACTTCTCCAGCGCCATAAAAAATTGCCCGGATGCTTGCCAGATAAGCACCACCAATGGCAATTGATACCGGTACATCCATACTAAGATGGCGTGTCTTGATATCACGTAAACATGCAGAAAAGAATGGTCGCGCCGAGTAAATAACCACCGGAGTTGCCACTATAAAGCTTACCCAGCGCAGGAAATCCCGGTGAGCTTGATCCATGCCTTGAATGGCGCCGGCGTACAGCGCAATGGCGTACATCATAACTTGCATCATACCGATACCGGCAACGGCTAACCGGCGTATAGCAGCTCGTTTTTCTCGCTGGGCAATTTCATCCTGTTTGCTAGGCAAATACGGGTGAGGGCGGTAGCCGATGCTGGCAATGCAATGCAGCAGAGAGCTGAGCTGAATCTGATCCGGATGCCATTGAATACTCGCCTGGTGGGTGCTCAGGTTAACATTGACGGATTCAACGGCTTCGAATTGGCGCAGCTGTTGCTCTAATAGCCAGGTGCATGCTGCGCATGTGATACCTTCGATGATCAGTGTTGCCTGAGATGTTCCATCGGTATGGTGATGAACAAATGATTTTTGCGCCTCGGGCCGGTCATACAGTTCGAGCTCGGCAAGGTAGTCTGCAGCAAGTGATTCAGGAGTGATTGCGTTGGCGGAACGATAGCGATAATAGTTACCAAGTCCGCCTTGATCGATAACCTCGGCAACCACCTTGCAGCCCATGCAGCACATTGGGCGGAGCTGCCCTTCTACCTGAGCTTCAAATGGATGGCTGCCACGAATCACTTCACCGCAGTGATAACATCGCTGATCTGTATCAACCATGCTATTCAGGGTTTGTAGTATCCAATGTGAAAGTCTTCTCCGGCTTGCACATGGTGATGGGCTTCAATTAACCATCCATCCTCAGACGGCTTGTGTGATTCTTGAGCTGAAATCGTTTCCAGATGGATGTACCGACGCCCGGTGAATTTGCTTTCCAGTTGGCCTATAAAACGGTCAGGAGAAATCTGCTGGAGGGTGAGTGTTTGATCCTCTTTTTCCAGCGTGGGGGAGAGGAAGCTGAGCTGTAAAGTCTTTGGATATTGATCCTCGAGACTGTTGAGTTGAACCAGTACTTCTCCCGTCAGTTCATCGATATTTATATCGGCGCTTAGCTGTAACGTTTCTGCGTGCAGGTTACGAGCGATGACCTGATTTATTGCTTTACCATCCCGATAGTAATCGTCTTTTACCAGAGTGTCGGGATTGGTGAAGGCTACTATGAGCATAGTAGTCCCCAAACAAACAGATGCCATCGGGATGCTGACAATAAACCAGAACCACCCCTGGCGATACCATGGGGCAATGTTAGTAGGATTAGCTTGCATTTCTAGACTACTCATAACTTGGTGGGAGTGATAAAGCGACTCTCTTGAGATGCCTGAACCTCTTCTTGCTCGAGTGATTGTATCTTAAAACTGATGTCACTATTGCCTAATTTAGTGTGGGCAGGGTCAATTTGTAGTCTGACTGGTACAGAGGCAACGTCACCGGATTTGACCAGTACAACCTCCTTGCCTTCGTAGCGTAAACCTTCGAGGCCAGCCGGTGTTATTTGGAAACGGTGGTCGATTTCGTCCATGTTGGCAATCTTGAGGGTGTATACGTTTTCAATCATGCCCTGGCTGGTCTCATTGTATAGGGCGTTACGATCGCGCAGCACTTCAAGGGTTAGTGGTATGCGGGTGTTAAGTGTGTATATCACCATGCCGATCATGACGAGTAAAACGGCGAGATAGCCAAACAGGCGAGGGCGCATGATTTTGGTCTTGCCGCCTTCGAGGTTGTGCTCTGTTGTATAGCTGATTAGCCCTTTGGGGTATTCCATCTTCTCCATAATACTATCGCAGGCGTCGATGCAGGCAGCGCAGCCAATACACTGATACTGCAGACCATCACGAATGTCGATGCCTACCGGACAGACATGAACGCAGGCCATACAGTCGATACATTCACCGAGGCCTTCAGCTTTGTAATCGGCATCACGCTTACGGGGGCCTCTTGTTTCGCCCTTGCGAGGGTCATAAGAGATAACCAGTGTATCCTGATCGAACATCACAGATTGGAAGCGGGCGTAGGGGCACATGTACATGCAGACCTGCTCCCTGAGAAAGCCGGCGTTCAGGTAGGTGCATACAGTAAGGAACAGGATCCAAAATGTTGCCCAGCCGCCGGCGTCAAAGCTTAGTAATTGCGGAACCAGCTCTCTAATAGGCACAAAATAGCCGACAAAGGTGATGCCGGTTGCAAGAGCTAACGCTAGCCAGATGCCATGTTTGGCTAGTTTGCGCAGGGATTTATTGGCACTCATGCCTTGCTGGTCGAGCTTTATACGTTTATTGCGTTCACCTTCGGTGATTTTTTCGGCCCACATATAAATCCAGGTATAAACACTTTGTGGGCAGGTATAACCGCACCAGACTCGGCCTGCCAGCACGGTGACGAAAAAAAGTCCGAATGCTGAGATGATTAGTAATCCGGAGAGCAGCATGAAATCCTGGGGCCAAAAGGTGGTGCCGAACATATGGAATTTACGTGCAGGAAGATCCCATAAAACGATCTGCTGCCCATTCCAGTTTATCCAGGCAAAGCCGAAATAGAGGGCAAACAGGAACCAACCGCCAACGATTCGAAGGTTACGAAAGATTCCTTTAAAAGAGCGAGTGTAGATTTGTTCACGGCTCTGGTATAAATCCATGACTTCGATGGTTTCAACAGGACTGTTTTTATCTGCCTTGGAATTTTTTGGTGTGCTCATCAGTCATCCGAAGGGAAGATGTTGCCTTGGAAGGCAAATAAAATAGTAGGTGTTTGGTCGGTTTTCCATAGCGCTGCCATTACATACGGCGCTATGGAAAACCGACTACCCGATGCGGTAGTCGGTAAAGGGTTACTTGTCAGACAAACTGTAAATATACGCTGAGACAAGGTGTACCCTGTCTTCACCGATGATGTCTTTCCAAGCCGGCATTACACCGTTACGACCAGTACGAATAGTGTAGGCAACTCGTGCTGGCGATGAACCGTATAGCCATGAGTTATCGGCCAGGTTAGGTGCACCCAAGGCCTGGTTACCAGTACCATCAGTACCGTGACAAGCTGAGCAGGTGGCGTCGTATACTTTCTTGCCTGACGCCAATTGATTGGCATCAGCGTCAGTTTCAAGGCCACTCAGCGAACGAACATAGGCGGTAACGTCAGTAACCCCTTGTTCGCCAATAACGGCTCCCCATGCAGGCATTTGACCCTTACGACCTTCGCTGACACTGGTCTTGATGGCATCAGCAGTGCCTCCATAGAGCCAGCTACCATCGGTCAGGTTAGGGAATCCGAAGCTGCCACGCGCATCTGAACCATGGCATAAAGAGCAGTTGTTGGAAAAGATACGCTGTCCCATCTGAACGGCCTGTTCATCTTTGGCAACATCCTCCACGCTCATGGTATTAAACTTGGCGTAAATAGGACCGTACTTGGTTTCTGCTTCGGCCATCTCTTCCTGATATTCACCAAGTGAAGTCCAGCCCCCAAATCCTTTGAAGTTACCCATTCCCGGGTAGTAGGCAACATAGCCAACGGCGAACACAATGGTGACAACGAACATCTGGAACCACCAACCCGGTAACGGGTTGTCGTATTCCTCGATGCCGTCGTAAATGTGTCCAGTGGTTTGTCCTCCACCCAGGGTCGTTGTGCGGTTGGCAAATAGCAGCCACGTGACGAGCACAACATTCGTGGTGGTTAGCAGGATGATCCACCAACTCCAAAAACTAGTCATGATTTATTCTCCTGATCAGCATTTTTTTGTGTGTCTGGCTCGTCAGCGAAGGGCAGTTGCGCGGCTTCGTCAAAGTCCTTTTTCTTGCTAGAACTATAAGCCCAGAGAAAAATCCCTATAAAGGCTATGAGTGCTAGAACGGTCCCCAGACCACGTAAAGTATTGATATCCAAAGTGATTACCGTTTCTGCGTAATAACAGTGCCAAGATTTTGCAGGTACGCAACTATTGCGTCCAGCTCGGTTTTGCCTCGAACAGCATCAGCAGCCCCGGCGATATCTTCATCGGTATAAGGCACGCCAACGATGCGAAGGGCTTTCATCTTGGCCGCGGTATACTTTCCGGTGAGCTTGTTCTCAGCCAGGAAAGGATAAGCAGGCATAATGGATGCCGGTACCACATCACGTGGGTTGATCAGGTGAACACGGTGCCAGTCATCAGAGTAACGTTGACCAACCCTCGCCAAATCAGGTCCGGTACGCTTGGAGCCCCACAGGAATGGGTGATCATAAACGCTCTCGCCAGCAACGGAGTAGTGACCATAACGCTCGGTTTCTGCCCTGAATGGACGGATCATTTGTGAATGGCAGCCAACGCAGCCCTCACGAATATAAATATCACGTCCTTCAAGTTGCAGTGCATTGTTTGGCTTTAGACCGGCAACGGGTTGGGTTGTTTCGTCCTGGAAAAACAGAGGAACGATCTCAACCAGACCGCCAAAACTGATAGCAATCACTATCCCGACGATCATCAGGCCGATATTTTTTTCGACAATATCATGATTCATTTTTTATCCCTCTTAGGCCATCTGCGCCGCAGCGTTCGCTTTCACGGGGTCAGCGCTACGAACGGTTACCCAGGTGTTGTATGCCATCAGCACCATTCCCAACAGGAACAAGAATCCGCCGATAGCGCGTACGATGTAGCCAAACTCACTGGCTTGTACAGACTCGATAAAGCTATAGGTCAGGGTTCCGTCGTTATTAACCGCACGCCACATCAGCCCCTGGGTGATGCCGTTGACCCACATGGAAGCGATATACAGAACGGTACCGATAGTTGCCAACCAGAAGTGAGTATTAATCAGTGAAACGCTGGCCATTTGCTCTTTACCCCAGAGTTTGGGGATCAGGTGGTATATACAACCAATGGATACCATTGCTACCCAGCCCAGTGCACCTGCGTGTACGTGGCCTATTGTCCAGTCGGTGAAGTGTGACAGTGCGTTAACGGTCTTGATTGCCATCATCGGCCCTTCAAAGGTCGACATGCCGTAGAAAGACAGGGATACCACGAGGAAGCGAAGTATCGGATCGGTACGCAGTTTGTGCCAGGCACCACTCAGGGTCATCATACCGTTGATCATACCGCCCCATGAAGGCGCCAACAGGATCAGGGACATTACCATGCCCAGGCTTTGTACCCAGTCAGGTAGTGCAGTGTAGTGAAGGTGGTGCGGGCCAGCCCAGATGTAGATAGAAATCAGGGCCCAAAAGTGCACGATGGACAGGCGGTAAGAGTAAACCGGACGTCCCGCTTGCTTCGGTACGAAGTAGTACATCATGCCGAGGAAGCCCGCTGTCAGGAAGAAACCTACCGCATTGTGGCCATACCACCACTGAATCATCGCATCCTGAGCACCCGCGTAAACGGAGTAGGATTTCCACATGGTGACGGGAATGGCAATGTTGTTGACGATGTGCAGAACTGCAACGGTGATAATAAATGCGCCATAGAACCAGTTGGCAACATAAATGTGTTTGCCTTTGCGCTTCATTATCGTGCCAAAGAAGACTATGCCATAAGTCACCCAGACAATGGCGATGAGAATGCCAATAGGCCACTCAAGCTCAGCGTACTCTTTACTGGTGGTGAAACCCAAAGGAAGAGTGATCGCAGCGGCGACGATAACCAGTTGCCAACCCCAGAAAGTAAATGCAGCAAGGCTGTCTGAAAACAGTCGAGTCTGGCAGGTCTTCTGGACGACATAGTAGGATGTGGCGAACAGGGCACTACCACCAAACGCAAAAATAACGGCGTTGGTATGCAGAGGGCGCAAGCGACCAAAGGTCAGCCACGGTTCAAAATTAAGGTCAGGAAATACCAGTTGTGATGCGATGAACACACCTACTACCATTCCGACGATCCCCCAAACGACCGTCATAATGGCAAACTGGCGAACGACCTTGTAGTTATAGGACGAAGTGTTGGTTACCGTACTCATATTTCAGGTTCCATCAGTTGCACGTATTGTTATTTACCATAGCTTTTTATTGAACCCAATCCGAGCGGCGAAAATTGCTCATTATTGTTCTTATTTTATGGGTGGTATTCGGTAAGGCTATGACTGTTTATTTAAACAACAGGAAATATTTCGTTACCCGTTGCCTAATTCCTTTTCTATCGGTACAGATTTAATATAGGCGATCTATCCCCGCAGCGGAGGATAAATGTTGTATGTAAGCTCTGTCAACATACTCATACTCATACCCTCCCACAGACTTTGTACCAAACCAGTCATTATTGAAGATTGATCCAGATTAATCTTTATTTGGTGCCCGGTTGCGAGGGGGGGAATGATTTCGAATGAAAGTGATTTTTGAATAAAAAATGACCCGTAAAAGCAGTTGGGTATACCTTCTGTAATAGTTTACAAAGCTGATCGGTAGTATCGGACATAGACAGCATATGCTTGATTTGGTCAGCGATGTGAGCCTGGTTGTTTGTTAAACAGTTTGTGTCCGGTTTAGGCGAGGCTTGCTAAGTTAAAATTTCCGGGATTTAGCAGTGATATAAGATTTTTCATCACTGCCATTTTTTGATAAGGGCGCAGGTTTTTGTTGATATGGGTCGTAGAGAAAGAATATGGAAGTCTGAAGTTTCAAAATGCTTGGCTGCTATTCTCAAAGCTGAGTGACGTTCTCATATCAAATAAACGTTGGTGTCATTTTTTGAATGAGATTACATCCTAAGACTGGTTTTAAAGATTTGCAGAGAATTTCGAGGTGAATCATTAAACGTTGAAAAGGAGGGTTTAATAAGAAATGTTATCTGTGAGCTTATGGTGGGTAAATGGTTACTAATACGGATACTTTGACTGCATTCATCCCCTACCTCAAAAGGTTAAGTAGGGGGAGGCTCCAGAAATTGATGATTTAGTGCGATAAAATAGTGATTTTTTCTTCTCGTTCAAGTACTGGCTGGATAGATTCCAATAAGCGTTTACGCTGCGCTGAACCTTCCCACATTTGCCAGGACTGTATATTGGCCCAATTAATAATGACGAACCTGTGGTTGGGGTTATCTATGTCTTTCAGAGACTCGCTGGAAATGAAACCAGCAGCATGTACTACGCCGGAAATGGTTTTTTTTATGGTTTCTTCGTAGTGTGGACCCAAACCATCCGCTATTATGCGTTCGACAACAACTTTGATCATTGAACCCTCCTTAGCATTGAACGAGCTAGCATCCCTATATGCGGATGCTATAACTAACTTTATAAACTAACTATTGTTTAACGCAAGTTTTGAAGCTGGCGATTGGTCGAAAACTGCTGTATCTAATCCGAAGGTCTTATAAAAACTTTATACAAACAACATAAAAGACGTACTGAAAGAGGAAGCACAGGACGATCAGTGATTGGATGAGGCCATTTCTTTGGCTCTTCGGGAGTGGTCTGGTAAAATTTCTCATGAATTTATATTTGGTATTGTATTAATGGAAACTCAGCCAACACATACTCTCGATGCTAGCGGACTCCTTTGTCCGGAGCCTGTGATGATGCTGCACAATAAAATCCGGGAAATGGGGAAAGGTGATGTGCTTGAGGTGATAGCTACGGACCCGTCGACTACCCGGGACATCCCCAGGTTTTGTTCGTTTCTGGATCATGAATTGTTAGGGCAGGAAGAACATGGCCAAAAATATTATTACTATATCCGTAAAGGCTAGCGTGCTATTGGTTGCTGGGAAGATTGCTGGGAGGATTGCTGGGAAGATTGCTGGGAAGATTGCTGGGAAGATTGCTGGGAGGATTGCTGGGAGGATTGCTGGGAGGATTGCTGGGAGGATTGCTGGGAAAATGGTGGCTGCGAAAAATTCGTTGTAGCCGCCAGCTAAGTAATACGGCAGCAATAGTAAGACCTGTCAGTAGGC